>NZ_LWLC01000008.1:0-180704 GCF_001905065.1 Saccharothrix sp. CB00851
CGCCGGACCCACCGCGCGCCGCCAGGACGCACCGCCCGCCGCCGGACCCGCTCGCCCCATCGCGCTTGCCCCGCCGCTGCCCACAGTCCGCCGATGGCCACCCGCTGGTCGCCCCACCGCCGCTGGGTTGTCGCCGCTTGCCATCGCGTGCCGCCGCCCGTCGTCCGCCGGCCCGCCGGCCGCGACAGCCCGTCGCCGGCCCGTTGCCGCGCGTCGCCCGCCGCTCCATCGTGCGCCCGTCGCCGCCCGTCGCCGCCTGCCGCTGCCCGCGACCACCTGTCGCCGTCGCCTGCGGCTGGCTCGTCTCCTGGCGCAGGCCGCCGACCCTGCCCGACCACGCGCCATCGACCGCCCACCCCAACTACGCTCACCCCCGTGATCACGTTGACCGCCCGCCTGTCCCCTTCCGCCCTGGACACCCGTCGCGGCGTGGTGCGGCTCCACCCCGAAGTGCTGGACGCGCTCGGCCTGCGCGCGTGGGACGCGGTGCGCCTGACCGGTGCCCGGGTGAGCGCCGCCCTGGCCGCCGCGACCGCCGGCGACGGCCCGCCCGGCGTGGTGCTGGTGGACGACGTGACGCTGTCGAACCTCGGCGTCGTGGAAGGCGCGGAGGTGGTGGTGGCGCCCGTGGACGTCGCCGCCGCACGCACGGTGATCGTGGCGGGCTCGCGGTTGGCCAGCACGTCGCTCACCCCCGAAACGCTCCGCATGGCCCTCACCGGCAAAGTGCTGACCGTCGGCGACGCGGTCTCCCTGCTGCCGCAGGACCTGGCCCCGCCACCCGGCGCGGACGTCAGCGCCACGCGCAGCAAGCTGTCCAACGCCATCGGCATGACGTGGACCAACGAACTGCTCACCATCACCTCCGCCGACCCCGCCGACGGGCCGGTGGCCGTGCAGCCCTCGACCGTGGTCGGCTGGCGTGACGGCGCACGAACGGGTGACGTGCCCGCGGTCGTGTCCGGAGGCGGCGGCACGGTCCAAGCAGCGGTGACGGCGACCGCGGGACCGGTGACCACGATCAGCGCGGTCGAAGTCGTGACGCCTGCCGTGCCGGTCGCGGACCTGGTCGGGCAGCAGGAGGCCGCGAAGCGGTTGGCCGAGTGGTTCGACCTGACGTTCAGCCACCCCGAACTGCTGGCCCGGCTGGGTGCCGTGCCGCGCTTGGCCGCCCTGGTCAGCGGGCCGGAAGGGGTCGGCAAGGCGACGTTCGTGCGCGCCGTCGCCCAAGGCGCGAAGGCCACGGTCGTCGAGGTTGCCGCGCCGAGCATCGCCGTGCTGGAGGCGAACGCGGCGGCGCAGCGGGTCGCCGACGCACTCGCTCAAGCCCAACGACAGGCGCCGGCGGTGCTGCTGTTGACCGACGTCGAGGCGTTGTTGCCCGCCGCCTCGGCGCCCCCGGTGGCGACCGTCGTGCTGGACGCCTTGCGCGGACGGCCCGACGGGGTGGCGTTGGTCGTCACCAGCGCACACCCCGAGGCGATCGACCCCCGACTGAGGGTCCCTGAACTGGTCGACCGCGAACTCGTCCTCCCGCTGCCCGACAGCAAGGCGCGGACCGAGTTGCTGCGCGTCCTGCTGCGCGACGTGCCCGTCGAGTCCGATGTGGACCTCGGCGTCATCGCGGACCGCACGCCCGGCTTCGTCGCGGCGGACCTGGTGGCGTTGCGCCGGGAAGCCGCACTCCGGGCCGCGTTGCGGCAACGGGACGCCGACGAACCCCGCGTCGGACAAGCGGATCTGGCGGGAGCGCTGGAAACCGTCCGCCCGATCTCGATGTCCACTTCGGACACCCTGCGCACCGGCGGGCTGACGTTGGACGACGTCGGCGACATGACCGAGGTCAAGCAGGCGCTCACCGAAGCCGCGCTGTGGCCGTTGCAGTACCCGGACTCCTTCGCCCGACTGGGCGTCGCACCACCGCGTGGCCTCCTGCTCTACGGGCCGCCCGGGTGCGGGAAGACGTTCCTGGTGCGCGCGTTGGCGGGCACCGGCAGGCTGAACGTGCTGTCGGTCAAGGGCGCCGAGCTGATGGACAAGTTCGTCGGCGAGTCCGAACGGGCGGTGCGCGAGCTGTTCCGGCGGGCGGCCGAAGCCGCACCCGCGATGGTGTTCCTGGACGAGGTCGACGCGCTGGCACCCCGACGCGGCCAGTCGTCCGACTCCGGCGTGTCGGACCGGGTGGTCGCGGCGCTGCTCACCGAGCTGGACGGCGTCGAGCCGCTGCGGGACGTCATCGTGCTCGGCGCGACGAACCGGCCCGAGCTGGTCGACCCCGCCTTGCTGCGGCCCGGCAGGCTGGAGCGCCTGGTGTACGTGCCGCCGCCGGACGCCGACGCGCGGGCCGAGATCCTGCGGGCTTCGTCGCGGAACACGCCGTTGGCATCGGACGTGGATCTGGACGCGTTGGCCGAAGAACTGGACGGGTACTCGGCGGCGGACTGCGCGGCGCTGATCCGCGAGGCCGCGTTGACCGCGATGCGTGAGTCGCTGTCCGCGCCCGAGGTGACCGGCGCCCACCTGGCGACGGCACGTGCGGCGGTCCGACCGTCGTTGGACCCGGCGCAACTGGCCGCCCTCGCCGCTTACGCCAAGTCGCGGGAACGGTAGGGGAGGGCTACGAGACCTTGCCGGACGGGCCCTTGTAGTCGTTGGTGACGATCACGATGATCCCCGGTTGGGCGCTCTGGATGCCGTCGAACCGGGGCTCGACGCGGGCGTTGAGGACGCGGGCCAGTTCGCGTGCCGAGGCTTCCTCGTCGGTGCCGGGGCGGAAGTAGACCGTGGTGGTCCAGATCGTGCCCTGGGAGTAGTTGCCCCTCTCGGCGACCTGCCACCCGGCCTGCTCGACGTCGCCCGACGCGCGGGCGGCCAGGCCCTGGGTGGTGCTGTTGTTGTAGATGCGCACCGGGAGCTTGGGCGTCGTGCTCACCGGTGGCGGCGGCGTTTCCGTCGTCGTCGTGCCGCCCGGGTCGGCGGACGTCGTGGGCGCGGTCGTGGTGCCGGCGGGCGGTGACATCTCCGACGACGGGGCGGTCGGCTCACCGGACGGGGTCTGCGAGCCGTCCGACGTTTCCGAGGTGCCCGAGGTGGTGGTCGACGGCGGGGTCGACTGCGCGGCGGGCGGATCGTCGTCGGTGCCGCCGGTGAACAGGCTGACCAGACCGATGACCAGGGCGATGACGGCCACGCCGAGCAGCGCGTAGCCCGCCGCACGTGCCGGGTGCGCGGGGCCCGCGGGCTGTTCCGGGTTCGTCATCGGCGCTCGACGCCCAGCCGCTTCGCCGCGCGGGCGCGTTGCCTGCCGGAGCGGGACCTGCGCAGTCTCTTGATCAACATCGGATCGGCGGCCAACGCCTCTTCCTTCTCGATCAACGCGTTGAGCAGCTGGTAGTAGCGCGTCGCGGACATGTCGAACAGCTCCCGGACGGCCTGTTCCTTCGCACCCGCGTACTTCCACCACTGGCGTTCGAAGGCCAGGATCTCGCGCTCCCGGTCGTTCAAACCGTCGTCCGGCCCCTCCGCCGGCGCCAGTGCCTCTGCGGCGTCCATCTGGCTCCTCAGCCGTGTCCCGTGCGTGGGTGCCATTACATCACGTGATCTTCGCGTGGGTCCGCTCATCGGTCGGCGCGTCCTGTGTGACGCGCCGTTAGGCTGCACGCCATGGCAGTTCACCCGATCCGGATCGCCGGAGATCCCGTGCTCCACCACCCGACCCGCCCGGTCGAGGTGTTCGACGAGGCGCTGCGCACGTTGATCGACGACATGTACGAGACGATGGCGGCGGCGCGCGGTGTCGGCCTGGCGGCCAACCAGATCGGGGTCGACCTGCGGTTGTTCGTGTACGACTGCCCGGACGACGAGGGTGTGCGGTACCGGGGCGTGGTGGTGAACCCGACGTTGGAGACGTCGGAGGTCCCGCTGGGCATGCCGGACCCGGACGACGACTTCGAGGGCTGCCTGTCCGCGCCGGGCGAGGCCTACCCGACGGGCCGGGCGACGTGGGCGAAGGTGACCGGGTTCGACGGCGACGGCAAGCCCGTCGAGGTCGAGGGCACCGGGTTCTTCGCGCGGTGCCTGCAGCACGAGACGGATCACCTGAACGGCGTCATCTACCTCGACCGGTTGGTGGGTCGGCACAAGCGGGCGGCGAAGAAGATGCTCAAGGCCAACGGCTGGGGCGTGCCGGGCCTGTCGTGGGACCCGGCGACCTCGGAAGACCCGTTCGCCGACGACGAGGACTAGGCGCGACGGCCGGGCCCGGGCGACGACGACCTAGGCCCAGGGCTCCCGGGAGGAATACGGCTACCCGGCTTGGCTGCTGCAGACGATCACGGATGCGGCAGCCGCGACGGCGCGCGGTGCGGGTGGGCCGCCATGAGCGAGGCGGCTGTATGCGAGGCGGGCTGTGTGCGACGGCTGGCGAGGCGGGCCATGGGCGCACGGAGCCGTGGGCGACGGGCGCGGCGACGTGGGAGCACGGGGGAGCCGTCGCGGGTGCAGGCAGACGGGGGCGATGGGGCGTGGGCGGCGGGGAGCCCCCGTGGATGCCGTCGCCGACGGCTGCCCCGGTGCTGCTGATGGCTGTCTCCGGTCAAGGTGACAGCTGACCGGGTGGCGCTCGCGGCAGCCGTGGTCGGTGCCTGGCACCGTGGACCGTCCGCCGCAGAAGGTCGCAGCGGACGGTGCGGTGAAGGTGTGGAGGCCGGGGGTTGGTTGCCGGCCTCGTTGTTTCAACCGACGTTCGAGCGGCCGGATAACGGTGTTACCGTTCATGGTCGGTGGGAAGATCACCCGATCGTGAACGGTGTAACCGTCGGAAACAGCAGGTCAGGGCCAGTGTAGCGAGTTACGGGCGATCATGCCGGCGCAAGCCGATCTGCCGCCAGCCCCGGCGCTTGCCGGGCCTCGCCTGTCCGTTGGTCTCCGCCGCCATCTGCGTCGGGTCGACCGCCCGCCGGGGCCGCCGCACGGCACGCATCGCGGCACCCGCGACCCGACCGCCCAACGGCTGCCGCAGCCCCAACCGCCGCGCCGCCACACCATGCGCCCGCTTGATCGCGCGCCGGTCCGCCGCCGGCACCGACCAAGCCTCCGGGTGCTTCGCCAGCCACCGGTACCGGCGCACCGAGTACGGCAGGTGCGCCAGGTACACCAGCAGCGCCGTGCTCAGCGCCACCAACGGGAACGTGATCACCGCCGCCGCCAGCAGCCCGACCAGCACCAGCAGCGGCGCGACCAACCGCGGCGGCACCTTGATGGTCTTCACCGACAGCGTCGGGATCCGGCTCACCAGCAGCAACGCGACCCCGACCGTCCACACGGCCACGACCGTCGAACTCGACCACCACCCGGGCCGGCCCAGTTGCTCGTCCAGGATCAACGGCAGCAGCAGCAACAACCCGCCCGCCGGTGCCGGAACGCCGACGAAGAACTCCTTCGCGAACGGCGGCTGCTCGACGTCCAGCAAGGTGTTGAACCGCGCCAGCCGCAGCACCATGCACACCGCGAAGATCAACGCGACGACCCATCCCTGCCGGTCGCCGCCGAACTTCCAGACGTAGATCACCAGCGCGGGCGCGACGCCGAACGAGATCGCGTCGGCCAGCGAGTCCAGCTCGGCGCCCATCTTGCTGGTCGCGTCGAGCAGCCGGGCGATCCGCCCGTCCAACCCGTCGAACACGGCCGCCGCGGCGATCGAGCCGATCGCCGCACCCCACATGCCGACCATGGCGAAGTGCACGGCCGACAGCCCCGCGCACATCGCGAGCACCGTGATGGCGTTCGGCAGCAGCCTGATCCCCGGCCCGCTCGGAGCCATCGGCTCAGCCCTCCGAAGAAGCGGCGGGCAATTCGGCGAGCACGGTCTCGCCGCCGATCGTGCGCTGCCCGGCCTCGACCAGCACGCGGCTGCCGGTGGGCACGTACAGGTCGACCCGCGAACCGAACCGGATCAGGCCGTAGGTCTGCCCGACCTCGACCTTGTCGCCCTCGACGACCTCGCACACGATCCGCCGCGCCACCAGCCCGGCGATCTGCACGACCACCACGTCGTGCCCGGACGGCGTGCTCAGCCACACCGTGTTGCGCTCGTTGTCCTCGCTGGCCTTGTCCAGGTCGGCGGACAGGAACTTGCCGGGCCGGTAGGACACCTGCCGCACCAGGCCGGGCACGGGCACGCGCTGCACGTGCACGTCGAACACCGACAGGAACACGCTGATCCGGGTCATCGGCGCGGCGCCGAGGCCCAGCTCGACCGGCGGCACGGCCTCGACCACGTGCGACACGGTGCCGTCGGCCGGCGCGACCGCGATGTCGGGCCGGGTGGGCGTGGTGCGCTTGGGCTCGCGGAAGAACCACGCGACCCACGCGGTCAGCAGGGCGCCGGCGACACCCGCGCGCTTGGAGAACCTGCGCAGCAGCAGTGTCGCGACGGCAGCGCCCGCCACGAAGGGACGGCCCGCGGGGTGCATCGGGGGGACGATCCCCCGGGCGAGCTCGAGGAAGTGGGAGACGGCACCACTGTGCTTGTCGCGATCGACGGTCATGGCTCTTCCGTGTCAGGGCAGTGCTTCCGGCCCGCCACACGCTACGCGTTCGCGCCGGCCCTCGTCCGGCCCGCCCGTGCGTCCCCCGACGAACGCACGGACCGGCCGGTTCTCCGATCATCCCAAGTGTAAGCCGCGTCACACCCGTGATCAACGCCGGACGGTCAAGTCCGAGTCACTCTCCGTGCAGGAGGCGGACCGCCACCTCGTCGCCCGCCGCCAGCTCCGTCACGTCCTCCGGCACCTCGATCAGGCAGTTGCTGACCGCCAACGCCGACAGCAGGTGCGACCCCGGCCCGCCGACGGGCGTCACCACCTGCCCCGACTCCGGGTCGTACGCGCCACGCCGGAACTGCGTGCGTCCCGCCGGCGAGGTGACCGGCGCGCTCAACCGGGCCACCGCGCTCGGCCGCTCCACCCGCTCGAACCCCATCGCGGCCCGCAGCGCCGGCCGGATGAACACCTCGAACGACACCTGCGCGCTCACCGGGTTCCCGGGCAGCGTCGCCACCGCCACCCCCTGGTAGCGCCCCGCGCCCTGCGGCCCGCCCGGCTGCATCGCGACCTTCGTGAACTCCACCCCGCGCCCGGTGAACGCGTCCTTCACCACCTCGTACGCCCCCGCGCTCACACCACCGGACGTGAGCAGCAGGTCCACGTCCGCCAACCGCGGCGCGATCGCCGCGTGGAACCTCTCGACGTCGTCCGGCACGAACCGCAGCAGCTCCGCCTCACCGCCCGCCTCGCGCACCGCCGCCGCCAGCATCACGCCGTTCGACTCGTAGATCTGCCCCGGCTCCAACGCCGCACCGGGCCCCACCAGCTCCGACCCCGTCGACAGCACCAGCACCCGCGGCCTGCGCCGCACCGGCAGCGACCCGAACCCCAGCGCCGCCACCAACCCCAGCTGAGCCGGACCCAGCACCGCGCCCGCGCGCAGCACCGTCGTGCCCACGGCCACGTCGTCCGCCATCCGCCGCACGTTCTGGCCGACCACCACCGGCCGGTCGACCCGCACCACGGACGTGCCGCCGTCGGTCCACTCCACCTGCACCACGGCGTCCGCACCGGCGGGCACCGGCGCGCCCGTCATGATCCGGTGCGCCGTGCCGGGCGCCAACGGCACCGACGACGTCCGCCCCGCCGGGACGTCCTCCACCACCGGCAACTCCACCGGGACCGACGCGACGTCGGCGGCACGCACCGCGTAACCGTCCATCGCCGAGTTGTCGAACGGCGGCAGCGGCACCGGCGCGACCACGTCCTCCGCCAGCACCAGACCGAGGCAGTGCTGGTCACCGTGCTGGCTGGCCACCGGCAGGTCCACCACCGGCATCCGCCCGACCAGCCCGGCGACGCGGGCCTTGTGATCAGCGA
Source organism: Saccharothrix sp. CB00851 (assembly GCF_001905065.1). Classification (NCBI taxonomy): domain Bacteria; kingdom Bacillati; phylum Actinomycetota; class Actinomycetes; order Pseudonocardiales; family Pseudonocardiaceae; genus Saccharothrix; species Saccharothrix sp. CB00851. Next base: position 7,926 of record NZ_LWLC01000008.1, read on the forward strand.
CTCGGGTCAGCGTGTTCGACACGTGACACATCCTGCCGCGCCCGTGGCAGACTGCTCCAACCGGCTGATCACGACAGGGGGAACGTTGCAGGTCCGGACCCGCCACACCCCTACCTTCGGGGTCGCCCGACTCGTCCTGGCACCCGGTGAGCCGGTGGTGGTCGAGCGATCTTCGCTGCTCGCCACCAGCTACGGCGTCGCCGTCGACAGCCGCGCCAAGTCGCCCGGCGTCAGCGCCGCGCTGTGCACCGCGGGGCCCGAGGGTGGCTGGGTCGACGTCGCACCGCCCCTGCCCGGCGACCTGCACGTGCTCGAACTCGACGCCACCACCGGCTGGTGCGTCGCCCGCGACAGCTGGCTGGCCTGCGCCGCCACCGCCCGCCTCGACCCGTCCGCGCCGCCCGTGCGCGCCCTGCACGGTGGTGACCACGGCTTCCTCACCTACGCGTTCGGCACCGGGTCCGTCGTGCTCAGCTGCTACGGCACGCTCGACGTGGTCACCCTCGAACCCGGCGAGCTGGTCACCGTCGCGAGCGGCCACGTGGTCGCGTTCGCCGACACCGTGCAGTCCCGGCTGCGCGCCGTTTCCCCGGACGCGCCCCAATCCGTGCGGAATGGCGAAGGGCTGGTCCTCGACTTCGCCGGACCCGGTCTGGTGCTCACCCGGACCCGCAGCCCGCGCGGACTCGTCAGTTGGTTGCGCGACAACGGATTCAGCGTCCGCTCATGACTCCATAAGGAGGTATCGGCGAACCCCCTCGTGCCTCTAGCGTGGCGGTTTGCTCAAGGTATTTCTCGAAGGAGGACGTCTTGGCTGTCGGCACGGTCAAGTGGTTCAACTCGGAGAAGGGCTACGGATTCATCGCCGCCGACGGCGGGCCGGATGTGTTCGTGCACTACTCGGCGATCCAGATGGAAGGATTCCGGACGCTGGCCGAGGGCGACCGCGTGGAGTTCGAGATCCAGGCGGGGCGCGACGGCCGCAGCCAGGCATCGGACGTGCGCAAGGCATCGTGACCTCCGCCCGACCCGCCGACGCCGCGGCGGGTCGGGCACCCTGCCCTGATCCGACCGGTCCGCGCCCGGGTTCGTCCGGTCGGTCTGGTCCGTTTGGCGGGAACCCCGTGTAAGCCCCTGTACGCGGACGTTAGGCTCCGTCGCGTGTCGGAGGACCTGAGCGGGCGACGGCTGGGCCACTACCGGATCGACGGGGTGCTCGGCCGCGGTGGCATGAGCGTGACCTACAAGGCCACGGACGTCAGGCTCGGTCGCAAGGTCGCCCTGAAGGTCATCGGCGAACACCTCACCGCGGACGCCGAGTTCCGCGAGCGGTTCGTCGACGAGGCGCGCAACACCTCGGCGATCGACCACGCCAACATCGTGCCGCTCTACGACTTCGACGAGGTCGACGGGCTGCTCTACATCGCCATGCGGCTGGTCGACGGCCAGGACCTCGCCTCCCACATCAAGGACGGCCCGCTCACCCCCGCGCGCACGCTCGCGCTGCTCGGCCAGGTCGCCGAAGCGCTCGACATGCTGCACGGCAAGGGCCTGGTCCACCTCGACGTGAAACCGGCCAACGTGCTGGTCACCACCAAGGAAGCCGCCGGCGAGCACGTCTACCTCGCCGACTTCGGCCTCACCCGGCGCGGCGCCACCGGGCACCGCACCCGCACCGGCGACTTCCTCGGCTCACCCACCTACGCCGCGCCCGAGCACCTGCGCGGCGAACCGCTCGACGGCCGCACCGACCAGTACGCGCTCGCGTGCATGGTCTACGCGTGCCTGTCCGGGCGCCCGCCGTTCCAGGGCAGCGTGCAGGACGTCATCCAGGGCCACCTCGGCGCCGAGATCCCGTCGTTGACGTCGGTGGTGTCGCTGCCGCCCGCCATCGACGACGTGCTGCGCAAGGGCACCGCCAAGGACCCGAACCAGCGGTACGGCTCGTGCGCCGAGTTGATCAACGCCGCCCGGGCCGCGCTGTCGGGTGCTGTCCAGGGCGCCCCGCCGCCCCGCCGCACCGACTCCGGTCCGATGCCGATGGGGCCGCAGACCGGTGGCGGGCCCGTGCCGCCGCAGCAGCAGGGCCAGTACCGGCCGCCTTACCAGCAGCAACAGCAGCCCGGGTTCCTGCAGGAGCCCGTGCGGCTGCGGCCGCCCGCCCAGGTCGGCGCCAGCGCGTTCACCACGACGGGCAAGTCGCGACCGGCGTGGTTCGCGCCCGTGGTGGCGGGCGCGGTCGCGATCGTGCTCATCGTCATCCTCGTGGTGATCCTCACGCCGAAGGATGAACCTCCGCGCCCGGCCGGCAACGGTGGTTCGAGCCAGTCCATCGAGGTCGGGGGCACTTCGGGCAAGAAACCGCTGCCCACCAGCGTGCCCGTTCGCACGTCCCGCTGACCACCTCTTCTTGCACTCTCCTCCGTCGAGTGCTAAACACGGTGTTGGCACTCGGACCACCTGAGTGCCAACACGCAGGCTGGGACGGTGAGGCCCGTCCCCACCAGGGGGCTGGTCGTCCGTCGCGGGCACCGAGCCTGGCCGAAGCACCGTGTTCCGCTGCGGGCGCGCGTCCGCAGTGGCCCCATTCGTAATCAGGCGGAGGAACACACCGCAATGGCCAAGATGATCGCGTTCGACGAGGATGCCCGCCGCGGTCTCGAGCGTGGCATGAACATTCTCGCCGACGCCGTCAAGGTGACGCTCGGCCCCAAGGGCCGCAACGTCGTGCTCGAGAAGAAGTGGGGCGCGCCGACCATCACCAACGACGGCGTCTCCATCGCCAAGGAGATCGAGCTCGAGGACCCGTGGGAGAAGATCGGGGCCGAGCTCGTCAAGGAAGTGGCGAAGAAGACCGACGACGTCGCGGGTGACGGCACCACGACCGCCACCGTGCTCGCCCAGGCTCTGGTCCGCGAGGGTCTGCGCAACGTGGCCGCGGGCGCCAACCCGCTCGGCCTCAAGCGCGGCATCGAGAAGGCCGTCGAGGCCGTGACCGAGCAGCTGCTGAAGACCGCCAAGGAGGTCGAGACCAAGGAGCAGATCGCCGCCACGGCGTCCATCTCCGCGGGCGACTCGACCATCGGCGAGCTCATCGCCGAGGCCATGGACAAGGTCGGCAAGGAAGGTGTCATCACCGTCGAGGAGAGCAACGCTCTCGGGCTCGAGCTCGAGCTCACCGAGGGCATGCGCTTCGACAAGGGTTACATCTCCGGTTACTTCGTGACCGACCCCGAGCGCCAGGAAGCGGTCCTCGAGGACCCGTACATCCTGCTCTACGGCTCGAAGATCTCGTCGGTGAAGGACCTGCTTCCGCTGCTGGAGAAGGTCATGCAGGGCGGCAAGCCGCTGCTGATCATCTCCGAGGACGTCGAGGGCGAGGCCCTGGCCACGCTGGTCGTCAACAAGATCCGCGGCACGTTCAAGTCCGTCGCCGTCAAGGCGCCCGGCTTCGGCGACCGCCGCAAGGCGATCCTGCAGGACATCGCCATCCTCACCGGTGGCCAGGTCATCACCGAGGACGTCGGCCTCAAGCTGGAGAACGCCGACCTGTCGCTGCTGGGCAAGGCGCGCAAGGTCGTCGTCACCAAGGACGAGACCACGGTCGTCGAGGGTGCCGGTGACCCGGAGCAGATCCAGGGTCGCGTCAACCAGATCCGTGCGGAGATCGAGAAGTCGGACTCCGACTACGACCGCGAGAAGCTGCAGGAGCGCCTGGCGAAGCTCGCCGGCGGTGTCGCGGTGATCAAGGCCGGCGCCGCCACCGAGGTGGAGCTGAAGGAGCGCAAGCACCGCATCGAGGACGCGGTGCGCAACGCGAAGGCCGCCGTCGAGGAGGGCATCGTCGCCGGTGGTGGCGTGGCCCTGCTGCAGGCCGCCGAGATCGCGTTCGCGGGCCTGAACCTCGACGGTGACGAGGCGACCGGCGCGAACATCGTCAAGGTCGCCGTCGAGGCGCCGTTGAAGCAGATCGCCGTCAACGCCGGCCTCGAGGGCGGCGTCGTGGTGGAGAAGGTCAAGGGCCTCCCCGTGGGCCACGGCCTCAACGCCGCGACCGGCGTGTACGAGGACCTGCTGGCGGCCGGCGTGCCGGACCCGACCAAGGTCACCCGTTCGGCGCTGCAGAACGCCGCGTCGATCGCCGCTCTGTTCCTCACCACGGAGGCCGTGGTGGCGGACAAGCCGGAGAAGGCGGGCGCTGCCCCGGCCGTCCCGGACGCCGGCGGCATGGACTTCTGATCGACCGGGTCACCTGACCCAGGTCTGATCGGCTGAAGTCACGAAGGGCCCGGTTCCGCCTCTGGCGGACCCGGGCCCTTCGCCGTCCCACCTGCGGTGAGAGGGGAGCGGACAAACACGATCGGGTGAGATCGACCCGGAAATGTACGGAAACACCGTTACCGTCCCTCGGTTAAAACGAGACGGAACCCCGAACCACCCACCTGCCCACCGACCACTCACCTGCCCACCTGCCACCCACCGGCACTCGCCACCCGCCGGCACTCGCCTCCCACCATTCCGCCAGCCCTACCGACCTGACCGGCCCGACCTGGCCGGCCCGCCCGGACCCCAACTCGGCACTCCACTCCCGCGCTTCGGCTGCCGCTTCGACCTGACCCCGCCCTGCCCGACCTCGGCCCGCTCCGACCCGCCCCCAGACCCGGAACTCCGCCGCTCCCCACCGCGCCGCTCCCGACCGTGCTGCCGCTGACCACGCCGCTGCCGCTGACCGCCGCTGCCGCTGACCGCGCCGCTGCCGATCGTGCTGCCGCCGATCGCGCCGCCGCCGACTTGAGCAGCTGCCGACCGCGCCACCGCTGACCCCGGAGCCCCGAGCCCCGAGCTTGCCTCCAGAGCCACTGCGGTCGAGCCCACTGCGCCGCGCCGATGGGGCTTGCGGCACTCCAGGCCCGCTGCCTGTCCACGGACGGCCTGACCCCCAGACCCCTTGGCCCAGCCGCATCGGAGTCGGCCGGAACAGCGCCGTCAGGACCCCGCGGACCGTGTCGCGAGCCGATGCGCCCGCCCACGCCCGGCTCGGGTGGGCTGCGGGCGGCGGCCGGCCTCGCCTCGACACCCGTACCGCTGCCCGTCGTCGTACCCCCGCGCCGCTGTGACTGCCACGGCGCCGCTGCGGCGGCGGAATCGCGAAGGAGCCACGGCGCCACCGCGTCGCGAGGCGGGGCCGCGGTGGTGGGTGGGTGGGCGAGTTCGGTCAGGATGCATGCCGGGGTTTCGACAGGGCTGAGGATTGGAGTGATCACGTGCTCATCGCGCACTTGAGCGATCCGCACTTGCGGACCGATGCGTTGGCGGCCGAGCCGGCGGCGTCGTTGAGGCTCGCGTTGGGGCGGGTGTTGGCGTTGGACCCGCGGCCGGATTGTGTGGTGATCACCGGTGACCTGACGGAACACGGGCACGTCGGGGCCTACGACCAGTTGCGGGAGGTGATCGGGCGGTTTCCGTTGCCGTTGTACTTGACCACGGGCAACCACGACGACCCGAAGGCGCTGGTCGAGGTGTTCGGGGGGACGGCGTTCCTCGGCGGCGGGGCTTCGGCGCACTACGAGGTTGCCCACCCGGGGTTCACGGTGGTGGCGCTGGACTCGTGGCGGCCGGATGGGCCGGCTGGGCGGCTCGGCGACGAGCAGTTGTCGTGGCTGGACGACGTGCTCGGCCGGCGGCCCGAGGTGCCGGCCTTCGTGTGCCTGCACCACCCGCCGGTGGCGGTCGGCATCCCGTACCTCGACGGCATGCGGTTGGCGGACGGCCCGGCGCTGGGCGAGGTGCTCCGGCGTCACGGCAACGTCGCCCGCGTCCTGGCCGGGCACGTGCACCGGCCGATCAGCGTGCCGTTCGCGGGCACGGCGGTGTCCGTGGCGCCGAGCACCTACCGCCAGACGTCGTTGACCCTCCGCGCGGACCAGCAGACCGGGTACCTGGCCGAGCCGACCGGGTTCCTGCTGCACGTGGCGACCGAGTCGGGGTTCGCCACGCACACGGTTGCGGTGAGTGCCGCCGGGGCGTTGATCGGAGCCTTCTGACCGACCGGTTCACCCTGTGGTGAGCCGGTGCGATCGCGGAAAGTTCTCGCCCTGAACCACCTGAACGGGCGAACGGGCGAACGGGCAAACGGCGCGACCTCACAACATGATCGTCGGCGTCACGACGGTCCGCCCCGGCTCACCACGGGAGTTCACCAGGTGCACCACGATCTGCGTGGTGCCCGCGGGCACGTCGGACAGCACGAACCGGCCGCCGTCGTCGGCTTTGGTGGTGCTCGACTCGTGCTCGGCCACCCTCACCTCGACGGTGTGCTCGCCGGCGGGCACGAGCCAGCCGTCGATGCGGTGCCGCGCGCCGATGGAGGTGAAGTTCACCATCAACGTCAGGTTGTCCACCGTGAACGTGATGGTGCCGGGGCTGCCACCGCGCACCCCCGCGAACGAGCCCGCGCGTTCCCACCGGGCCACCTCGACGTCCAGGTTCTCCAATGCCACCGCGAACTGGATGCGTTCGACGAGCCCCGCCGGGGGCGCGTCCAACTCGTACACCAGGCGGTTCAGTTCTGTGAGGACAGCGGTGTCCTCTTGGCCTCTGCGGTCATCGCGCGGGTCGATGTCGTTCACCGCGATCCTCCTTCCGCGTCGAGATGTGTGCGCAGCATGGTCAGGCACCGACCCCGGGTGGGGCCGATGCTGCCTCGTGGCATGGACAGTGCTTCGGCGACCGCGCGGTACTCCGCCCGGCCGGCCAGCACGGTGAGCCGCAGAAGTTCCTGGCACTTCTGCGACAAACGGCCGAAAGCCCGCCACAGCCGGTGGTCCCGGTCGTCGACCAGGGCGGCGTCCTCGGGCAGGCCGTACTCGCTCTCCAGTTGTTCCGCCAGCTCGTCGCTCAGCGCCGCTTCACGGCGAGCCGGTGTCCAGGTCCGTTGTGCCTCGCGGCGGGTCGCGACGACCAGCCACCCGGCCAGCGCGCGCGGCTCGACCAGCCGGTCGAGGTGCCGCAGCAGCGCGAGCCAGACCGTCTGCACCACGTCCTCCGCGGTGCTGCGGTCCAGCCCGTGTCCTCGGGCGACGTGCCACACCAGCGGCGTCAGGTCGGCGACCAGCACGTCCAACGCCCTGCGGTCGCCGTCGCGCGCGGCAACGACGCAAGCGGCGTGCCGGTCCGTGCCGTCGAGCCCTTCCCACGGTGGGCGCTCACCGGCCGTGCGCAGTTCTCCCACGTCGTCACCTCCTTCTCGGCGTCCCCCAGCCGAAGCTGATCGTCACACACCTGCGCCGTCACCGGCGCGGCGGCGGTCCGCGGTGCCCCCCTCGCACCGCGGACCGCCTCCCCCCATCGCAGCGGCCGCCGATCGGCACCCCTCGAAGCCGACCGACCACCACCGTTCCTCCCCCAGCGGCTCAGCTGACGGCCACGGGCGTGCCGCCGGCGCGCACCGGGACGCGTCGTCCCCGGTGGCGGCCGGTCGGCGGCACCGGTGGCGCGTCATCCGTCAAGCGAAACTCCTCGACCGGCTCGTCCCCACCGGTGAACCGCGGTTCGCGTGGCGGATCGGCGCTCACGGCGGCCTCCTGAAGTGGGGTGAAGTCCGGTCATCAGGTAAGGAGTGAGTAGTTCTACGCTGGATACACCACCGCGCATTAACAGTTCACTCGTGACGTCCGCGCGCCCGTCCCGGCTATGGTCCAGACCATGCTTGAGGTCATCGCACTGGACGCCACCGACGCCGAGGCCGCGCAGGCCGGTGGCGCGGACCGGCTGGAACTCACCGTCGACATGGCCGCGGACGGGCTGACGCCGCCGGTCACCGTGCTGCGCGACGTGCTCTCCGCGACCGACCTGCCGGTCCGGGTCATGCTGCGCGACGCGCCCGGATTCGCGCCCGGCGACCTCGACGGGCTGCGGCGTGACGCGGCGGCGCTGCGCGAGGCGGGCGCGTCGGAGTTCGTGCTCGGCTTCCTCGACGCCGGCGGACGGGTGGACGAGGCGGCGTGCGCGGCCCTGGTCGCCGAGGTGGACGGCTGCGCGTGGACGTTCCACCGCGCGCTGGACAACTCGGCGGACCCGGAGGCGGCGTGGGCCGTCGTCGCGGCACTGGGCTGCGACACGGTGCTCGCGGCGGGCAGCGCGCGCGGGGTCGCGGACGGGCTCGGCGTGCTGGAACGGCTGGCCGCACGGCAGGACGAGGTGCGGTTGCTGGTCGGGGGCGGGCTCAAGGCCGAGCACGTCGCGCCGCTGAAAGCCGTTGGTGTTACTGGGTTTCACGTCGGTGGCGCGGTCCGGCCAGGCGGGTGGGACGCCCCGCTCTCCGCCGACGCCGTCCGGACCTGGGCGAATCTGGTCTAGACCGCTTGCCGTCGCGACATTAGCATCGCCGTTGCTTCCCATGAAATGACCGTTGCAGATTACGCAATATTTGGGTGCGACACACCGGAAAGGTGGGCGAGATGCGGTTCGCAGTAGCAGCCGTCGTGGGCGCCGTCGTGCTGGCCGGGTGCGCCCCGGTCCAGTCCGGCTCGGCGCCCACCGGTGGTGACGAGCAGACGGGGCAGCTGCGGGTCTGGCTGTTCGACGAGGTCAACCGGGGTCCGAAGGAGGCGGTCGTCAAGGAGGCGGTCACCGAGTTCGAGCAGGCGCACCAAGGCGTCACGGTCGACGTCCAGTACATCCAGGTGCAGACCCGCGCCGAGCGGTTCAAGGCCGCGTTCAGCGACCCGCGGAGCGCGCCCGACGTCGCCGAGTTCGGCAACACCGACCTGGCGGGCTACGTCGCGGGCGGCGGGTTCGCCGAACTCGACCTGAACGGCTGGCCGGAGGCGAAGGACCTGCTGCCCGCCGTGCTCGACACCGGCAAGGTGGACGGCAAGGTCTACGGCGTGCCCTGGTACGTCGGCGTGCGCGCGCTCTACTACCGCACCGACATCTTCCAGGAGCTCAACCTCCAGCCACCGGCCACGCTGGACGAGATCGCACCGCTGGCCCGCCGGATCCGCGCCGCCAAGCCGGACCTGCTCGGCATCTCCGCCGGCGGCAAGTACACCTACGGCGCGATGCCGTTCGTGTGGGCCAACGGCGGTGACATCGCCCGCAAGGACGGCGACAAGTACGTGGCCGCGATCGACAGCGCCGAGTCGAAGGCGGGCCTGCGCCAGTACACCGAGCTGATCGCGGACGACATCTGCCCGCCGGCCCAGTGCGCGGGCAACGGCGGTGACGCCAGCGTCGAGGCGTTCCGGGCGGGCAAGGCGGCGATGGTCGTCGGCGGCGACTTCAACCGCAAGTCGGTCGACGCCTCCGCCGCCGCGGGCAAGTACGCGGTCGTGCCGCTGCCCGGCAAGAAGGCCGGTGAGATCGCGCCGGCGTTCGCGGGCGGCAACCTCCTCGGCGTGCTGAAGGGCAGCGAGCGCAAGACGCTGGCCAACGAGTTCCTGCGGCTGCTCGGCGGCAAGGAGTACCAGCGCAAGATGTTCGACGCGATGGGCAACCTGCCGGCGTTCGGCGACGTGCAGGCCGAGGTGGCCGCGGCCAACCCCGTGCTGGAGCCGTTCACCAAGACCCTGAACGCGGGCACGCGGTTCGTGCCGGTCACACCGAACTGGGCCAAGATCGACGCCCAGGCCGTGCTGCCGACGCTGTTGCAGCAGGTCGCCGCCGGTGGCGAAGACCTCGACAAGGCGGCCAAGACCGCGGCCGACGAGATGAACGCAGCCTTCGGCTCGTGATGCGGACCGCCAAGGGCGACGGGCGGATCGCGTTCGCCTACCTCGCCCCCGCGCTGCTGGTGCTGGTCGGGCTGATGGGCTACCCGATCTACCAGCTCGTGCTGATCTCCCTGTTCGACTACGGCCAGGAGCAGGTCAGCGGTGGCGCGCCGCTGACCTTCCTGGGCCTGGGCAACTACGCGAACCTGCTGTCGCAGGACAGGTTCTGGGCCGTGCTCGGGCAGACGGTCGGGTTCGCCGCGGTCTGCGTGCTCGGGACCCTGCTGGTCGGCACCGCGCTGGCGGTGCTGGCCACCAGGGTCCGCACGTGGGCGCGGATGACGTTGTTCCTGGCCGCGCTGGGCGCGTGGGCGACGCCCGCGGTGGCCGGGTCCACCATCTGGCTGTTCCTGTTCGACGCCAACTTCGGGTTCGTCAACGAGGTGCTCGGCACCACCGGGATGTCCTGGACCTACGACAAGTGGCTGGCGTTCGGGCTGGTCGCGGCCCAGGTGATCTGGTGCTCGTTCCCGTTCGTCATGGTCACCCTGTACGCGGGGATCAAGGCGATCCCGGGCGAGGTGCTGGAGGCCGCCGCGCTGGACGGCGCGTCCACGACCAGGACGGCGACCAGCGTGATCCTGCCGCTGCTGCGGCCACTGCTGATCGTGGTCACCATCCAGTCGATCATCTGGGACTTCAAGGTGTTCACCCAGATCTACATCATGACCAACGGCGGTGGCATCGCGGGCCGCAACCTGGTGCTCAACGTCTACGCCTACCAGCAGGCGTTCGCCGCCTCCGAGTACGGGCTCGGCGCGAGCATCGGCGTGGTGATGACGGCGTTGCTGCTGCTCGTCACCCTCGGCTACCTGCGGGCGCTGCGGCGGAGCGGGGAGGCGCTGTGAACCGGCGGTGGATCGCGGAGGCCGTCACGGTCGTCATCGCCGCTGTGGTGGCGTTCCCGCTGTACTGGATGGTGCTGACGGCGCTGAAGCCGGAGGCGGAGGTGATCTCGGCCGACCCGCGGCCGTGGACGCTCGCGCCGACGCTGGACAGCTTCGTGCGCGCGTTGACCGTGCAGAGCTTCGGCCGCTACCTGCTCAACAGCGTGGTGGTGGCCGTCGCGGTGGTGCTTCTGAGCCTGCTGATCTCGTTCCTGGCGGCCACCGCGCTGACCAGGTTCCGGTTCCGCAGCCGCACCACGTTGCTGGTCATGCTGCTGGTCGTGCAGATGGTGCCGGTGGAGGCGTTGACGATCCCGCTGTTCTTCGTCATGCAGTCGGTGCGGGACGTGGCGCCCGTGTTCGGGCTCAACCACCTGGGTTCGCTGGTGCTGGTGCACCTGGCGTTCAGCCTGCCGTTCGCGATCTGGATGCTGCGCGGGTTCGTCGCGGCGGTGCCGGTGGAGCTGGAGGAGGCGGCGACGCTGGACGGCGCGTCCCGGTTCCGGTTCCTGTGGCAGGTGCTGTTCCCGCTGGTGGCGCCCGGTCTGGTGGCGACGAGCGTGCTGTCGTTCATCCACGCGTGGAACGACTTCCTGTTCGCCAAGACGTTCATCATCTCGGCGGCGGAGAACCAGACGCTGCCGCTGGCGCTGCAGGTGTTCGTGAAACCGGACCAGAACGACTGGGGCGCGATCATGGCAGGATCGACGTTGATGACGATCCCGGTGCTGATCTTCTTCATCCTCGTGCAGCGGCGGCTGGTCGCGGGCCTGGCCGGGGCGGTGAAGTCGTGATCCTGCCGCGTCCCGCGTCGTTCACCCGGGGTGACGGCGAGGTGCCGTTCGACGGCACGTTCCAGGTCGAACGCGTTGCCGGGCCCGCCGAGGGCTACCGGCTGTCGGTGTCGGCCGACGGTGTGCGCGTCCAGGCGTCCGACGACGCGGGGGAGTTCTACGCGCGGCAGACGTTGCGGCAGCTCAGCGGCCCGGCGGCGTTCCGCGCGGTGCCTCCCGGCCCGGTCACGCTGCCGGTGTGCGCGGTCGAGGACCACCCGCGGTTCGCGTGGCGCGGCGTGATGCTGGACGTGGCGCGGCACTTCCTGCCCAAGCACGACCTGCTGCGGTACGTCGACCTGCTGGCCGTGCACAAGCTGAACGTGCTGCACCTGCACCTGACGGACGACCAGGGCTGGCGCTTCGAGTCGCACCGCTTCCCCCGACTGCACGAGGTCGGCGGCTGGCGGCCCGACTCGCGGTTCGGCGACCGGCGTTCCGGCGGGATGGCCGGACGGCCCCACGGCGGCTACTACACCCAGGACGACCTGCGGGAAGTCGTCGCGTACGCGGCGGCGCGCCACATCACCGTCGTTCCGGAGGTCGACGTGCCGGGGCACAGCCAGGCGGCCATCGCGGCGTACCCGGAACTGGGCGTCTCCGGCGGCGGCGTCTGGACCGACTGGGGGATCAACCCGAACGTGCTGCGGGCCGACGAGTCCACAGTGGACTTCTACCGCCAGGTGTTCGACGAACTGCTCGACGTCTTCCCGTCCGAGGTCATCGGCCTGGGCGGCGACGAGGCCGCGAACAGCGACGGCCGGTTCGTCCGCCGCATCGCCCAACACCTGCACCAGCGCGGGCGGCGGCCGTTCGCCTGGGACGAAGCCCTCGGCGTCGGCCCCCTGCCGATACGCACGATCATCGCGTCGTGGCGCGGCGAGGAACCGGGCCGAACCGCCCTGGACCGCGGCCACGACGTCGTCATGTGCCCGGAAGAGCACCTGTACCTGGACTACCGGCAGTCCGACCACCCCGACGAGCCGATCCCCGTCGGCACGATCACCACCCTGGAGGACGTCTACCGCTACGAACCCCCGGACCGGGTGCTCGGGGCGCAGGCGAACCTGTGGACCGAACACCTCGACTCGCCGCGCCGGCTGGACTACGCCGCCTTCCCCCGGCTGTGCGCGTTCGCCGAGGTCGTGTGGAGCCCCGCGGACCGTGACGAGGCGGAGTTCCTGACCCGGCTGGCCGAACACCACCTGCCGCGACTCGACGCACTGGGCGTCGAGTACCGACCCCTCGACGGTCCCCGACCGTGGCAGGCGCTCCCCGGTGTGCCCGGCTACCCGCGCTGATCAGTCCTGCTCGGGCACGAGGATCCAGCAGGCCAGGTAGAGGATCGCGCCGGCACCGACCCCGAAGAGCGTGGCGGCGACGAGCAGGATGCGCAGCAGTGCCGCGTCCACGCCGAGCATCTCGGCCGCGCCGCCGCACACACCCGCGACCATCCTGTCGTTCCGGCTGCGGCGGAACTTCTTGATCTTGGCAGTGGCTTCGTTCAGCACGTCGTTCGTCATGGCTCAAGACTGCGCCACCGCGAGCGCGGAAACATCGGGGACGCACCCTGACATCCCCCGGACCGGCCGCTCAGGGTGTCACCAGGACCTCCCCCCCCGAGGCCACCAGCCCGCAATCCGACATGCCCACACGGACCCGCCGCCCGCCCCCCGAACCCCCGCACCCACAACGGACCCGCAGCGCCACCGCAAGGCTCGATTTGACATGGGTTCGGGTGCTTTAGGCTGGTCGAAGCCGGCAGGCCTGGCGGGACGCTTTTCCCCGCCGGGCCTGCCGGCTTTGGCCTGCCTGGAGTGCCCGCCGCCAACAGCCGGCCCGAACGTCGAACTCACACGCTCCGAACGTTGAACTCTCGCGCCCTGAACGTACGACTCTCGCCGCCTGAGCGTTGAACTCACGGGTCCTGAGCGTTCGACTCACGCGTTCTGAACGTAGGACACGCGGGTTCTGAACGTAGGACACGCGGGTTCTGAACGTAGGACACGCGGGAGCTTAGGCTCGGGAGCGTGACGCCCGATGAGCTCGCCGCCGAACTGGACCGCGTCGGCTACCTGCCCGACCAGGGCATCGCGACCGCCGCCTTCCTGGCGCTGCGCATGCACCGCCCCCTGTTCTGCGAAGGCGAGCCGGGCACCGGCAAGACCTCCCTCGCCGTCGCCCTCGCCCAAGCCCTCGACCTGCCCCTCATCCGCCTGCAGTGCCACGAGGGCATCGACGCCACCCAAGCCCTCTACGACTGGGACTTCCCCCGCCAACTCCTGCACCTGCGCGCCCTGGAAGCCGCCGGTCCCGTCGACGCCGAGCAGGCCGAAGCCTCCCTCTACACCCGCCGCTTCCTCCTCGCCCGCCCACTCCTGCGAGCCCTCGAAGAGGCACCGTGCGTCCTCCTCGTGGACGAGGTCGACCGCGCCGACGACGAGTTCGAGGCGTTCCTGCTCGAAGTGCTCGGCGAGAACTCGGTGACCATCCCCGAACTCGGCCGCGTCACCGCCGCCACCCCACCCCTGGTCGTGCTGACCTCCAACCGCACCCGCGAGGTGCACGACGCCCTCAAGCGCCGCTGCCTCTACCACTGGCTGGAGCACCCCGACCTGTCCCGCGAGGTCGCCATCCTGCGCCGCCGGCTGCCCGGTGTCACCGAACGCCTCGCGCACCAGGTCGCGTCAGCCGTGCGGCGGTTGCGCGACCTCGACCTGCTCAAGCCGCCGGGCGTGGCCGAGTCGCTGGACTGGGCCGAAGCCCTGCTCGCCCTGGGCCGCACCGAACTGGACGCGGAAACAGCGGCGATCACGCTCGGTGCCGTCCTGAAGTACCGGGAGGACGCTCAGCGCGCCCTTTCAGCCGGTGTGCTGAGCGGCGTGACCGGGAGCACAATCGTGGGATGACCGGAGCCGGCGCGTCGACCGGGCTCGTGGGGTTCGCCCGCGCGCTCCGGCACGGTGGCGTCGCGTGCGGGCCCGACCGGGTGCAGGCGTTCGTCGCCGCCGTCGACCACCTCGACGTCGCCCGGCGCGAGGACGTCTACTGGGCCGGCCGGGTGACGCTGTGCGGCGAGCACGACGACCTGCCCCGCTACGACGCGGCGTTCGCGGCCTGGTTCGGCGGGGTACCACCCGCGCCACCCGCCACCCGCGCCCGCCAGACCAGCCACCTGGCCGCCCTCGGCAACGGCACGGCGAAGCACACCCGGCCGTCACCCACCCTCAAAGTCGCCGCCAGCGACGTGGAAGTGCTGCGGCGCAAGGACATCGCCACCCTCAGCCCCGCCGAGAAACGGCACCTGGACGAACTGCTGGCCGTCCTCGACCCGGTCCCGCCGACCCGCCGCGCCCTGCGCCGCACCCCCGCCCGCCGAGGCGCGATCGACGCCCGCCGCACCCTCCGCGACATGCTCGCCACCGGCGAGACGACCCGGCCGAGGCGCCGCCGCCGCGCCACCCGTCCGCGCAAGGTCGTGCTGCTGATCGACGTGTCCGGCTCGATGAAGCCCTACGCCGACGCCCTCCTCCGCTTCGCGCACGTCGTCGCCCGCCGCATGCCCGTCGAGGTCTGCACGCTCGGCACCCGCCTGACCCGCGTCACCCGCCAACTCCGCCACCGCGACCCCGAACAGGCACTCCAAGCCGCCGCCCGCGCCGTGCCGGACTTCGAGGGCGGCACCCGGCTCGGCGAGACGATCAAGGCCTTCCTCGACCGCTGGGGACAACGCGGCGCCGCCCGGCGTGCCGTCGTCGTCATCTGCTCCGACGGCTGGGAACGCGGCGACACGGCCCTGCTCGCCGACCAGACCCAGCGGCTCAAACGGCTCGCGCACAAGGTCGTCTGGGTCAACCCGCACGCCGGCCACGCCGGGTACCGGCCGGTGCAGTCCGGTATCGCCGCCGCCCTGCCGCACGTGGACCGGCTGCTCGCCGGCCACAGCGTCGACACCCTGCGCGCCCTGCTGGAGGAGGTTCGACTTGCGTGATGTCCTCGCCGAACTGGCCGACCGCGTCGACCGGGGGGAGACCGTCGGCGTCGGCACGGTCGTCGCCACGTTCAGCTCCGCGCCCCGACCACCCGGTGCGGCGATGCTGGTCGGCGCGGACGGCGCCGTCGTCGGCAGCGTCTCCGGCGGCTGCGTCGAGGGCGCGGTCTACGAGCTGGCCCAAGAGGTGGTCCAGCAGGGCCAACCGGTCCTCCAGCGCTACGGCGTCACCGACGACGACGCGTTCGCGGTGGGCCTGACCTGCGGCGGGATCATCGACGTCTACGTCGAGCCGGTCCACCGCGACACCTTCCCCGAACTGCCCGAGGTCCTGCACACCGTCCAAGCCCAGGAGCCCGTGGCCATCGCCACGATCGTGGAACACCCGGAGTGGGTCGGCCGGCGTCTGATCGTCTGGCCGGACCGCGTCAACGGCGACATCCCGTCCGCCCGGGCGCGCGACGCGATCACCGACGACGCGCGCGGCCTGCTCGCCACCGGCCGCAGCGGCACCCTGCACTACGGGCCGGACGGCCAGCGGCGCGGTGAGGGCATGGCCGTGTTCGTCAACTCGTTCGAGCCGCCGCCCCGGATGCTGGTGTTCGGCGCGATCGACTTCGCCGCCGCCGTGGCCAGGCTCGGCGCGTTCCTCGGCTACCGCGTCACGGTGTGCGACGCGCGCCCGGTGTTCGCCACGAAGAGCCGGTTCCCGGAAGCCGACGAGGTGGTGGTCGACTGGCCGCACCGCTACCTCGCCGCGCAGGCCGACGCCGGGAAGCTGGACGAGCGCACGGTGGTCGCCGTGCTCACCCACGACCCGAAGTTCGACGTGCCGCTGCTGGAGGTCGCGCTGCGCCTCAAGCTCGGCTACGTCGGCGCGATGGGTTCCCGTCGCACGCACGACGACCGGCTGCGCCGGCTGCGCGAAGCGGGCCTCACCGAGGGCGAGCTGGCCGGGCTCGCGTCCCCGATCGGCCTGGACCTGGGTGCCCGCACGCCCGAGGAGACGGCGGTGTCGATCGCCGCGGAGATCATCGCCCTGCGCTGGGGCGGGGGAGGTGAGCGCCTGGCCCGTACGGACGGCTCCATCCACAAGTGAGGGGGGTTGTTTGACGAGGCAACAAAGAGCAGTCTCGGGTGTGACCCCCATCACCACCACACTTGGAGGGTTCATGCGGATATCGGTCACCGTCGACGGGGTGGAGTACCGCGACGACGTCGAACCACGCACGCTGCTGGTCCACTACCTGCGCGAACGACTCGGCAAGACCGGCACGGTCGTGGGCTGTGACACCAGCAACTGCGGCGCGTGCACGGTCCACCTCGACGGCCACAGCGTGAAGTCGTGCGCCGTGCTCGCGGTGCAGGCGAACGACCGCGAGGTCACCACGATCGAGGGACTCTCCCGCGACGGGCAGCTGCACCCCGTCCAGGAGGCGTTCCACGCCAACCACGCGTTGCAGTGCGGTTTCTGCACCCCCGGCATGATCATGCAGGCCATCGACCTGCTCGCGGACAACCCCGACCCCGACGAGGACGAGGTGCGGCACGGCCTGGAGGGCAACCTCTGCCGCTGCACCGGCTACCAGAACATCGTGCGCGCGGTCCGTGACGCGGCACAGCGGATGAGCCCCGGCTCCGGCCCCGAAGCGGAGCGCGTGGACGAGACGACCGTGGTCGACCGCTCCCCGATGCACGCCGGGGGTGGCGAATGACCGCCACCGCCGAACCCGAGGTAGGAAAGGCCCGCCGCCGCAAGGAGGACGCCCGGCTGATCACCGGCGCCACCCGGTGGACCGACAACCTGCAGCTCACCGGCATGCTGCACATGGCGTTGCTGCGCAGCCCGGTGGCACACGCCCGGATCGCCTCGATCGACGTCACCGAGGCCGTGAAGATGCCCGGCGTGCTGGTCGCGCTCACCGGCCAGGACCTGGCCGCCGAGCAGGGCAGCCTGCCGTGCGCGTGGCCGATCACCGAGGACATGCTCGCACCGCCCGCGCCGTCGCTGGCCGTCGACCAGGTGAACTTCGCCGGCGAGGTCGTCGCCCTGGTGGTGGCCCGCAGCGCGGCCGAGGCGCACGACGCGCTGTCCGCGATCGACGTGGACTACGAGGACCTGCCGGTCGTGCTCGACCTCGACCGCGCGGTCGAGGACGACGCCGACCTGGTCCACCCGGACCTGGGCACGAACAAGAGCGCCACCTGGGTGTTCGACTCCGCCGAGGCGGGCACCGGGTCCGACGTCGACCAGGCGATCACCGACGCCGAGGTGGTCGTCGAGCGCACGTTCCGCCAGCAGCGGCTGATCCCGGCGTTCATGGAACCCCGTTCGGTCGTGGTCGACCCGTCACCCGGCTCGGTGACGATGTGGTCGTCCACGCAGGTGCCGCACATCCTGCGGTGGATGCTGTCGGCCGTGCTCGGCATCCCGGAGCAGCAGATCCGGGTGATCGCGCCGGACGTCGGCGGCGGGTTCGGCGGCAAGCTCCAGGTCACGCCCGAAGAGGTGCTGACCCTGCTGGTGGCGCGCCGGCTCGGCAAGCCGGTCAAGTGGACCGAGTCGCGCACCGAGTCGATGCTGTCCGCCCACCACGGCCGTGACCAGCTGCAGCGCATCACGATCTCGGCCCGCCGCGACGGCACGGTCACCGGCCTGAAGGTGGACCTGCTCGCCGACATGGGCGCCTACCTGCGGCTGGTGTCACCGGGCGTGCCGATCCTGGGCGCGTTCATGTTCAACGCCATCTACAAGTTCCCGGCCTACCGCTTCACCTGCACGAACGTGTTCACCAACAAGGTGCCGACGGACGCGTACCGCGGCGCGGGACGGCCGGAGGCCACGTTCGCGGTCGAGCGGATCATGGACGAGCTGGCCGCCGAGCTGGGCGTCGACCCGCTGGAGCTGCGCGAGCAGAACTGGATCAAGCACGAGGAGTTCCCGTTCACCACGGTCGCCGGCCTCACCTACGACTCCGGCAACTACGAGGCCGCCACCGCCCGCGCCAAGGAGCTGTTCGGCTACGACGCGCTGCGCGCCGAGCAGGCCGAACGCCGGGCCAACGGTGACCCGGTGCAGCTCGGCATCGGGATCTCCACCTACACCGAGATGTGCGGGCTCGCACCGTCCCGCGTGCTCGGCGCCCTCCGGTACGCGGCGGGCGGCTGGGAGCACGCGGCGATCCGGATGCTGCCCACCGGCAAGGTCGAGCTGATCACCGGCACGTCACCGCACGGCCAGGGTCACGTGACGGCGTGGAGCCAGATCGTGGCCGACCGGCTCGGCGTGGCGTTCGAGGACGTCGAGGTGCTGCACGGCGACACCCGCGTCTCGCACCGCGGCATGGACAGCTACGGCTCCCGGTCGCTCGCCGTCGGCGGCGTGGCGGTGGTGCTGGCCGCGGACAAGGTGCTGGCCAAGGCCCGCACGGTCGCCGCGCACCTGATGGAGGTCGCCGAGGACGACGTCGAGTTCACCGCCGGCACGTTCTCCGTGCGCGGCACGTCCACGACCATGGCGCTGGGCGACGTGGTGGTGGCCGCGCACGTCGCGCACAACCTGCCCGACGGCGTGGAACCGGGCCTGGACGCCGCGGCCACGTTCGACCCGGAGAACTTCTCCTACCCGCACGGCACGCACCTGTGCGCCACCGAGGTCGACACGCGGACCGGCGCGGTGAAGATCCGCTCCTACGTGTGCGTGGACGACGTCGGCAAGGTGGTCAACCCGCTGATCGTGGAGGGCCAGGTGCACGGCGGCCTGGCGCAGGGCATCGCGCAGGCCCTGTACGAGGAGGCGGTGCACGACGAGTACGGCACGCTCACCACGGCCACCTTCGCCGACTACCTGCTGCCGTCCGCGGTCGACCTGCCGCACTTCACCACCGACCGCACCGAGACGCCCGCGACCAGCAACCCGCTGGGCGTGAAGGGCGTCGGCGAGGCGGGCACGATCGCGTCCACGCCCGCCGTGGTCAACTCGATCATCGACGCCGTCCGGCACATGGGCGTCTCCGAGATCGAGATGCCGTGCACGCCGATGAGGGTGTGGAAGGCGATCCACGGCCGCGGTGACGGCGTGCCGACCACACCGGGAGCGGGCGGTGGCCTGGGCAGCATCGACGCCCGAGGGGGTGCGGAATGATCCCGGCCGCGTTCGACTACGTCGCGCCCACCACCGTGGACGAGGCGGTGCGCGCCCTGGCCGCGGGCGGCGAGGACGCCAAGGTGATGGCCGGCGGGCAGAGCCTCATCCCGGTGCTGCGGATGCGGCTGGCCGTGCCGACCCTGGTGGTCGACCTGTCCGGGCTGACCGAGTTGACCGGCGTGCACGACGACGGCGACTCGCTCCGCATCGGGGCCATGACCACGCACTACGAGGTGCAGCGCGACCCGTTGGTGCGCGAGCACGCCCGGCTGCTGTGCCTGGCCACGGACACCGTCGCCGACCCGCAGGTGCGCCACCGCGGCACGTTCGGCGGCTCCCTCGCCCACGCCGACCCGGCGGGGGACCTGCTCGCACCGGCGTTGGCGCTGGACGCGGTGATGGTGTGCGCCGGGCCGGGCGGCACGCGGGAAGTGCCGGCGGGGGAGTTCTTCGTCGACTACTTCACCACCGCGTTGGCGCCCGACGAGCTGCTCACCCACGTCAAGGTGCCCAAGTTGACCGGCTGGGGCGCGCACTACGAGAAGTTCAACCGGGTCGCGCAGGCGTGGTCGATCGTCGCGGTGGCCGCCGCGGTGCGCGTGTTCGACGGGAAGATCACCGACGCCCGGGTCGGCCTGACCAACATGGGCCCGACCCCCGTGCGGGCCCGTGGCGTGGAGGAAGCGCTGGTCGGGCAGCCCGCGACGGCCGAGGCGATCACGTCGGCGGCCACCCGTGCCGCCGAGGGGGCCGACCCGCCCAACGACGGCAACGCCGACGCCGAGTACCGGTCGCACCTGGCCCGCGTGCTCACCGAACGGGCGGTGACGGCCGCGGTGAGCGCATGAAGCTCGAACACCGGTTCGCCGTCCCCGCGCCCGTGCCGGACGTGTGGGCCGCGCTGCTCGACCCGGAGAAGGTGGCGCCGTGCATGCCGGGCGCCACCCTCACCGGGGTCGAGGGCCGGAAGTTCACCGGCACGGTCAAGGTCAAGCTCGGGCCGGTGACCCTGCTCTACAAGGGGACCGGCGAGTTCACGTCCGTCGACGAACGGGTGCACGCCGCCGTGCTGAAGGCGTCCGGCAAGGACACCCGCGGCAACGGCACCGCGTCCGCGACCGTGTCGGTGGCGCTGACCGCGGCCGCCGACGGCACCGAGGTGTCGGTGGTCACCGACCTGAACATCACCGGCCGTCCCGCCCAGCTCGGCCGGGGTCTGATCGGCGAGGTCAGCGGCCGGATCATCGACGAGTTCGCGGAATGCCTGGCGACGCGGCTCGCGCCGGCGGAAGCTGAGGAGGTGACTTCCACGGAGACCACCGCCAGGCCGCACCTGCGCGCCGTGCCCGACGAGCCGCTCGACCTGCTCGACACGGCGGGCGCACCCGTGCTCAAGCGGGTGCTGCCGCTGGTGGCCGGGCTGCTGGTGGTGGCGCTGCTGGTGCGCAGGCTCCGCGGGCGGCACCGCTGAACGCGCGCGGCAGGCGACCGGTCCTCGGGCTGGTCGCCTGCCTCTGCGTGCTGGTGGGGTGCACCGGGTCGCCGGTGGTGATCACGACCCCGCGGACGCCGGCGTCGACCACCTCGTCGGTCGCCCCCGAGCCGCCGTCGTTCACGCTGGCCGCGGGCGGCGACATCCTGATCCACCCGGCGCTGACCGAGCAGGCCGACGCCGACGGCGCGCGCAACTTCGTGCCGCTGCTGGAAGGCCTGCGCGAGGCGATCGACGCCGACGTGTCGATCTGCCACCTGGAGACGCCGCTGTCCGCGCCCGGCGCGCCGACCTACGGCTACCCGGCGTTCAGCGCGCCGCCGGAGGTCGCGTCGGCGTTGAAGGAGATCGGCTACGACAGCTGCTCCACCTCGTCCAACCACACCCTCGACCGGGGCACGCCGGCGATCAAGACGACGCTCGACGTGATGGACGCGGCCGGCCTCAAGCACACCGGCTCGTTCCGCACGCCCGAGGAGTCCGCGACACCGCTGCTGCTGGATGTGCGCGGGGTGAAGGTCGGGCACATCGCGTTCACGTACGGGTTCAACGGCATCCCCCTGCCGCAGCCGTGGATGGCGAACCAGCTGTCCACCGAGGGCGTGCTGAAGGCCGCCCGTGCGGCTCGTGAGGCGGGCGCCGAGGTCGTGGTCGCCAGCCTGCACTGGGGCAACGAGTACCAGCACGAGGCGACGCCGCAGCAGAAGGAGATGGCGCGGGCGCTGCTCGCCGACCCGGCGGTCGACCTGATCATCGGCACCCACGTGCACGCCGTGCAGCCGATCGAGCAGGTCAACGGCAAGTGGGTCGTCTACGGCATGGGCAACGAGGTGGCCCGCCACTCCGAGCCGCGCGGCATCACCGAGGAGGGCATCGTCACCCGCTTCAAGTTCGTGAAGGGCCCGTCCGGCTGGACCGTGGCGGAGGCGTCCTACGTGCCGACCCTGGTCGAGTTCGGCCCACCGATCCGCGTCGTCGACCTGACCCGCGTCCCGGCCAACCCCCGCCGCACCGAAGCCCTCAACCGCACGGACGGCATCGTCCGCAGCCTCGGCGCCGCCATCACCCACCCCTGACCCGGTCAAGCGGCCTCCCACCGGACCGCCCTACCCCGTCGTCACGCTCGGAAACCATTGGGGCAGAAGAAAAACCCACTTGTCACCCACACGGTTATTACCGGTCGGGAACGCCGCGGGGGACCGGACGGACGGACCCGGCTGTGCTGCACTCGAGGGACAACACCAACGGGCAGCCACTGCGACGAACGTCGTGACGCCCGCGGCGGAGGGAGGCTCCACATGTCTGTCCACACCTTGACCCGGCCGGTCGCCGCACCGGCGGACGTTGAGCGGCTCTGCGCCCTGGTCGCGGAGCCGGAAACCGCTCTGGCCGACCCGCCGATGCCCGAGCCGAACGCCGGTGCCGCCGTGGTCCTGGGCCTGCTCCTGGGGCTGTTGATCTCGCCCGCGACGCCGAAGGAACCGCGCAAGTAGCCACCCCTCGGCTCGATCCCGACGAAGTGACCGGTGACGGGAGGACCATGGACGCCTCGTCCTGCGCGGGTGACGCCGCGGACCTGGCCGGTCGGGTGCTCGGCGCGCTGCGGGGAAGCGGTGGAGTCGGGTTGGCCGACTTCCTCGACTCGCGCGCCGACCCGACCTCCGGGCTCGGGGCGGTCCGGCTCGTGGGTGCGGACGTCTTCCTGCCGCACGTCGTGCTGGACCGGCCCCTGGCCGCCGAGGACGTCGAGGTGGTCGCCTCGGCCTTCCAGGTCTTCCCGCCGGTCACCGAGCCGGCCGGGCCGGAGCAGCGGGTGATGGCCTGGCACGACTGGTCCACCGCCCGCCTGCTGGCGCGCCTGACCGGAGCCGCGGCCGTGGCGGCGCCCGACGACCCGGCCGACGTGCTGGGCCCGGCCGGCGAGTGGGCCCGCTGGTCGGTGGCGGTGGCCCAGCTGTCGTCCCTGGCGCACCCCGGCGCCACCGGTCCGGTGGTGGACGCGGTCGCGGCGCAGCCGTTGGCCCTGTGCCGGGGCGTGCTGCGGACCGTGCTGCGCCGCGACTTCGCCACCGCGAGCCGGCTGACCCGGTGGGTCGCCCTGGTGCACGCCGCGGGCGCCCGGCTGCCGGTGGACCCGGTGTCGCTGGTCGACCACGTCGCGCTGCGGGTCGGCGCGGAACCCCGCCGGCTGCTCGACCTGGCCGTCGCCCGGTACCTGGTGGGTGCGTCATGACCACGGTGGTCCACATCGCCCACGACGTCGCGGCGGGCGCCCTCGGCTGGCTGCACGCCAACCGCGAGCTGGGCGGGTTCGAGGACGATGCCACGGCCGACCTCGACGACCCGGACGAGTTCTACAAGCCGCTGTGCGAGATGGCGCTGGCGTCGTCGCTGGTGATGCGCGAGGGCGTGGCCGGCACGACCGAGCAGCGGGCCGCGCGCGAACTGGCGGACTTCGCGTGGAAGCAGCTGCGCGAGGGCGACATGCTCTACGAGCGCCAACTGCGGCACGCCCTGCTCACCGACCCGCTGGAGACCTACGTCCACTTCGCCCGCTGCGGACTGCGGCACGAGGCGCTGGAGCCGGTCCTCGCGCAGTGCTCCGCCGAGAACTCGATGACCGAGGTGCTGCCCAACCGCCGGCTGGCCGTGGCCAACGCCCACCGCGTCGTCGGCATCCACCGGGACGACGACTTCCCGGCGATGCTCCGGCAGACGTGGCTCGGCCGCACGCCGCAGCCCTGGGCGCTGGACTGGTACACCGCCTACTACATGACGCACACCGTCTTCCACCTCACGGACTGGGCCGCGATGCCGGGTGACCTGCCGCCGGACGTGGTCGAGTACCTGGAGAACTGGCTCCCGGTGTGGGTCGACGTGTGGGCGGAGGCGGGGCAGTGGGACCTGCTCGGCGAGCTGCTGATCGTCAGCGCCTGCCTGCCCGAGCCGCGGTGCGATCGGGCGGAGTGGGAGGTGTTCGCCGAGGCCCAGCACGCCGACGGGTTCCTGCCCCGCGACTCCGGACCCGTGGCCGACGACCCGCGCAAGCGGTACCACGACCACCAGCACACCGCGGTCGTGGCGACCATCGCGGGCACGCTGACCACGTCGCGGCTGCTCGGCGGGAGCAGGTGAAGGACCTCGTCGCGCACCTGCCCGCCGCCGTGCCCGACGCCACCGGGGTCGCGGTGGGTCTGCACCGGGACGGCGAGGAGCTGGTCCTGGTCGGCGGCACGACCGGTGGTCGGGAGCCGCGGCCCGTGACCGGGCACACCCGGTTCGAGCTGGGCTCGCTGACCAAGACGTTCACCGGTCTGCTGCTGGCGGAGATGGCCGGCCGGGGCGAGGTGGACCCGGCCGACCCCGTCCGCCGCCACCTGCCGGTGGGCGCGGTGCCCCACCTGGGCCGCGACGTCACGTTGGAGCGACTGGCCACCCACACCGCCGGCCTGCCGCGCCTCCCGCCCGGCCTGCTGCTCCGGGCGGTGCCGCGCTGGCGCACCAACCCCTACCGCGACTTCGCCGCCGCCGACTTCGACGCCGCGCTGCGGCGTGCCCGTTGCGGACCGCCCGGCCGGTACCGCTACTCGAACTTCGGCGTGGCGCTGCTGGGGGAGGCCCTGGCTCGTGCGGCCGGCAGGCCCTACGCCGAGCTGCTGGCCGAACGCGTCCTGCGCCCGCTGAACCTGACGGACACCGACTGCTTCACGTCCCCGCAGGTCACGGGGTACCTGCGCGGGCGGCCCCGGCCGCCGTGGGAGATACCCGGCATGCCCGCCGCCGGAGCCCTGCGGTCGTCGGCGCTCGACCTGCTGCGCTACCTGACCGCCCACCTGCCGCCGTTCACCGGGCCGCTGGGCGACGCCACCGCCGAAGTCACCCGGCCGCGCGCGTCGGCCCGTGCCCACGACGTCTGCCTGATCTGGAACCTGCGCCGCCGAGCGGGCCGTGAACTGCTGTTCCACTCCGGTGGCACCCGCGGCTGCACGGTGTTCGCCGCCTTCAGCCCCGGCACCTCGACCGCTTTCGTGGCCCTGGCCAACGCCGGCCCGACGGTGGGCGCCTCGTTCGTGCAACGCTCCTACGACACCGCCTGGTCCCTGGCATCCCACCCCGCGAGTCGAACCTCCAGGCCCCGCGTGTCGAACCTCCAGGACCCCTGAGTTCACCGCTCAGGACGAGCACCCGACCGATTCCTTTCCGGCCCGCCGCCGGTCTGCACCTCCGACATCACGGATCGAGGAGGCAGGGCGATGGCGAGCGTGCAGTCGGCGGCGGTGCGGGCGATGTACGAGCGGTGGACGGTCGACCGGCTCAACGGGCGGCCGATGGACCCGGAGAGCTGGGGTGACCTGACCGCCGAGCCGCGCGGGGTGGACTACGTCGAGACCGACGAGCCGGGCACGCCCGCGATGTGGCTGCTGCCGCACGGCGCCGCGGCCGACTGCGTGCTGATGTGCGTGCACGGCGGCGGTTACGTGGCCGGCTCGATGTACACGCACCGCAAGCTGTACGGGCACCTGGCCAAGGCCGTTGGCGCGCGGGCGCTGCTGTTCCGGTACCCGTTCGCGCCCGAGCACGTCCACCCGGCGCAGGTCGACGCGGTCACCGACGTCTACCGGTGGCTGCTGGGGTCGTTCGAGGCACGCCACATCGCGTTCGCGGGAGACTCGGCGGGCGGTGGCCTGACCATCACCACCCAGCTCAACGCCCGGGCCGCCGGCCTGCCCCTGCCCGCGGCCGTGATGGCGATCTCGCCGTGGGTCGACCTGGAGCTGACCGGGCGGACCTGGTCGACCAACGCGCGGACCGACGGCTACTTCTACCGCGACTTCGTCGACGGCCTGGCGGAGCTCTACCTCGGCCCGGACGGCTCCCGGCGCGACCCGCTGGCCAACCCGCTGCGCGCCGACCTGACCGGCCTCGCGCCGCTGTTCGTGCAGGTCGGGTCGCACGAGACACTGTTGGACGACAGCGAGATGCTGGTCGACCGGGCGAAGAACGCGGGGGTCGAGGTGCGGTTGGACGTGTTCGAGGAGCAGGTGCACACCTTCCAGATGGCCGCCGGGCGCGCGCCGGAGGCCGATGACGCGATCGCCCGGTTCGCGTCGTGGGTGCGGCCGAAGCTGGGGTTGGCGTGACGTCGTTCGAGGAGGCCGCCGAGCCGTTCCGGCGGGAGCTGCTGGCCCACTGCTACCGGATGCTCGGGTCGCGGCACGAGGCCGAGGACGTGGTGCAGGAGACGTACCTGCGGGCGTGGCGGTCGTTCGACGGCTTCGAGGGGCGGTCGTCGGTGCGGGTCTGGCTCTACCGGATCGCCACGAACGCCTGCCTGAACGCGTTGCGGGGCCGCCGACGCCGCGACCTGCCGTCGACCGTGGACGCGACCGCGGCCGACGTGCAGTGGCTGGAGCCCATGCCGGACGCGCTGGTCACCCCGGAGTCCGACGACCCGGCCGCCGTGGTGACCTCCCGCCACGACCTGCGCCTGGCGTTGATCGCGGGCCTGCAACACCTGCCGCCGCGTCAGCGGGCCGTGCTGATCCTGCGTGACGTGCTGGCGATCCCGGCCACCGAGGTCGCGCGGATGCTGGACACGACCGTGGCGGCGGTGAAGAGCGCCCTCCAACGGGCCCGCGCCACCCTGGCCGACGTCGCGCCGACGGCGGACGACCTGGTCGAACCGACGTCACCGCGGGCGCGGGCCCTGCTGTCGGAGTACATCGCGGGCTTCGAGAACTCGGACCTGTCGGCCCTGGAACGCGCGCTCCGCACCGACGCGGCCCTGGAGGTCGCGGGCTCACCGACCTGGTTCCACGGCCGTGACACCTGCCTGACGTTCCTGGCCACGGTCGTCGGCACCGCGGGCGACTGGCGGATGCACCCCACCACCGCCAACAACCACCCGGCCACCTACACCTACCACCAGGGCAAACCGTGGGGCATGGCCGTCCTCACCACCACCACGACCGGCATCGCCCGCCTCACGGTCTTCCCCGACCCGACCCTCGTGGCCGATCGCCCCTTCCCCGACGATGCCCAGCGCGTCGCGGATGAGGATGGCTCGCCTTCGCCGGGACGAGATGGTGGCCTTAGAGCGCGCCCCGGACCCGGTCGAGGCGGGTGAGCCAGCGGGTGGTGGTGGCGGGGTCGGCGGCGAAGTCGGGGAAGCGGTCGGGGGTCGGGGCGTGGGTGGGTACGGGGAGGTGGCCGTTCACCGGGACGAGCGAGTCGGTGGTCACGTCGCCGGTCAGCAGGGGCAGGGTGCCCAGGCCGCAGGCGAAGTCCAGCTCAGGCAACGCGCCCGCCAGTGCCAGACCGGCGGCCATGCCGACCGAGGTCTCCACCGCCGACGACACCACGCACGGCAGGCCGCACGCCTCCGCCACGGCCAACGCCCGGCGCACACCGCCCAGCGGCGCGACCTTGATCACCGCCACGTCCGCCGCCCCGGCCACCGCCACCTTCAACGGGTCCTCGGCCCGCCGGATCGACTCGTCGGCCGCGATCCGCACGTCGACCCGCCGCCGCACCGCCGCCAGCTCCCCGATCGACGGGCACGGCTGCTCGACGTACTCCAAGCCCCGGGCCGCACGGTCCAGTTCGCGGATCGCGTGGACCGCCGCGTCGACGTCCCAAGCCATGTTCGCGTCGACCCGGATCGCGCCGGACGGCCCGAGCGCGTCACGCACCGCCTCGACCCGCGCCAGGTCGTCGGCCAGCGGCATCCCCGGATCGGCCACCTTCACCTTCGCGGTCGTGCAGCCCGAACGGGCGACGATCTCGTGCGCGCGTTCCGGTGAGACGACGGGAACCGTGCAGTTGACCGGGATCTCGGAGCGGACCGGCGCGGGCCAACCCTGCTCGGCCGCCTCCAGCGCGCACGCCAACCAGGGCGCGCACTCGTCGTCGGAGTAGTCGAGGAACGCGCAGAACTCACCCCACCCGGCGGGCCCTTCCAGCAGCACGCCCTCGCGCACCGTGATACCGCGGAACCGGTTGCGCATCGGGATCGAGTAGACCAGCACCGGACGAGCTTAGAGCGGGTCCAGCGCGGCGACCCGGCGCAGTGCGGTGCCGGTCAGTTCCGGGTCCAGCTCTTCCACGACGATCCGCAACGCGTCCTCGAACTGGTCCAGGCGGCGGTCCAGTTCGGCCAGCTCACGCGTCGGCTCGGCGATCGCGGCGGCCAGTCCTGGCCGGTTCTCGGTGCGCGCCAACGCCTCCCGCAGCGGTTGGCTATCCCGCAACGCCACCAACGCCCGCCACAGCAGCCGTTCGACCTGCGCAACGCGCTGCGGATCCAGGCCGCGCACGGCGTCGAAGTGCGCGCACAAGCGGCCCGCGCGACGGCGTTGGACGGGATCGGTGAACTGATCGCAGTGCACGACGTCCCGCGCGTCGGCCGCCAGGACCACGTCCCACTCGGTCAACCGCGCCCAGACCCGCTTTCGCTTCGCGGCACGGCGAACAGCACCCACATCGACACCCGGCCGCCACATCCACCACCGGGGTAACGGCACCACTCGAGTCACCGAAGAAGTCTTCCGGGTCGTCCGCGCGGCCCCGCCGGCGGGGGTC
This sequence comes from Saccharothrix sp. CB00851, assembly GCF_001905065.1. Classification (NCBI taxonomy): domain Bacteria; kingdom Bacillati; phylum Actinomycetota; class Actinomycetes; order Pseudonocardiales; family Pseudonocardiaceae; genus Saccharothrix; species Saccharothrix sp. CB00851. Next base: position 36,630 of record NZ_LWLC01000008.1, read on the forward strand.
AGCCGAGGTCGGGGAGCTTGGGGCCGAGTAGGTCGTCGGCGTCCACGATCCGGTAGGCGTACCCCTGCTCCGCCAGGAACCGCTGCCGGTGCGCGGCGTAGTCGGTGTCCAAGGTGTCCCGCGACACGACGGAGTAGAAGTGCGCCTGCCGCCCGTCACCCTTGGGCCGCAACAACCGGCCGAGCCGCTGCGCCTCCTCCTGCCGCGACCCGAACGTCCCGGACACCTGCACGGCCACCGACGCCTCGGGCAGGTCGATGGAGAAGTTCGCCACCTTCGACACCACCAGCGTCCGCAGCTCACCGCGCCGGAACCGGTCGAACAGGGCCTCGCGCTCCTTGTTCTTCGTCGAACCCTGGATGATCGGCGCGTCCAGCGCCTCGCCCAGCGACTCCAACTGGTCCAGGTAGGCCCCGATCACCAACGTCGGCTCACCGGGGTGCTGGTCCAGGATGGCCCGCACCACCGGCAGCTTCGTCCGGGCCGTGGAGCACAGCTTGTAGCGCTCCTCCGGCTCGGCCGTCGCGTACTCCAGCCGTTCGTTGTCGGTCAGCGTCACCCGCACCTCGGTGCACTCGGCGGGCGCGATCCAGCCCTGCGCCTCGATGTCCCGCCACGGCACGTCGTACCGCTTGGGACCGATGAGCGAGAACACGTCGCCCTCCTGGCCGTCCTCGCGCACCAGCGTCGCGGTCAGGCCGAGCCGACGCCGTGACTGGAGGTCGGCGGTCATCCGGAACACCGGCGCGGGCAGCAGGTGCACCTCGTCGTAGACGATCAGGCCCCAGTCCCGCGAGTCGAACAGCTCCAGGTGCTTGTACTCGCCCTTCGACTTGCGGGTGATCACCTGGTAGGTCGCGATGGTGACCGGCCGGATCTCCTTGCGCTCGCCGGAGTACTCGCCGATCTCGTCCTCGGTCAACGACGTCCGCGCGACCAGCTCGCGCTTCCACTGCCTGCCCGCCACGGTGTTCGTGACCAGGATCAACGTGGTCGCGCCCGCCTCGGCCATCGCCGCCGCGCCGACCAGCGTCTTGCCCGCGCCGCACGGCAGCACGACCACGCCCGAGCCGCCCGCCCAGAACGCCTGCGCGGCGCGGCGCTGGTAGTCGCGCAGCTCCCAGCCGTCCTCGACCAGGTCGATCGGGTGCGCCTCGCCGTCGACGTACCCGGCCAGGTCCTCGGCCGGCCAGCCGATCTTGAGCAGCAGCTGCTTGAGCCGGCCGCGTTCGCTCGGGTGCACGACCACCGTGTCGTCGTCGACCCGCGCGCCGAGCATCGGCTTGACCTTCTTGTGCCGGAGCACCTCCTCCAGCACGGCGCGGTCCAGCGAGTTCAGCACGAGGCCGTGCGCGGGGTGGTTGGCCAGCTGCAGCCTGCCGAACCGGCCCATCGTGTCGACCACGTCCACCAGCAGCGGCTGCGGCACGGGGTAGCGGGAGTAGCGGACCAGCGCGTCGACCACCTGCTCGGCGTCGTGACCCGCGGCACGCGCGTTCCACAGCGCCAGCGGCGTGATGCGGTAGGTGTGGACGTGCTCGGGTGCGCGTTCGAGCTCGGCGAACGGCGCGATGGCGGTGCGCGCGTCGTCCGACAGCGGGTGCTCGACCTCCAGCAGCAGGGTCTTGTCCGACTGGACGATCAAAGGGCCGTCGGTCACGAGTGCGCGCTCCTGTCGCTTGGTGTCCTTCAAGTGTGCATACCGGGTGCAAGTCGGATGCGGACGGTACGCGAACGCGCACTCACCGCTTACGGACTCGGTTCGGTAAAGCCGTGTACGCCCGTGTGACGCAGTCGATAGCGTCCCTCCGCCCCACCGCGCCCCCTCGGCGTGGAATACGGGGCCCTCCCCGATCGAACGAAGGTTCTTCATGAGCACGGACATGCCCGCGTCGGCACCGCAGTACCAGGGTGGCCCGCAGCAGGGCGCCCCGCAGTATCAGAACGCCCCGCAGCCGCAGCAGATTCCGCCGGCGCCGAAGAAGAAGGGCGTCGTCGCCCGGATCCTCACGGCGATCATCGGCATCGCCGTGGCCGGTGTGGTGGTCTACGGCATCAACTACTTCACCAGCGACGCGGCCCAGTCCAAGGCCGGCGACTGCGCGAGCGTGACCGGCACCAGCAGCAAGCCGGAGTTCAAGAACGTCGACTGCGGGTCGGCCGAGGCGAACTACACCATCGGCAAGGTACTCGGCTCGACCGCCGAGTCCTGCCCCGGTGAGTACTACGACGAGTACACCGAGACCGCCCGTCGCGGCCCCGACTCGAAGCTTTGCCTGGTGCCGAACCTGGCCGAGGGCAAGTGCTACGACCTGGACGGTGGGACCCAGATGGGCTACCCGGCCGTCGACTGCGGCAAGTCCGGCGTGCTCAAGCTGACCAAGCTGGTCAAGGACAGCGTGGACGAGGCCGCCTGCGGCGACGCCACGCCGCTGACCTACCCCGAGCCGAAGACGACCTTCTGCTTCGCGCCGGCCGAGGAAGCCTGATCCACCTCGCGGGTGCGCGTGGCGTTACCTTCTGGGACGTCACGCGCACCCCGGCCAGCGAGGATGATCATGAGCAACGAGCCGAGTCGACCCGACGACGACGTGCCGACCGGGGCCGCCGCCGGTGATCCCGCCGCCCGTCCGGACGTGCCGCCCGCCGACGCCGACCGCATCGCGGCCTCGCGGGACGCCGCCGAGTCGGCCGGGGAGCAGCGGCTCTCGACCCCCGCCTCGACGGGGCTCGGCTCCGGCTCCACCGGACCCGACGACGCCACCCCCGAGCCCGGCGAGGGCGCGCGCGAACGCGCGGTGGAGGGCAACGAGCCCGTCACGCCCGCCGGCCCGACCGCCGTGACCGGTGCCCGCCCGGCGCCCTCCGCCGACCCCGTGGCCTCCGCCGAACCGGCCTCCCAGGCACCCGCCGCGAACGAGACCCGCGGCTCCGGCGGCAACGGCCGGAAGGTCCTGATCGCCCTGCTGGTGCTGCTGCTGATCGCCATCGTCGCGTTCGGCGTGTACTTCCTCACCAGGGGCTCCGCGAACGCCGAGGTCGGCGACTGCGTCAGCGTGACCGCCGAGAACGACAACCGCGCCGACGTCGAGACCCTCGACTGCTCCGCCGACAAGGCGTCGTACAAGGTGGGCAAGGTCCTGGAGTCGACCGACAGCACCTGCTCGGAGGACGGCATCTACACCGAGATCGTCCCGGCGGGCGGCGTCGGCGACGGGTACCGGCTGTGCCTGCTGCCCAACATGGTCGAGGGCGCCTGCTACAAGGCCGACGAAGGCAGCGGGTTCGTCAAGACCGGGTGCACGGGCAACGACACGTTCAAGGTGATCAGGGTCATCAAGGACGTCAACGACCTGGAAGCCTGCCCGGACGGCGCGGGCATGGCCTACCCGGAGCCGCCGGTCACGTACTGCCTGGGGCTCCCCGAGATGTGACCGACCCGCCTGCGGGACACTCGCGGGTGAATTCGCTCAACCCGGCGCGCGGGCGTGCCGATCCCCTGTTCCATGCGGAAGATCGGGTGGGGTGTCGGCGCGGTCGCGGTCGTGGTGGCGGGCGCGTTCGCGGTCACGCTGCTCGGCGGCGAGCCCAGGACCGCCGCGCCGGGCGTCTGCGCGCACCTCGAACGGGCCGAGAAGGGTGCCGCCTACCGGGCGTTGGACTGCCGGTCACCGCGGGCCAACGTGCGCGTGGCCAAGGTGGTGGACGAGGCTTCGCAGTGCCCCAAGGGCGGCGCGCCGTACACGGTCTTCAGCGGCACGGACACGTTGTGCCTGATGCCCAACTTCATCGAGGGCGCCTGCTACGAGAACGACCGGGCGTCGGGGGTGCGCAAGACCGACTGCACGGCCGCCAAGGCGGTCCGGGTGGTGCGCATCGCCCGCGAGCCGGTGGAGTGCCCGAACGGCCAGCGTGTGACGTACGTCGAGCCCGCCGTCACGTTCTGCCTGGTCCGCGTGTCCGACCTGGGCTGAAATCGCTGCGCCCGCCGGGCGCCCGGGGGTACGTTCCGCTCGCCGATGTCGAGAGGAACACCGCCCAAGGGCACGTCCCGCGGCGCGAAAGCGCTGGTGGCCGTGGTCGTGCTGGGCATCGTGGGCGTCGTCGTGGCGGGCATCATCGCCAACCTCACCGGCCCGTCCGGGGCCGAGGCAGGCGACTGCATCGAGGTCATCTCGGCCAGCGCCACCGACGCCGACGTGGAGAAGATCGACTGCTCGTCGCCCGAGGCCGCCTTCAAGGTCGCCGCCTACCTCGACAGCAGCGCCGACTCCTGCCCGGACGGCGACTACGCCGAGTACTCCGACCGTGGCGGCCGGCGCAGCAACGGCTTCAAGCTGTGCCTGGTGCTCAACGCCGCCGAGGGCGACTGCTTCAAGCAGGAAGGCTCGATTGTCGCGGCCAAAACCACCAAGGTGGCCTGCGATTCGGGCGGTGCCACCTACAAGGTCGGCAAGGTCGTCACGGGTCGCGCGGACGAGAACGAGTGCGAGAGTGGCAACACCGTAGCCGTTTACTCACAGCCCGCTACGACGATCTGCTTGACCGAAGCCTGATCCGCGACTGCGTCGAGACTCGGTCGACGCCGGATCGAGTTCCAACCGAGGCGGAAATCGAAAAAATAGGGGGCCTTCCGCATTGGGAAGGCCCCCTATCGCACGGCTTCTCGCTGACGCTGAGTCAGTTCACGGTTCCGGGCGGCAACAACCCGCCGACGTCCAAGCGCTCCGGCAGCACCTCTTCGGTGTCCATCATGTCGGCGACCCGCTGCAACCGGACCGGGTTGAGCGACAGCGGGAACGTGCCCACCGATACCAGCGCCGCGGTCCGCTGGTCGACGTCCATGTAGCCGGTCAGCGCGTTCTGCACGGACAGCCTGTCGTTCGACGCCGCCTCCTGCGCGTCCCGCAGGACCTGCCGGAACAGGGCCAGCGTGCGCGGGTTGCCGTCGGCGAACTTCTTGCTCGACGCGTACCCGGACATGGGGAAGTCCTTGGTCGGGCCGACGGCGGTGTCGGTGAGGATGCGCGCACCGGCGCCTGCCTGCGCCTGCGTGATGTACGGCTCGGTCATCCACGCCGCGTCGACCTGCTTGGCCTCCATCGCGCTGACCATCTGCTCGAACGGCATCTCGGTCATCCTGATCTGCTGCTTCTCCACGCCCGCCGTCTTGAGCACGGCCTTCGTGGTCAGCGCGCCGACGTCACCGGTGGACGGCACGGCGATGCGCGGGCTCTTCAGCTGGCCAGGGCCGGCGTAGTCCTGGTCGAGCGTGACCAGCGCCATCGTGTTCGAGCCGGCCTGGTACGCCTCGCCCTGCAGCTGCAGCTGGGGGTTCTCGGCGAAGCTGCGGAACAGCGTGACGTGCGTCGCCCAGGTCAGGTCCAGCGTGGTGTCGAGCTGCTTGATGCCCTCGTCCTCGCTGTTGAGCGGCACCAGCTGCACCTGCAGGCCGGCCTTCTCGAACAGCTTGTTGTTGAACGCCAGGCGCAGCGGTGCCACGTCCACCACGGGCAGCACACCGATGCGCAGTGTGCTGCGTTCCACGTCGGGGCGGCTGTTCCCGTCGGTGCCGGGGATCAGTCCACACGCCGTCAAGGTGGCGGCACACGCGAACAACGCTGCCGCACGTCGCAGAACACGCGCTGGGGTAGGCATGGCACCTCTCGCCGGGATGACCACAGAGGGCGGGTCTTTTTGATCAACGAATTTCTCGACGCACTTGTCGATGCGGGGGATGGTAACCACCCAGAGGTATGAAACGACAGCCCTGCTCCGATACGGTGAGTGCTTCCGGAGTCTTCCCCGGGGCTGGGGTCGAGCACTACGCTCCCCGCCTGGTGGCACAGGTCGTCGCAGACCGTCGTGTCCCGAGCGCGGAGCGGGGTGACTAGCCGGCACCACTGCTCCTGTGCTGCAATTCGGCCCGATTTCGAGTCCATGCTTCGGTCCGCGGGGGAGAGGCCGGGGAACACTGCTGCCGGAAGAGGAAGCCCAGGGTGGCCCGTCGAGAGAGAGGTCCCAGCCAGTCAGGCGTGGGGATTCCACCGCGCTCCGAAAGGCCCGGAACGGGTGACGGACTGGCTGCGCTGAGTGATGGAACTGTGACCGAACAAACGGGTACCGGGCCGACCAATGCCGGCCGGGCGCAGACGCCCCGCCCGGCAGCCTGGCGGCTGCGCAACTGGCGACTGCCCACCAAGCTGACCGCCGTCCTGCTCATCCCCACCGTCGCCGCGGTGGCGCTCGGCGGCCTGCGGGTCAACTCCGACCTCGCCGACGCGGCCGACCTCAACCGGCTGGCGAACCAGATCCAGCTCGAATCGGCGGTCGCCGACCTGGTGCAGCAGCTGCAACGTGAGCGGGACCTCAGTGCGAGCCACGTCGCATCCGGCCGCGAGCTCGACCGCGTGGTGCTGGACCGCCAGCTGCGCCGCGTCGAGGACACCGTGCAGGCGCTCAACGCCAAGATCGCCGACCTCAGCGCCGACCTCGACGACGAGGTGGTCACCCGGTTCCGCCGCGCGTCCAGCCAGCTCGACCGGCTCAACAGCCTGCGCAACGCGGTCCGCGAGACCAACTACCCGTCCGACGCGGTGCTGCGCACCTACTCGGAGTCGGTGGAGAGCCTCCTCGACCTCGGCGAGCAGGCCATCGCGGGCATCAACCAGCCCGAGCTCGTGCGGCTGCACCTGGCCACCAACGCGATCGCCCGCATCAAGGAGCAGGAGTCGCGCAAGCGCGGCATCATGCTCGACGTCTTCCAGCGCGGCGGATTCGGCCCCGGCCAGGAGCGCCTGCTGCTGGCCGCGAACGCCGAGCTGGACGCGGCCCGCAACGACTTCCGCAAGTCCGCGACCCCCGACCAGGCCAAGATCTACGACGACACCGTCACCGGCCTGATCGTCGACACCGCGAACGACATGCAGGAGACGGCGCTGAACCTGGCCGCCGCCGACGCGCCCATGACGTCGCTGCGCCCGGAGAAGTGGGACATCGCGTCCACGCTGACCGTGAACCTCACCCGGGACGTGGAGAACCTGCTGCTGGAGCAGCTGCAGAACCGGACCGACGAGCTGACCGGCGCGGCCCGCAACGCGGCGTTCCGCGACTCCGGCATCGTGCTGGGCGCGTTGCTGCTGGCCCTGGTCATGGCGCTGTTCGTGGCCCGCTCGATTCTCAACCCGCTGCGCACGCTGCGCCGCACCGCGCTGGAGGTCGCCGACCACGGCCTGCCCGAGGCGGTCGGCCGGATCCTCGCCGACCCGAACCCGCAGGAAGCGGCGAAGACGGCCATCGCGCCGGTGCCGATCACCACCCGCGAAGAGGTCGGCCAGGTGGCCCGGGCGTTCGACGCGGTGCACGGCGAAGCGGTGCGGCTGGCCGCCGAGCAGGCCCTGCTGCGCGACAACGTCAACTCGATGTTCGTCAACCTGTCCCGCCGCTCGCAGGCACTGGTCGAGCGCCAGCTGAACCTGATCGACCGGCTGGAGCAGGACGAGCAGGACCCCGACCAGCTGGCCAGCCTGTTCGAGCTGGACCACCTCGCCACCCGCATGCGGCGCAACAGCGAGAACCTGCTGGTCCTGTCCGGCACGGACCTGTCCCGCCGGCTGACCCGCCCGGTCCCGGCGGCCGAGGTGCTCGGCGCCGCGGTGTCCGAGGTCGAGCAGTACGCCCGCGTGCAGGTCGGCCAGACCCCGGAGCTCACCGTCCAGGGCCGCGCGGTCAACGACCTCGTGCACCTGATCGCCGAGCTGCTGGACAACGCGACCGCGTTCTCCGACCCGGTGACCAAGGTCACCGTGCGCACCGCCCGCACCCGCAAGGGCGAGCTGGCGATCGAGATCCAGGACCGCGGCGTGGGCATGGGCGAGCAGGAGCTCGCCGACGCCAACCAGCGCCTGGCCGACCCGCCGGACGTGGACGTCGCGGTGTCCCGCCGGATGGGCCTGTACGTGGTCGCGCGGCTGGCCAAGCGGCACGACATCAAGGTGCGGCTGCGGTCCAACGAGGACATCGAGGGCGGCACCACCGCGCTCGTGCTCGTGCCCGACACGCTGGTCGCCTCGCCCGGCGCACCCGGTTCCCCGATGGGCGGCGAGCCCGTCTCGGCGTTCGGCGACTCCGGCGGCTTCGGCGGCGCGACCGACTCGGGCTTCGGCGACTCCGCGTTCGGGTCCACGGCGCAGCGCGCGTCCGGTATCGCCGGCGCGTTCGGCACCGGCACGATCTCCCGCCTGGACGAGGACACCAGCTTCCCGAGCATGCCCCGCGTCGAGGACGAGCCGGCGTTCCCGGTGAGCTTCGTGCAGGGCCAGGGCGAGCAGGACCCGGCCCGGGTGCCCGCGTTCGGCGAGGCACCCGCGTTCGGCGAGGCGCCCGTGGAGACGCCCGCCGAGGTGTCGCAGCCGTGGCTGCGCGGCGACGAGCGCGACGTGGACCACCGCGAACCGGAGGGCTCGTTCGGCGAGCCGACTCTGTTCACCGCCTACGAGGACCGCGCCGAGCACGACACGGACTACGAGCACGGGTTCGAGACGACCCAGTTCGCGGCGGTGGACAGCGGCTTCCTGATCGAACCCGAGCCCGAGCCGGAACCCGAGCACGCGCACCGCAACGGGACGGCACCGCAGGCCGCGCCCGCGGCCAGGGAGGTCGAGCACGACTTGGACGCCCCGACCGAGCGGCTGCCGATCTACGAGGCGGTCCTCTCGCAGTGGTTCCAGGCCGTGGGCAGCGAGACGTCCGCCGCGACCGCCCAGGCCGTGCCGCCGGCGCCCGAGCCGGAGCGCGCCACGCCCGCCGAGTCGGGCCTGCCGACCCGTCGGCCGCGCCCGATCCCGCCGGTCGCGCCCACCACGTCCGACGACCCGCTGCCGCAGCGGGGCCTGCTCGACTCTGGCCAGAACCCCCGGCCCTTGCGCGAAGCGGACGCCGGTTCGCTGCCCCAACGGGGCGAAGCGACGACCAACCGCGCCGAGGGCACTAGTCTGACCGCGGGCGGGCTGCCCAAGCGGCAGCCCGGTTCGCCCAACAACCTGCCCAAGCGCGCCGCGGAGGTGTCCCGCGTGACCGAGCCCGAACCGGTCGCCGAACCCGAGCCGGCCGCGCTCGCCGCCGAGTCGGTGTGGGAGTCCCCCGCCGACGAGGGCTGGCAGGCGGCACAGGCCTTGCTGAACAAGGCACCCGAGACCACGACACAGGCGGGGTTGCCCAAGCGGGTGCCCAAGGCTCAGCTTGTGCCGGGATCAGCCGCACCGAAGCCGACGGCCTCGGAGCGGCAACCGCAGCGGCCCCCGCTGCCACCACGATCGGCTGACGCGATCCGTGGACGCATGTCGAGTCTTCAGCAGGGCGTCCGTCGAGGGCGACACGCTTTGATCGACGCTTACGCTGGTGACATGTCGAGCCGGCAAGACGAGGAGCAGGAGTGACGACCGCAGCTCAGCCAGGCAGCTTTGGTTGGCTTATCACCGACTTCGTGCGCCGGGTTCCCGGTGTGGCACATTCCGTGGTCGTGTCGGCGGACGGGCTACTGCTCGCCGGCTCGCAGGGCCTGCCCCGCGACCGCGCCGAACAGCTGTCCGCCGTGGCATCCGGGCTCGTCAGCCTCACGGCGGGCGCGGCACGGTGCTTCGAGGCGGGCACGGTCAACCAGACCGTGGTCGAGATGGAACGGGGCTACCTGTTCCTGATGTCGATCAGCGACGGGTCGTGCCTCGCCGTCCTCGCGGCCCCGAACTGCGACATCGGCCTCGTCGCGTACGAGATGACGTTGCTGGTCGAGCGCGTGGGCCAACAGCTCACCCCGGAGCTGCGCGCGCAGCTCCAGGGCGTGGTTCGGCGGTAGATCCTCATGAGATCGTGGGGGTGAAGGTAAATGGCTGAACGATCTGGCGCCGGCGGCCGACGCTTCGGTAGGAACTTCAACTACCAGGAGTGGGCGGTCGGGGGCTTCCAATTCGCTGAGCCGGATGCCGACCCCGCACAGGACGAGGAAGCCGAGGACGCACCCAACTCGTGGCCGCGCCGCCGGGCGGAACAGGCGCCGGGGCCACGGGTCGAAGGCACAGGGCAGGGGCAAGGCGATATGTCTCAGCGTGAGGTTGACGACTCGTCGTACGACTACGACGACGTTCCCAACCGGTTCGACATCGACGGGTACGGCAGCGGCCTGTTCGGAGGTCCGGGCGCCGATCTCTTCGGTGCCCACGGCCTGCCCGACAGCGTGCCGGAACAGGTGCCCTACACGACCGGTCCGCAGCCGGTCGTGCGGCGCGAGGAGAACCCCGCGGCCGAGTCCGGGTCCCTGGTCCGCCCGTACACCCGGACCGGTGGCCGCACCCGGCCCGATTACGACCTCGCGATCGAGGCGCTGGTGTCGACCAGCGAGCGCGGGCTCGAACGCGACGCGGCGGTGCTCCCCGAGCACCGGTCGATCTGCGGGCTGTGCACCGACACCAGGTCGGTGGCCGAAGTCGCCGCTCACCTCCGGCTGCCGCTGGGTGTGGTGCGGGTGCTGATCGGCGACATGGCGAGCATGGGTTTGGTTTTGATTCACCAGGGTGGCTTGGTCGTGGGGGACCGGCCGTCCATTGAATTCCTTGAGAGGGTGCTCAGTGGGCTTCGCAGGCTCTAGCCCCAACGCGGCCGAAGGCGCCAAGAAGCCGACGACCTCCGCGAAGATCGTGGTGGCCGGTGGCTTCGGCGTGGGCAAGACGACGTTCGTCGGTTCCGTGTCGGAGATCGTTCCGCTGACCACCGAAGCGGTGATGACCGAGGCGAGTGCCGGGGTGGACGACCTCTCGGCGACGCCGAACAAGGTCACCACGACGGTGGCCATGGACTTCGGTCGGGTGTCGCTGGACCAGGACCTGATCCTGTACTTGTTCGGCACACCGGGCCAGCACCGGTTCTGGTTCATGTGGGACGACCTGGTGCGTGGTGCGATCGGTGCGATCGTGTTGGTGGACACGCGGCGGTTGGCGGACGCGTTCGCGTCGATCGACTTCTTCGACGATCGGCAGCTGCCGTACGTCGTCGGGGTGAACTGCTTCGACGGTCTGCTGCACCACCGGATCGAGGACGTGCGGGATGCGTTGACGATCGACCAGTCGGTGCCGATAGTGACTTGCGACGCGCGCAACCGGCAGTCGACCAAGCAGACGTTGATCACGTTGGTCGAGCACGCCATGCGCCAGTGGATGTCGGTGCGCGCGGGCTGACCTGAGGGTCGCCGCGCTGATCCGGCGGTGTGACGTACCGAAGGGCGGTCTCCTCGTAGGAGGCCGCCCTTCCGCGTGCCCGAGAGGTCGGGGTCAGGCTGTGACGGTGGTTCGGTCGATCTCGCTGGTCGACACCACCACGTCATGGTCGTCGAAGTCGGCGACGACGCGCAGTCGGCCGCCTAGTGCGGTGATGTAGCGCTCGAGCGTGTCGACGACCATCTGGTCGACATCGCCGCGTTCGAGCTGGCTGACCCGAGGCTGGCTGATGCCCATGCGCGCCGCGACCTCGCTCTGGGACAGCCCCTGCTGCTCGCGCAATTGGGCCAAGCGGAAGCCGAGCACGTAGGCCTGGGTGCGGTTGCGTGCCTCTTCCCGCGCCAGTTCCATGTCCCGCCCGGCGGCCTGGTCGCGCCGAGCCTTGTCGGCCTTGACGTCCTTCCACGAACGAGCCATGGGTCAGTCCTTTCCGATGTGCGTGTCCAACTCGGCCAAGTGCTCGTCGAACCGCCGGTCGGCCAGTGGGACGTTCCGGTCGTACCAACCTCGCCAGTCGCCTGACTTGTCACCGGCGACCAGCAGGATCGCCTGTCGGTGCGGGTCGAACGCGAAGAGGATCCGTACCTCGCTCCCGCCCGACGAGGCGGGCCTGAGTTCCTTCATGTTGTGGTGCCGTGACCCCTTGATCCGATCGACCAAGGGACGGCTGAGCCGAGGTCCTTCGCGGGCGAGCTGGTCAATCGCCTCCTCGACCAGGTTCGCGCTCTTCGAATCTTCTACGCAGAGTCGCGCGAACCAGGTGTCGACGTCTTCGTGCAGTACTACGTCCCAGTCGGTCACGCCCTGACCATAACGATACCCTTATGGGCATCGATGCGCCAAGGTGCGCTGCTGTCCGGTACACCGGCTGACCTTCGGGTCGCCGCGCTGATCCGGCGGTGTGACGTACCGAAGGGCGGTCTCCTCGTAGGAGGCCGCCCTTCCGCGTGCCCGAGAGGTCGGGGTTCGCCCGGCCGGTCGACGCACGTGTGCTGCGGCGTGGAGGCCGCGATTCGACGCTAGGCGGTGCCGTCGTCACCAATCGGGTGGTCTTCGAGGCCGAACGGGGGTTACGCGCCGTCGCCCTCGACCAGGGCGGCGGACGTGATGCGGTGCAGCGGGAACCTGCGCACCTCGCCGTAGCTGACGTCCACGCCTTCCAGCACACCACCGCCCACGACCTGCGGCGTGATCACGCGGCGGGCGGCGGTGCCGTGGCCGTCCACGAAGTCGACCAGCACGCTGCGGCCCTCCCGCGCGGCACGTTGCAGCAACGCCAGCGTCGCCGACGGTCCCGCGCCCAGGTGACCCGGCACCGACACCCGGGCACCGCCGGTAGTCGTCGCCGCCCGGTCGCCCGCCCGCACCAGCCGCACCAGTTCGCCCAGCTGCTCGTCCGACGGCGCACCCGGCGGCGCCGGCCTGCGCCTGCCCTTGCCCGCGATCCGACGCCCGCTCGCCCGCAGGTCCAGCACGTGACCGTCCGGTCCCTCGGCGGCGGGCGCGAAACCGGCCGCCCGCAACCCGTCCAGCACCTCCGCCAGCGGCAACGGGCTCACCAGCACGGTCGGCGCGATCTTGCGCAACGCGAGCCGTTCCGCCGCCGCGTGCGCCATCACCTCGGTGATCAGCACGGGGTCGTCGCAGCGCAGGAACGACCCGGCCGCACCGCCCCGCAGCCTGCCGTGCTTGCGTGCCGCGTCGTCGATCAGGTACGTCAACGACTGCGGCACCGGCGTGCGCGACCGCGACTTGAACAGCTCGTGCAGGTCGGCGGCACTGCGCCCGGCGTCGAACGCCCGCCGCACCGACCCCTCCCGCACCCGGTAGACCGTGGCGCTGCCCGCCGACTCGACGTCCGCGACCAGCGCGATCTCGTCGGCCAGCTCCGGGTCCAGCCTGCCGGGCGCCACCACCGTCAGGTCCGCCTGCACCAGCACGTGGTCGACCGGCGCGGGCAACGCGTCACCGAGCCGCTTCGCCGCCGCACCCGGTCCTTCGGTGAGCAGCGTGCGGCCCTGGGAGGTGATCGCGTTGTGCGCGAGGACACCGACCCGCGTGCCCTCCTCGACGGTCCAGCGCACCAGCTCGTCCCGCAGCCGCCCGCCCCGCCGGGGCGCCCGCCACGCCAGCACGGCGGCGAGTTCGTCCGGGTCGGTGACGGCGGTGCCCGGCGCCAACGCGACCAGCGCTTCGAGGATGCGCCTGCGGTCCCGGGGCGCGCCGGGCCGGTTCAGCTCCGGCGCCAGCGGGTTGAGCAGCCGGTCGCGGTCATCGCGCTGCCCGATCAGGCCCGGCAGGCGGGGCAGGTCGAGCCACGCCTGGGCCAGCGTCGCCCACCGGTGCTCGGGCGCGGCGACCAGCCACGCGTCGGTCTGCGTGGTCGGCACCCACTCGGGTTCGAGGCCCTCGGTGTCGGCGACCAGGCCCGCGTTGACGACCAGCTCGACCAGCAGCGCGGCCCGGCGCTCGTCCACGTCGAGGTCCTTGGCGAGCTTGCGCAGCTCCCGCACCCCGACACCACCCGACCGCAGCACCGCCGGCGGGTCCTCCGACCAGCTCTTGAGCAGCGTCTCGACGTGCCGGGACAGCTCCAACGCCTCGCCACCGCCGGTGTGGTCGACGTCGGACGGGTCGCGGCGGAACGTGGTCAGCGGCGGTTCGGTGGTCTGGATCGCGCCGAGCGGCCGGTCGCCCCGGACCTTCAGGCCGATCTCGCGGGGCAGTTCGACGGTCTGCGCGTCCCGCCGGACCAGCAGGCCGCGGGCGAGGAGCTTCTGGATCGGGGTCTTGGCGTTGGCGAGGGAGACGACGTGCGCCGCGTCCTTCGTCTGCCCGACCGGCGGGCCCGCGGCGAGGGTCTGCAGGACGCGGTGCTCGTCCGGGTCGAGCGAGGTGAGGTCGACGTCGGCCAGGCGCGACACGGACCGGCCGAGGCCGCAGGGGAACGGGTTGACCGCGTCACGGGTGGCCGGCGGGGTGGAGAGCGCGTGGTCGCCGCCCCACAGCAGGGCACGGACGCGCAGCGTGTCGAGGGCCGGGCCGATGTCGGTCTCGCCGAACAGCCGCTGCACGGCCGACCGGCCGACCGGCGCGAGGTCGGCGTCCAGCACGAGCAGCGCTTCGAGGACCGTGAGGGTCAGCGTGTCGAGGTCTTCACAGGCCCGCGCCACGGACGCCCGCGACCCGATGCGGGTGGCGAGCACGGTCGTGTCCGCCGGCGGGGGCGTGGCCAGGTCCGGCCGAGCGCGCAGCAGAGCCACGAGCGCGGAGTCGTCCTGCGCCCGCAGCCACTCGGCGAGGGTCGTGCCGGCCATCCTCACCACGGTATATGCCGACTGCCCGGGTGGCGCTGACCAGCCCCCGAAACCCCGCTGCCGCCCGCCGATCGGCCGGAATTGTCGGACGTCGCCGGTAGAATGTGAAACAGGGTTCCCCTGGGCGGGGACCTCCGCGCAGCTGCGGTCTGCGCCGGTCAGACGCAGCGCCGTTCAGGCGCGGTCGGTTCAGGCGTCGGTGGTCGGGTCGGCGGGCCAGGCGTCGCGCTCGGCCAACTGCAGGACAAGAGCGGCGATGTTCCACGAGTCGTCCGCGCCGGAGTGGTGCCTGCCCTCCAGCGGCAGCCCCGCGATCTCCAGCGCCTGCGCCATCCCCGGCCGTTTCCGCAGCTCATGAGCCTGCGTGAAGACCAGCTTGGCGTTCCAGTGCCGCCGCCCGAACGGATAACGCACGCCCGTCGCCTGGCACTGCCGCCGGAACTGCTTGCGGTCGTAGTCGCCCCAGCTCGACCACGGGCGCGAGCCCGCCTCGTGCTCGACCGCCAGCAGCCGGCACGCCTCGGCGAAGTCCACGCCGCCGTCCACCTCCGCCTGCGTCAACCCGGTCAGCTCCGTGCAGAACGGGCTGACCGCGGAACGTCGCGGCCGGACCAGGATCCGGTGTTTGGCGACCCGTTCGCCGGTCGTCAGCGAAACCGTGGTCAGGCCGACCTCGATGATCTCGTTCACCTGACCGGGCGGCGGTTGGCCCTCCCAGCACGTCGCCTCGACGTCGACCACGTTCAGCAGCTCCACCCGCACGAGGCTACGGATCGGGCCGTGACGTGGCTCTCGCATTTCCCCGCCGACCACCCCGGGCCGCCACCAGCGCGGATGAGGCACACTTGTCCCCGACGAAGGCACCACCGAGGAGGAACCGTGGCCAAGGCCCGCCCCGAGCGCATCGACCCGCACTGGCCCGAGGCGCCGGCAGGCGACAAGCACCCGGTCACCGAGCTCACCAGCGACATGCAGGGCGCGTTGTCCCCGTTCGGCAAGGTCACCTTCCCGCTGCCGGTCGAGGAGCTCGGCTACCACCACCCCGTGACCGAGATCAACCGCTAGGCCCGGACGCGCGCGGCCGTCGAGCCGCGCGCGTTCCGTATATCTGCGCGGACTACGCTCGAAACCTCTTGAGCTGTGCTGTTCTGGGAGGTTCGATGCCGGTCCCCGGCCCTGGTTACTCGATCACCGTCCGGCTGGAGGCGCCGCCGTCGGCGTCGGCCGCCGGCGACCTGACCTCGGCCGTCGGCCGGGCGGGCGGCGTGATCACCGCGTTCGACGTCGTCGAGTCGCACACCGACCGGGTGATCATCGACCTCACCTGCAACGCGCTGTCGGCCAACCACGCCAAGGACATCACCGACACCCTGGAGCTGCTGCCCGGGATCGTGGTGCGCAAGGTGTCCGACCGGACGTTCCTGGTCCACCTCGGCGGCAAGATCGAGATCTCGTCCAAGGTGCCGCTGCGCAACCGCGACGACCTCTCCCGCGCCTACACGCCCGGCGTCGCCCGGGTCTGCATGGCGATCGCGGAGAACCCGGACGACGCCCGCCGGCTCACCATCAAGCGCAACACGGTCGCCGTGGTCACCGACGGCTCCGCCGTGCTCGGCCTGGGCAACATCGGCCCCGCCGCCGCGCTGCCGGTCATGGAGGGCAAGGCCGCGCTGTTCAAGAAGTTCGCGGGCGTCGACGCCTGGCCGGTCTGCCTGGACACCCAGGACACCGAGGAGATCATCCGCGCGGTCGAGCTGATCGCCCCCGTCTACGGCGGCATCAACCTGGAGGACATCGCCGCGCCCCGCTGCTTCGAGATCGAGGCGCGGCTGCGGGAGAAGCTGGACATCCCAGTCTTCCACGACGACCAGCACGGCACCGCGATCGTCGTCGTCGGCGCGCTGCGCAACGCCCTGCGCGTGGTCGGCAAGAAGATCTCCGACTGCAAGGTCGTGGTGTGCGGGGTGGGCGCGGCGGGCAGCGCGATCATCCGGCTGCTGCTCAAGCAGGAGCCCGGTGACGTGGTCGCGGTCGACGTGGACGGCATCGTGCACCGCGACCGGCCCGGCCTGGACGACAACCTGAAGTCCATCGCGGCGGCGACCAACAAGGACAACGTCAGCGGACGGCTGCACGACGCGCTGGTCGGCGCGGACGTGTTCATCGGCGTGTCCGCGCCGAACCTGTTCGGCGCCGAGCAGGTCGCCACCATGAACTCCGACGCGATCGTGTTCGCGCTGGCCAACCCGGACCCGGAGATCGACCCTATGGAGGCGCAGAAGCACGCCGCCGTCGTGGCCACCGGCCGCAGCGACTTCCCGAACCAGATCAACAACGTGCTGGCGTTCCCCGGCGTGTTCCGGGGCCTGCTGGACGCGCACGCCAACACGATCACCGACGCCATGCTCATCGCCGCCGCCAACGCCATCGCGGACGTGGTCGACGGCGAGCGGTTGAACGCGTCGTTCATCGTGCCGAGCGTGTTCGACAACACAGTCGCCCCAGCGGTCGCCGAAGCGGTCCGCAAGGCAGCCGTCGAGACCGCCTGACTCGACCACGACGCGACCTCGCCCGCCGTCTGCGGAGCAGCGGCAATTCAACACCGCCTAGCATCGCCGGTATGAGCAACCAGTTCACCCACTTGGACGCCGCTGGTGCGGCGCGCATGGTCGACGTGTCCGAGAAGGAGCCGACCACGCGCACGGCGGTGGCGTCGGGCGTCCTGCGCACGACGCACGAAGTGGTGGCGTTGCTGGGCAGCGACGGGCTGCCGAAGGGCGACGCGCTGGCCACGGCCCGCATCGCGGGGATCATGGCGGCCAAGCGGACGTGGGAGCTGGTGCCCTTGTGTCACCCGATCGCGTTGTCCAGCGTCAAGGTCGACCTGACGCTCGGTGACGCCGAGGTGCGCATCACCGCGACCGTCCGCACCACCGACCGCACGGGCGTGGAGATGGAGGCGTTGACGGCCGTGTCGGTGGCCGGGCTCACGCTGCACGACATGGTGAAGGCGGTCGACCCGGCGGCGTCGCTGGACGGGGTGCGGGTCGAGCGCAAGGAAGGCGGCAAGACCGGCCTGTGGGAGCGCCCGTGAGGACCGCCCGGGTCGTCACGGCGTCGAACCGGGCCTCGGCGGGCGTCTACGCCGACCGCGGCGGGCCGATCATCGTGGACTGGCTGCGCGAACGCGGCTACGACGTGCCCGACCCGGTGGTGGTGCCGGACGGGGAGCCGGTGGCCGAGGCGCTGCGGGCGGCCGTGGCGGACGGTGTCGCGGTCGTCATCACGACCGGCGGCACGGGCATCAGCCCCACCGACCGCACGCCGGAGGCGACCAGGTCGGTGCTGGACTTCGAGGTGCCGGGCGTGGCGGACGCCATCCGCATGTCAGGCTGGCCACGTGTGCCCGCGGCCGTGCTGTCGCGCGGGGTGGCGGGGGTCGCGGGCCGCACGCTCGTGGTGAACCTGCCCGGCTCGACCGGCGGGGTGCGCGACGGGCTGGACGTGCTCGCGACCGTGCTGGAGCACGCCGTCGACCAGGTGTCCGGAGGTGACCACGCATGACCGAGGTGCTGCGGGCGACCGTCAGCGATCAGCCGCTGTCCGTGGACGAGCACGCCAAGCTGGTGGAGCACGCGGCGGCGGGCGCGGTGGTGACGTTCGCCGGGGTGGTGCGCGACCACGACCACGGGCGATCGGTGCGCGAACTGGAGTACGTCGGGCACCCGACGGCCGCCGAGGTGGTGGCCGAGGTGGTGGCGGACGTGGTGGGCCGGTTCGAGGGCGTGCGCGCCGTCGCCGTGTCGCACCGGGTGGGTCAGCTGGCGATCGGGGACGTGGCGCTGGCGTGCGCGGTGTCCGCCGAGCACCGGGGTGAGGCGTTCGCGGTGTGCTCGGAACTCGTCGACGAGGTGAAGCGGCGGCTGCCCGTGTGGAAGCGGCAGGTCTTCACCGACGGCACCGACGAGTGGGTCAACATGCCCTGACCAGGGCGAAACACCCCGGGAACGGGTTGGGGACCCCGGACCGCCGAGGGGGGCGGTCCGAGGTCCCGGTTCCGTCGTGCACCGACTCGCGCCGGCCACAAGTCACTTGGTGGCGATCTTGTGACCCGGCAGGATGAGGTCGGCGTTCGGGATGAACTGCTTGTTCAGCTCGTGCAGCTTCGCCCAGCCACCCTCGACCTTCAGCTCCTCCGCGATCTTCGACAGGCTGTCGCCCGGCTTGATCTCGTAGTCGCCGTTCGGGTTGGAGGTCGGCAGCGCCACGGTGACGGGGGCGGGCGCCTGCTGGACCGGGGCCGACTGCTTCGGGGCCGGAGCGGCCTGCTTGGGAGCCTGCTGCACGGGGGCCGGCTTGGCCTTCGCCGGCGCGGGGGCGCCGCCGAGGCCCTTGGGCCCGCACACGGGCCAGGCACCGATGCCCTGGGTCTTCAGCACGTTCTCGGCCACACGGATCTGCTCCTCGCGGGAAGCCTGGTGGGGCATGCCGGAACCGCCGTGCGAGGTCCACGTGGACGGCAGGAACTGCAGACCGCCGTAGTAGCCGTTGCCGGTGTTGATGCTCCAGTTGCCGCCACTCTCACACGCGGCGACCGCGTCCCAGTTGACCGACTGCGCGTTGGCGGTGCCGGCGGCCATGGCCATCGGCGCACCGACGATGACGCCGGCGACGGCGACCTTCGCGATGCTCCGGGCGGTGGAACTGGTGGTCGGACGGTGCTTGCCTCGGTAAGAAGCCATTTCCCTCTCGTCCACCCGCACCTGCTCGACCGGCTCGGGTTCGGGCCCGGTACGCCGCTCGGCTTGCTCCCTGTCCGGTGGTTGTCTCTCGCTCGGGGGTGTTCCGGGACGCCGTTGGACAGGTTCGGTGCGCGGTGTCCCGGTCTAGCTGCGGTCGGTCGGGGCCAACCGAGAAGCGACGGTACGTAACCGGGAGCCGCGCGCCAAATGATCTGGCATGTGACGCACGTCACTGTAACGCGACAGAGTGACTCTCCGACTACCCCGTTTAGCCAGCTCAGAGCACCGTTATCGGTCTGTTTCCGTTCCGAGATTCGCCGAGATCAATCACCGTAAGTGAGGTTTAGCTCACGTATTAACCCGCGCGAGTGGAGAAGCATCATCCGCCGGCGAAGGGGGGCAACACGTCGAGTTGCGCCCCGGATGACACTGCCGTGTCATGATCGCGAACGGCCACGCCGTCGAGCAGGAAGCTGCACGCGGGCAGCACGCGGGCCACCTTCGCCCCGTGCCGGCGCCGCACCGCGTCGATCGCGGCCTGGACCGTGGCCGCGTCGCCGGGCAGCTCGAAGCTCTCGTCGGACAGCCCCACGGCCGCCCGCGCACCCGCGAAGTACCGCACCGTCAGCCGCACTTCACCCTCCGATCGCGCTCATGGGCCGGTCGGGCTGGCTGAACCCGGCCGAGTCGATGCCGTGCCCGGCGGCCTTGACCCACGCGTTGCCGCGCCACACGCCGGCGATGTCCTCGTCCGACGCGCCACCGCGCAGCAACGCCCGCAGGTCCGTCTCCGACCGGCTGAACAGGCAGTTCCGCACCTGGCCGTCCGCGGTGAGCCTGGTCCGGTCGCACGCCGAGCAGAACGGCCGCGTCACCGACGCGATCACGCCCACCACGGCCGGGCCGCCGTCCACCAGCCACCGCTCGGCGGGCGCGCCGCCCCGGTCACCCGGCTCGGGCGTCAGGGTGAACTCGGTGCGCAGTGACGCCAGGATCTCCTCGGCGGTCACCATCTCCTCGCGGTCCCAGCCGTGCTGCGGGTCCAGCGGCATCTGCTCGATGAACCGCAGCTGGTAGCCGTGCGCCAGGCAGTGGCGCAGCAGCGGCACGGCCTCGTCCTCGTTCACGCCGCGCATCAGCACCGTGTTCACCTTGACCGGCGCCAACCCGGCCTCGCGCGCGGCGGCCAGGCCCGCGAACACGTCCGCCAGCCGGTTGCGCCGGGTGAGGCGGAGGAAGCGCTCCGGGTCGAGGGTGTCGAGCGAGACGTTCACCCGGTCGAGTCCCGCGGCCACCAGACCCTCGGCGCGCTTGGCCAAGGTCAACCCGTTCGTGGTCATCGAGATCTTCGGGCGGGGGTCCAGGGCCGCGGTCGCCGCGATCACCTCGTCCAGCTTGGGCCGCAGCAGCGGCTCGCCGCCGGTGAACCTGACCTCGGTCACGCCGAGCATGGTCACCGCGATGCCGATCAGCCGGACCAGCTCGTCGTCGGAGAGCAGTTCGGGCTTCGGCAGCCAGTCCAGGCCCTCGGCGGGCATGCAGTAGGTGCAGCGGAGGTTGCAGCGGTCGGTCAACGACACGCGCAGGTCGGTGGCGACCCGGCCGAACCGGTCCACCAGCAGCGGTGAGACCGGCCGTTCGGAGGTGTCCGGGTTGCCGCGCACAACGGGTAGCCCCAACTCGACAGCTGTCACCCCTGCCAGGGTAATCGGCTCACACTCTCGGGTGCTGCGGGAAATGGGGGACGGCGGCGCGTGGCGCGGTGGACGAGGATGCCTGACCCGTGCGCCGGAACGCTAAATTGCCGTCATGACCAGTGAGCACGAGGTGCCCGCGGACGTGCTGGAGCGGTTCAGCGTCTACGCGCGGGAGTCGAGCGCGCTCACCGTCATGTTCCACACGCGCGTGGCGGAGCGGATGGGCCTGTCGCCCACCGACGAGAAGTGCCTCGACCTGGCCCTGCGCGCGGACGGCCCGATCACGGCCGGCCGGATCGCCGAGCTGTCGGGGCTGTCCACCGGCGCGGTGACCGGCGTGATCGACCGGCTGGAACGTGCCGGGTACGTGCGGCGGGTGCGCGACCCGCACGACCGGCGGAAGGTGCTGGTCGAGGTGACGATGGGCGACGAGGGCAGGTTCAGCGACCTGTTCGCGGGCGCGCAGGAGACGTTGCGCGAGGTGCTGTCGCGGTTCACCCCGGAGGAGCGTGACGTGCTGGAACGCTACAACCAGGTGCTCATCGAAACGTTCCGGCGGCGCGTGATCGAGGCCTGAGCCGGCAGCATGTCCGCCATGGCCGCTCAGTGGAACTACCTGATGGACATGGACGGCGTGCTCGTGCACGAGGAGCACCCGATCCCCGGGTCGAGCGAGTTCGTCGCCGAGCTGACCGCGAACGACATCCCGTTCATGGTGCTCACGAACAATTCCATCTACACCCAGCGCGACCTGCGGGCCAGGCTGTCCCGCACGGGCCTGGAGGTGCCGGAGGCCGCGATCTGGACCTCGGCCCTGGCCACCGCGAAGTTCCTCGACTCGCAGCGGCCGGGCGGGTCGGCGTTCGTGATCGGCGAGGCGGGCCTGACCACGGCGTTGCACGAGATCGGGTACGTGCTGACCGACCGCGACCCGGACTACGTGGTGCTCGGCGAGACCCGCACCTACAGCTTCACCGCGATCACCAAGGCGATCCGGCTGGTGGAGGAGGGCGCGCGGTTCATCGCGACCAACCCGGACGCCACCGGCCCGTCCCGCGAGGGGTCGTTGCCCGCCACCGGCTCGATCGCCGCGCTGATCGAACGCGCCACCGGCCGCGCGCCCTATTACGTGGGCAAGCCGAACCCGTTGATGATGCGGTCGGCGCTGCGCGCGATCGGCGCGCACTCCGAGAACACGCTGATGATCGGCGACCGGATGGACACCGACGTGCGGTCCGGCCTGGAGGCGGGGCTGCGCACGATCCTGGTGCTCACCGGCATCTCGGCGGAGTCGACGGCCGAGCTGTACCCGTACCGGCCGACGCGAGTGGTGAAGTCGATCGCGGACCTGGTCGGCAGCTCGGCGAACCCGTTCCCGGACGAGCTGCCGGAGCAGGGCTGACCTGCGACGACACCGGAATTGTCGGTGGTCGGCGCTAACGTGCCGGCCATGGGCATCAACCACCTGGCGGTCGTCGAGCAGTTCAGCGGGTCCTTCACCGAGGCGGTGGCGGGCCACCTCGGCGCGCCGGTGCCCACCTGTCCGGGGTGGACGGTGGACGACCTGGTGGCGCACCTGGCGGAGGTGCAGGCGTGGTGGACCGCGGTCGTGCTGGCGAAGGGCGCGTACCCGGACGAGGAGGCGGCGCGGCGGGCCGCCGACACCGGGCCGGACCGGGTCGAGGGCTGGCGGGAGATCAGCGCCCGGTACGTCGCCGTGCACGAGGAGTACCAGCGCGGCGCGGGGCCGGACGCCCCGGTGTGGGTGTGGTGGAACGACGAGCAGCGCGACACGGCGGCGGCGCTGGCGTCACGGCAGGCGCACGAGGCGGTCGTGCACTGCTGGGACGCGTGGCGGGCCGTGGGCGCGGTCGGGTCGATCCCGGCCGAGCTGGCGGTGGACGGGGTCGAGGAGTTCCTCGGGCGCTTCCTCTACGGCAAGCCGTGGGAGGGCGGGCCCGCGGTGCTGGAGTTGGCGGCGACCGACACCGGCACCACGTGGTTCGTGGGCACGGATGGGGCGGCGGAGCCGGCGCGGCTCGCCGGGGGTGCGGCGGACGCCAGGGGCACCGGCACGGCCGAGGAGCTGTACCTGCTGCTCTGGCGGCGGGTGGGGTTGGAGGAGGTGACGGTGAGCGGCGACCGCGCGAAGGCGGAGGCACTGATCGCGTGGCCCAGCCTGAAGTGAGGGCGGCGCCGATGGCCCCGGAGTAGCGGTGGCGCCGGTGGCCCCGGAGTAGCGGTGGCGCCGGTGGTCACGGACTGGGGGTGGCGCCGGTGGTCGGTGGTGGCGTGCCGGTCGTCAGTGATGGCGTGGGGTGGGGCGTGGCGCCGGCACGTCGCGGTCCAGCAGGAACGACGGGAAGCCGCCGCCCGCGTGCGGCATGTCGTTGATCCGGTCGGCCATGCGCTCGGCCCGGTCGCGCAGCAGTTCGGCGCGGCAGGAGCCGGGGCCGCCGAACGCCGCGCCCAGGCGGTCCAGCAGGTCCGCCTGCAGGCGCAGCCACTCGATGTGCTGCCACGGGTGCCACGCCGTGCCCGCCTGCGCGGCCACCGCGACCATCGCCTCGTCCAGTTCACCCGCGACTCGTTCCACTTGTTCACGCATGGCGGTGAGAGGGCCGCGGGCGGCTTTCGTCACGGCGAACGGGCTGGATCTCACCCCGGCGGGGAAGGTGTGGCCGTGGCCGGCGGGGCGTGCGCTGATCGACTTTTGCGCACCACACCCCCGAGTCGCTTATCGTCGCAGATGTGGAACGACCGCTCTTCGTGGTTGGCGACGTGCACGGGCACCTCGCCGAACTGACCCGAGCCCTGCACGCCGCGGGCCTGGTCGACGCCGACGGTGACTGGTGCGGCGGTGACGCGGAGCTGTGGTTCCTCGGCGACTTCGTGGACCGCGGCCCCGACGGCATCGGGGTGATCGAGTTCGTGATGCGGCTGGCCGAGCAGAGCGGCGGCCAGGTCGACGCGCTCATCGGCAACCACGAGGTGCTGCTCCTGGGCATGCACCGGTTCGGCGACCGCAACGTGCCCGGCGCCCCGACACCGCGCAGCTTCGCCCGCAGCTGGCTGCTCAACGGCGGCCTGCGCAGCGACCAGGACCGGCTCACCGACGCCCACATCGAGTGGCTGACCACCCGTCGCGTGCTCACCGAGGTGGACGGCCACCTGCTGATGCACTCCGACACGCTCGCCTACCTGGAGTGGGGCGCCACGATCGACGAGGTCAACCAGGCCGTGTGGGACGTGCTGAAGAGCGACGACCTGGACCACTGGTGGGAGTGCTGGCGCAAGATGACCACCCGCTACGCGTTCCGCGGCCCGGACGGCCCGGAGGTGGCGGCCGAACTGCTCGACGTGCTCGGCGGCCACGAGGTCGTGCACGGCCACAGCGTCATCGCCGACCAACTGGGCGTCCCCCCGGAGGAAATCGACGGCCCGCTCAGGTACGCCGACGACAAGGTGCTCGCCGTGGACGCAGGTCTGTACAGCGGCGGTCCCTGCCTGGTCGTCCAACTGACCGACCGGCCATGACCCCTGACCAACCGGCCGACCGCGCCCACACCTGAACCACCGCCCCGCCTCAAGGCGAAGGCACGATCTCCTTGCCCAAGGGCATCAACGACACGGGCACCAGCTTGAAGTTCGCCACCCCCAGCGGAATGCCGATGATCGTCACGCACAGCAGCACGCCGGTGACGACGTGGCCGATGGCCAGCCAGATCCCGGCGACGACGATCCACACGATGTTGCCGAGCAGGGACGGCGCACCCGCGCCCGGCCGGTCCACGACCGTGCGCCCGAACGGCCACAGCGCGTAGTTCGCGATGCGGAACGACGCCAGCCCCCACGGGATGGTGATGATCAGCACGCAGCACACCACGCCGGCGACCACGTACCCGACGGCTAGCCAGAAGCCGCTCAGGACCAGCCAGATCAGGTTCAGGATGAGCCTCACGAAACCATCTTGCCCGATCAAGCTGCCGTTAAGCTCCGTCCGTGTCGAACAAACTCCGCTGGGGTGTCGTGGCGACCGGCGGCATCGCCGACGTCGTCACCGGTGACCTGCTCCTGCTGCCCGACGTCGAGGTGCTCGCGGTGTCGTCGCGCGCGCTGCCCAAGGCCGAGGCCTTCGCGGCCAAGCACGGGATCCCGCGCGCGTACGGCGACTACGCCGACCTGCTGGCCGACCCGGACGTGGACGTCGTCTACGTGGCGACGCCGCACGTCCAGCACCACGCGGTGACCCGCGCGGCGTTGGAGGCGGGCAAGCACGTGCTGTGCGAGAAACCGGCGACGTTGACGTTGGCCGAGCTGCAGGACGTGGTGCACCTGGCGCGCGAGCGCGGCCTGTTCTTCATGGAGGCCATCTGGACCCGGTTCAACCCGCTGGTCGTGCGGATGGCCGAGCTGATCGCCGAGGGTGCGATCGGCGAGGTCCGGTCGGTGCGGGCGGACTTCGGGTTCACCCTGGAGCACGACCCGCAACACCGGCTGTGGAACAAGGCGCTGGGCGGCGGGTCGCTGTTCGACCTGGGCATCTACCCGGTGTCGTTCGCGCACCTGGTGCTGGGCGAGCCGGAGACGGTGCAGGCGCACGGGCGGCTGGTCGGCGGTGTGGACGCCGAGATCGGGATGCTGCTCGGTTATCCGGACGGCGTGCACGCGCTGCTGGGGTCTTCGCTGGTCAGCCCGCTGAAGTCCGGTGCGGTCGTGTACGGGACGCGGGGGTTGGTGGACGTGCCGGAGGCGCTCTACAACCCGAGCCGGATCGTGGTGAACGGTGTGGAACACCGGCACGAGCAGGAAGGCGCCGGGTACGTTCCTCAGTTGCGCGAGGTCGTGAAGCGGGTGCGGGCGGGTGAGACGGAGAGCCCGTCGATGCGGCCCGCCGAGTCGCTGGCGATCCTGCGCACGCTCACCAGGGCCGCCGAGCGCGTCGGCCTGACCTACGACGATGGGACGGTGGGGTAGGGCATGGGCAAGGTGTGGAAGTTCGGGCTGGTCGGGTTGGCGGGGCTGGCTGTGGTGGTCGCGCGGCGGGTCGTCGGCGGTCGTGCGGCGGGTGGTCGCAGAGCCGGGCGTGGGGCCGGTCGTGCGGTGGCCGGTCGCAGAGCCGGGCGTGGGGCGGGTCGTGCGGTGGCCGGTCGTAGGTCGGCGGGTGCGGCGAAGGTGGTGACCGGGCGGCGGGTGGGTGCTCGGCGGGTTCACCGGACGGCGCCGGTCGTGCGGCGGGTTCGGGCGGGGGCGGCGCGCCGGTAGTGGCACGGCGGGTTCGGGCGGGAGTGGTGCGGGGGTAGGGGCGCTCAGGCGTCGCGGAGCAGGGCTTCGGTCACCAGCACGACCGACTCCCAGCGTCGGCTGCTCGGGGTGAGCAGGTGGCTCAACCCCACCCGCACGATCGTGTCCGCGATCACGTGCACGCGGACGTCGGGGAGCGCGGGCCAGTGCTCGCGGATGTGCCGGGCGAACACCGAGGTCGCCAGGGTCAGCACCGGCCGGCCCTTGGTCGTCAGCAGCGGCAGCATGTCCTCGGCGTTCGCGCCGTTCAGCACGGACTTGGCCAAGGGGTCCTCGGCGGCCAGGTCGAACGCGAACTCGATGCCCCGCCGCAGCCCTTCCAACGGGTCGTCGGTGCTGACCAGCCGTTCGCGCACGCCGTCGAGGAACTCGGCCGTCTTGTGCAGCGCCACGGCCTGGACGAGCCGTTCCTTGTTGCCGAACTCGTTGTAGACGGTCTGCCTGCTCACGCCCGCCTTGACGGCGACCTCCGCCATGCGCAGGCCTCGTGAGCCGTGTGCCGCGATCAACTCCGTCGCCGCGACGAGCAGTGCCCGGGTGAGTTCCGTCACGGCGCAAAGCTTGGCACAGCGCATAGGGTGCGAACCGTGCCGTTGACCGTGGGCTTCGACCTGGACATGACGTTGATCGACCCCAGGCCGGGAATGGCGGCGGTGATGGACGCGGTCGCGGCGGAGAGCGGCTACCCGCTGGACGGCGCGCACTTCGCGGCCAACCTCGGCCCGCCGCTGGACATGATCTACCGCGACTTCGGGGTGCCGGAGGAGGACGTCCCGGCGCTGATCGCCCGGTTCCGCGAGCTGTACCCGGAGGTCGTCATCCCGGCAACGGTCGCCCTGCCGGGCGCGGCGCAAGCGCTTGCCGCGGTGCGTGAGCTGGGCGGGACCACGATCGTGGTCACCGGCAAGTACCGGGCCAACGCGGCGCTGCACCTGGCCGCGTTCGACTGGGAGGTCGACCACCTCTTCGGAGAGCTGTGGTCGACCGGGAAGGCCGAGGCGTTGAAGGCGCACGGCGCGGCGGTGTACGTGGGCGACCACGTGGGTGACGTGCGCGGCGCGAAGGCGGCCGGCGCGGTGTCGGTGGGTGTGGTGAGCGGGCCGTGCGACGCCGAGGAGTTGACGGCGGAGGGCGCGGACGTGGTGCTGCGGGACCTGACGGAGTTCCCGGCGTGGCTGCGGGCGAACGCGGACCGGCTCAGCGCCGGGGTCGGGCGCTGCGCACCGCGCTGAACACGCCCAGCGCGAGACCCGCGGGCGCGAGCAGCCAGCCCGCGGCGAACACCCAGGCGGGCAGGCCGGGTTCGCCGGCGATGAACATCGCGACGATGGCCGCCACGCCGAGCGCGAACAGCGCCACTGCCGGCGGCATCAGCTTCGGGGTCGACATGGGTGAAGCGTAGACGCGGCGTGGTCGGTGGTCGGTGGTCGGTGGTTGGTGGTTGGTGGTTGGTGGTTGGTGGTTGGTGGGGGCGGTCGGGGCGGTCAGCGGTGGAGTCGCGCGATCGGAGGTGCCCCGGCGGTGGTGTTCTGGATAGTCTGGTGGGACGCGCCTTGGGCACGCCCCGGGGCGCGTTCGTCGTGTGATCGCAAAAGGATTGGTGAGAACGGTGCCGACCGGCAAGGTCAAGTGGTACGACTCGGAGAAGGGCTTCGGCTTCGTCACACAGGACGGTGGCGAAGACGTCTACGTGCGGAAATCCGCGCTGCCTCCGGGTGTCGAGGGCTTGAAGGCCGGTCAGCGGATCGAGTTCGGCATGGCCGAGGGGCGGCGCGGGCCGCAGGCGCTGTCGGTCCGGCTGATCGACCCGGCGCCGTCGGTGGCGGAGGCGCGTCGTCGGCCGGCGGAGGAGCTGCACGGCCTGATCGAGGACATGATCAAGCTGCTGGAGATCAAGGTGCAGCCCGAGTTGCGGCGGGGGCGGTACCCGGATCGGAAGAACACCAAGCTGATCGCCGAGGTGGTTCGCGCGGTGGCGCGGGAGCTGGACCCGTAAGCCGGACAATCCGCGCGTGTCCTACGTCCAGAACGCGCGTGTCCTACGTCCAGAACGCGCGTGTCCTACGTCCAGAACGCGCGTGTCGAACGCTCAGGACCCGTGAGTCGAACACTCAGGACCCGCGAGTCGAACGCTCAGGGCGCGTGAGTCCAACGCTCGGGCGGCGATAGTTCAACGTTCGGAGCGTGTGAGTTCAACGTTCAGGCGGCTCGGTGGTTGGGTCCGGCTCGATTTGACATGGGGCCCTTACGGGCACTCCAGGCAGGCCAAAGCCGGCAGGCCCGGCGGGGAAAAGCGTCCCGCCAGGCCTGCCGGCTTCGACCAGCCTAAAGCACCCGAACCCATGTCAAATCGAGCCTTGCGGTGGCGCTGCGGGTCCGTTGTGGGTGCGGGGGTTCGTGGGCCTCGGTGGGCTGGTGGCGGGGCCGTTGTGGGTGCGTCGGATTGTGGGCCGGTGGCCTCGGTGGGCTGGCGGCGGGGTCGTTGTGGGTGCGGCCGGTGGGCTTGTGGTGGGTTAGTGGGAGCGGTCGTCGATGGAGAGGACCCAGGTGGCTCGGGCGACGAAGTCGAACGCGCCCGCGGTGCCGGCCTCGATGCGGGCGCCGTATTGCTGGACCTCGATGCTTTCGAGTTGGTCGTCGGGATTCGGCAGGACGAGGGTGTAGGCGTATTTCGGGGCGCGTTCGGTGAAGAGTTTGCTGCGCAGTGGTTCTTGCTGCTCGCCCTGGGCGTTTCGGTAGGTGAACTTGACCGACCAGGCGGATTCGGCCAGGTCGCCCGGGACGGAGATCTGGACCGGTTTGCCCGGGCGGACGCGGAGGACGCCGACCGCGTCCGCGTTCACGTCGCAGTTCTCCGACTGCAGGTCGCAGTACTGGGACGGCTTGACGTTGATCGTCTTGCCGTCGGCGTAGAACGTCACCTCGGGGGCGGTGGGTGCTGCCGCGCAGCCGGCGAGGACCAGCAGCGACGCGGGGATCAGGACTCGGCGCACGGCGGTCGAGCCTACGTGCCCGCCCTGGGCACGACGGGCGCGGGCCGCAGTGGGCGGTCGCCGCCCAGGCCCGGGATCAGGGTCGCGCCGCGCTTGGTCTGGACGGTCTGGGCCAGGCCGACGGCCAGCAGGACGGCCAGGACGGTGAAGCCGATCCAGTACTCGGTGGGCAGCAGCACGCCGAGCGCGCCGCCGAAGACCCAGCCGAGCTGCAGGATGGTTTCCGACCGGCCGAACGCCGACGCGCGGGACTCGTCGGGGACGTCGTCCTGGATGACCGCGTCGAGCGACACCTTGGCCAGCGAGCTGGCGGTGGCGCCGATCAGGCCGACGGCCGCGGCGGTGACGAGGCCGGGGAGGACGGCGGCGATGATCACGGTGGCGAGGGCGGCGGTGAGGCAGCCGATGACCACTTGGTCGGGTGAGCCGAAGTGCAGGCGGGCGCCCACGGCGTTGCCGAGGAAGCTACCGATGCCCGCCGCGGCGGCGATGACGCCCAGCAGGAGCACCTGCATCAGCGCGTCGCCCTCGGTCTGGGCGCGGACGACGAAGGCGGCGAACAGCATGAGGAAGCCGGTCAGCATGCGGATCGAGCCGTTGCCCCACAGGGCGACGACGACCGTGCGGCCCAGTGGCTGCCGCTTCGGCTTCTGCGGCTTGGCCCGCAGTGACGCGGGGACCTCGCCCTCGGTGACCTCGACCCACGACGGGATGCGCAGGCAGTAGTAGGCGTTGGCCAGGCAGAGGGCGGCGGTGAACCAGAGCGCGCCCGGTGAGCCGAACAGGTTCGCGAAACCGGCCGCGACCGCCCCGAACACACCACCCGCGGCGAGGCCGAAGACCGTCATGCGGGCGTTGGTCTTGGACAGCGTGATCTCACGCGGCAGCACGCGGGGTGTGATGGCGGCCTTGAGGACGGTGAACGACTTGGACAGCACCATGCTGCCCAGCGCGGCCGGGTACAGGCCCCAGTTGTCGAAGTTCAGCGCCATCGTGATGGACAGGAAGACCCGCAGCACGCACGACGCGGCCAGCGCCACCCGCCTGCCGTGCTGGATGCGGTCCAGCGCGGGACCGATGACCGGCGCCACCAGCGCGAACGGCGCGACGGTGATCAGCAGGTAGAGCGCCACCTTGCCGCGGCTCTCGCCGGCGGCGGCGGAGAAGAACAGGGTGTTGGCCAGCGCGACGGCCATGGCGGCGTCGGCGGCGTAGTTCAGCATCACCGCGTAGGTGAGCGACGACAGGCCGGACTGCTTGGCGCCGTCGGCGTGCGCGGCCTTGCGGAACGCGGCCAGGGCCTGGCCGCTGAGCTGCCTGGTGCGGAACCACGCCACGCGGGTGACGGTGAGCTTCTTCGGCAGCGTCGGCGCGGTCGGCTTGTCGTCCGGGGGCGGGCTGAAGCGGGCCGACTCGCGGTGCGGTGTCGGTCGGCCCTGCGGCGGAGGGTCCGGTTGCGGTGGTGAGCCGGGCGTCGGGTACGGCCGGGTGCGCGGCTTGTACTCGTCGTCCTCCCACGGGTACCGCCGCGACTGGTCTTCCGGCCGAGGGGGTGTCACGCCTTCAATCCTGCCTCACCGAGTGCGGGCTGTCTCACACATTGCCCCCGGTGAGCACGGTGGCGATCGTCTCGCCCGGGATGTCGGCCACGGCGATCGCGGCCAGGCCGATCGCGCCCGCCGGTTCCAGCACGAGGCCGAGCGTGGTCCGGGCCAGCGCCATCGCCTCCCGGATGGCGTCGTCGGGCACCAGGAGCATGTCGTCCACGAGCGCCCTCAGCCTGGGGACGGCCGCGGGGACGGGCACGCGGACGGCGATACCGTCGGCGATGGTGTCGGTGGGCGTGTCGGCCACCGGGCGGCCCGCCCAGGCGCGGGCGACGGCCGGGGCGCCCTCCGCGCACACGCCGATGACGCGGGTGTGCGGCGAGTGCTCCTTGAGCCAGCGGGCCATGCCGGTGATCAGGGCACCGTCGCCGACGGGGACCACGGCCGCGTCGAACGTGCCCGCGCGGAGCAGTTCGACGGCGATGCTGCCCGCGCCCTCGGTGACGGCCACGTCACGGCCGTCCTCCACGAAGATCGCGCCCTGGCGCTGGGCGTGCTCGCGGGCCGCGTCCTTGGCGGCGGTGAAGTCACCCGGCACCTCGGTCACGGCCGCGCCGAGCGCCCGCATCCGGCGGATCTTGTCGGGGACGGCCGACCGCGCGACGAACACCTGGACGGGGAACCCGCGGTGACGGCCGACGTAGGCCACGGCCTGGCCGAAGTTGCCCGCCGACGCGCACACGACGGGGCGGCCGGGCGGCAGCGTCAGGCCCATGAAGTCGGCGCCGCGGCCCTTGAAGCTGCGCAGCGGGTTCACCGTCTCGACCTTCACCGTCACCCGGCGGCCCAGCGCCGCGCACAGCTGCTCGTCGACGTACTGCGGTGTGCCGCGGAAGACGGGGTCGACGATCTCGGCGGCGCGGGCGATGTTGTCGAGGTCGATGTCCACGGGCGAGACGGTAGGTCACCCGTCGGTGAACCGGACCCGGAAGATCGTCGGCCAGTTCTTGCCGGTGACCAGGAACTCGTCGGTGCCCGGCACGGCCGCGATGCCGTTGAGCACGGCGCTGTCGGGCACGTCGGCGGGACGCAGGCCGCTGAGGTCGACGGTGGCCGTGACCTGGCCGTTCGCCGGGTCGATGCGCACCACCTCGTCGCTCTGCCACACGTTCGCCCACACCTGGCCGTTCACGCATTCGAGTTCGTTCAGACGGGTGACGGGCTGCCCGTCGCGGCGGACCGTGACGGTGCCGTGCTCGGCGAACGAGGTCGGGTCGCGGAACGTCAGCTCGGCGCTGCCGTCGCTCATGACCAGCCGGCCGCCGTCGCGGCACAGCCCCCAGCCCTCGCCCTCGTACGTGACGCGTCTCACTTCTTCGAGCGTGTCCCGGTCCCGCTCGATGGCCACGCCGTTCTGCCAGGTGAGCTGCCAGATCCGGTCGCCGACCACGGTGATGCCCTCGCCGAACAGGGGTTCGGGCAGGTCGACGCGGTGCTCGACCTCGCCGGTCTCCGGGTCGAGGCGGCGCAGGGACGACCGGCCCTCCAGACCAGTGCCCTCGTAGAGGACACCGTCGGACAGCTCCAGACCCTGGGTGAACGCGTCGGTGTCGTGGGGCAGCGTGCCCAGCACCTCGACCCGGATCGGCCCACCCGTTGGACCGCTCGGAGGGGTGGTGCACGCCGCCGACAAGACGAAGACCGTCGCCATCAGGAGCCACCGCACGTCCGAAAGGGTGGCACGTGTGCACGGCGCGGCGAACACGTGCGGCACAATTCACCTGTGACCGCCACGCCGACCCGCCAGCCCGATCCAGCGCTCGCCGACCCAGCGGCAGTCCGGCTCGCCCGAGCCGCCGCACAAGAGGAGGCGGGCGCGGAACGCGTCGGCGACCACGTGGGCACCGTCGCCGAGGACGAGGTGTCGGCGACGCACCTGTTCGAGGCCGAGCACGCGGGCTACCGCGGCTGGAACTGGGCCGTCACGGTCGCGTTCGCCGGCCCCGGCACGCCGCTCTCGGTGAGCGAGGTCGTGCTGCTGCCCGGCGACGACGCGCTGGTCGCGCCCGAGTGGGTGCCGTGGCACGAGCGGGTGCGCGCGGGCGACCTCGGCGTCGGCGACCTGCTGCCCACCCCCGAGGACGACCCGCGCCTGGCGCCCGGCTACGTCGCCTCGGACGACCCGGCGGTCGAAGAGGTGGCCCTGGAGGTCGGGCTCGGCCGGGTGCGCGTGCTGTCGCGCGAAGGTGTCCTCGACGCCGCCCAGCGCTGGCACGGCGGCGACTTCGGCCCGCGCAGCGAGATGGCCCGCAGCGCGCCCGCCACCTGTGGCACGTGCGGCTTCTACACCCGGATCACCGGCTCGCTCGGCGCCGCGTTCGGGGTGTGCGCGAACGAGATGACGCCGGCGGACGGCCACGTCGTGCACGTCGAGTACGGGTGCGGCGCGCACTCCGAGACCGAGGTCGAGGGTGGCCCCCTGGTGCCGGTCGCCGAGGTCGTCTACGACGACGCGGTGCTCGACGTCGAGGCCAACTCCGAGAGCGGGAAGTGAGCGCGGACCCGTTCGGCACCGAGGCGCTGCGCGAGTCGGTGCTGGCCGCGTGGCGCGGCTCGCCCACCCGGTTCCGCGAGGACGCCAACGCCGAGGAGGACCTGCGGCTCGGCGGGTACCGCGACCGGCTGCTGGTGGAGCTGGCGCAGAACGCGTCCGACGCGGCGGGAGACGCGCCCGGCGTGCTGCGACTGTCCCTTGTGGACGGCGAACTGCGTGCGGCGAACACGGGCGCGCCGCTGGACGCGGCCGGTGTGGCGGCGCTGGCGTCGTTGCGCGCGTCGTCGAAGGCGGCGGACACGGTCGGCCAGTTCGGCGTGGGTTTCGCCGCCGTGCTGGCGGTGACGGACGAGCCGCGCGTGGTGTCGCGGACCGGTGCGGTGGCGTTCTCGGCCGCCCGGACGCGGGAGGCGGTGCCGTCGCAGGCGTCCGCGCGCGGCGGTGACGTGCCCGTGCTGCGGCTGGTGTGGCCGTCGGACGAGACGGACCTGCCGGACGGGTTCGACACCGAGGTGCGGCTGCCGCTGAAGGTGCCCGCCGACGGCCTGCTCGCCGAGCTCGCGGCACAGGTGCCCGACCTGCTGCTGGCGTTGCCCGGGTTGCGGCGGGTCGAGGTCGGCGCCGACGCGTGGGAGCGGTCCGAGGCCGACGGCGTGGTGGTGCTGACCGGTCCCGGTGGGGAGCAGCGGTGGCTGGTGCACCGGGTCGGTGGCGAGCTGCCCGCGTCGCTGGTCGCGGGCGTCGAGTCGCGGCCGCAGTGGTCGGCGTGCTGGGCGTGGCCGATGGACGAGCCGCTGTCCGGTGACGTGCTGCACGCGCCCACGCCGACCGACGAGAAGCTGTCGCTGCCCGCGCGGCTGATCGCGACCCTGCCCGTGGAACCGTCCCGGCGGCGGGTGCTGGCAGGTGCGGCGGCGACGTTCGTGCTGGAGCAGGCCGCGTCGGCGTACCCCGAGCTGGTGGCCAAGCTGCCCGCGGTCGAGCGGACGACGCTGGTGCCGTTGCCCGGATTCCCGCTGTCCGAAGTGGACGACCGGTTGCGGACCGGGATCCTGCGGGCGTTGCGGGACGCGCCGTGGCTGCCGCTCGCGGACGGCGAGTGGGCCGCGCCGTCGACCGCGAAGGTGCTGGACCTGGCGTCGTTCGAGCTGGTCGAGCTGCTGGAGGACGTGATCCCCGGGCTCCTGGACTACGAGCTGACGCTGCCGCCGCACGCCAAGGCGCTGGCCGCGCTGGAAGTGCCGCGGCTGGGCGTGTCCGAAGTGGTCGCCGCGCTGGCCGGTGTCGGCGGCGACCCGTCGTGGTGGCACCAGGTGTACGACGCGCTGTCACCGGTCGCGGACGTCGACTCCACCGCGCGCGAGGAGATGGGCAGCCTGCCCGTGCCGCTGGTGGACGGGCGGCTGGTGAGCAGCCCGCGCGGGGTGCTGGTGGGGACGGACTCAGAGCTGTTCTCGGTGTCCGGGCTGCGGATCGCGCACCCCGAGGCCGCGCACCCGCTGCTGCTGCGGCTGGGTGCGACCGAGGCCGGTCCGGCGGAGCTGCTGGACTCCGACGCGGTGCGCGAGGCCGTGCACCGCAGCCTGGACGACCCCGCGCTCGACGGGCCCGAGCTGGTGCGGACCGTGCTGCGGCTGGTGTCGCGGGCCGGTGGGCGGCCGTGGCTGGCGGAGTTGGCGCTGCCGTCGGCGGACGGCGAGTGGCGGCGTGCCGACGAACTCGTGCTGCCGGACTCGGCGCTGCTGTCGGTGCTGGAGCCCGACGCGCCGTTCGGGGTGCTGGACGCGTCGGTGGCGACGGAGTGGCCGCGGTCGGTGTTGACCGATGTCGGCGTGATCGACGGGTTCACCGTGGTCGACGACGACTCGCCCACCGAACCCGACCACGACCTGGCCGACGAGGGCTACTGGTGGGACGCGTTCGACGTGCCGCCCGCGCGGGTGCTGGGCATCCGTGACCTGGACCTCGTCGCGCGGGACAAGTGGCCCGCCGCGTTGGCGATGATGGCCGCCGACCCGGTGGCGTGGCGCGCGGTGACCGAGCCGGACGGGTACACGGGCTGGTGGCTGGCCCGTTACGCGACGATCGACGGCGTGCCGCTCGGGTCGTGGCGGCTGCCCGACGCGGACGGGCTGGCGGGTTTGTACGACGTCGTGCCGTCGGTCGGCCTGCCGCCGCACGTGCTCGCTGCGGCCGGGGTGCGGACGTCGTTGACCGTGGTGGATTCCGACGATGTGATGGATTTGATCGCTCGGTTGGGTGATCCCGAGCGGAAACTGTCCGACGCCTTGGTGCTGCGGGTGCACGCGTTGCTGGCGGAGGTCGCGGACTCGGTGAGCGTCGAGCCACCGGACCGGGTGCGGGTGCTGACCGGTGCCGCCGAACCTGCCGACGACGTGCTGGTGCTCGACCTGCCGTGGCTGCTGGGCGTTCTGCCGCCCGCCCAGGTGCTGGCGTCGTCCGGCGCGGCGGCGGAGCTGGCGGAACTGCTGGCGTTGCCGTTGGCGTCGGAAGAGGTGTCCGGGGCGGTCGTCGGGGTGGGTGACGAGGTGATCTGGTCGGAGCTGGGCGCGGTGCGACTGGCGTGCGACCTGCTCGGCGTCGAGCTGCCGGCCGGTTCGCTGGTCGTGCACGATGATCTTGTGGTGGCGGCCGAGGGTGCGGAGCACTCGGTGTCGTGGTGGGTGGAATCCGGTGTCGTGCACGCCGCCGACACACCCGAGGGCTTGGCTCGTGCGCTGGCGTGGACGACCGGGCGATGGGATGATCGCCACACGTTCGCCGCACTGATCGCCGACCCGACACCGGCTGTCCTGCTGGGCTGACCGCGCCAAGATCACCCTATTGGGTATGCAGGTTCGGGGATGAATGGAAACCCCGGATTTGTTGCCGGAAAAGAAGGAGGTGCGGCGCCCCGGCCCCCAGTGTCAGCCGCAAGTGCGCCGCGTCGTCTGTCGAGGGCGTCCGCGACGCCAGCCGCCGCGAGCCCAGCCGCGAGGGCGCGGGGCGGGGTGGACGAAGGCCAGCCGGGGTCGAACGGTGCGGGTTGGTGGAGACCAGCCGGGGCCGAGGGCTCAGGCGGGTCGGTGGTCAACCCGGGTCGAGGGCGCGGTCGGGCCGGTGGTCAACCCGGGTCGACAGCGTGGGCGGACTGGAGCGCAGTCGCGGCCGGCGGTGTTGGTGGGACGGAGGTCGGCCGGGCCCTGGAGTGTGGGCAGGCCAGGGCCGTCGCGGTCGGCGGGCCGTCGGCGGGCCGAGGGTTGCGGGTCAGCCGGGGGCCGATGGTGTGGGTGGGACGGAGGTCGGCCGGGCCCGGCGGTGCGGGCAGGCCAGGGCCGTCGCTGTCGGCGGAGCAGGGGGCCGGGGCGAGGGGTGTGGGTTAGGCGAGGCCTGAGGGGGTGGTGGGCTGGGTGGGGGTCACTCCAGGCCTTGGCCGTGTTGGGCGGTGCGGCTGCCGCGGCGGGCGGCGGAGCGTTGCCAGGTGAAGATGCCGTAGCCGATGATGCCCAGCACGCCGCCGGACAGGCACGTCCACGCCACGACCCCGAAACCGTCACCGAACACCAGCGCGCCCGCCAGCGCCAGCCACCACAGGGCCGTCCCGACCGCGATCGCGGGCACGGGGTCGGCCAGTTTCGGCGGTAGCGGGGGCGGGGGTGGGAGGGGTGTTGCGTCCTGTTCGGCCACGTCGGGCAGGCTACCTGGCGGAAACACGCGTGGGGCACGCTCTGCCTGCTCGCCACACCGACCGACCGCCGAGGAGATGAGTATGGCCACCGCCGAGACACCCGCCGCGAAGACGCCACCGGGTGGGCAGGCCCGGTCCGGGTTGGACCGGTTCTTCAAGATCTCCGAACGCGGCTCGTCGGTCGGGCGGGAGGTGCGCGGCGGGCTGGTCACGTTCGTGACCATGGCCTACATCGTCGTGCTGAACCCGCTGATCCTGGGCAGCTTCGCCGCCGACGCACCCGGCGCGAAGGTCGACGTGCTCGGCAACATCCTCACCATCCCGCAGGTCGCGGCGGTGACGGCGCTGGTCGCGGGTGTCCTGACGATCCTCTTCGGACTCGTCGCCAACTACCCGTTCGCGCTGGCCACGGGCCTGGGCATCAACTCGTTCGTGGCCGTCACGATCGTGCCGCAGATGTCCTGGCCCGAAGCGATGGGCCTGGTCGTGGTCAACGGCCTCGTCGTCCTCCTGCTCGTCGTCACGGGTGTCCGCACGGCCGTGTTCAACGCGGTGCCCGCGGAGCTGAAGGCCGCCATCGCGGTCGGCATCGGGCTGTTCATCTGCTTCATCGGCCTGGTCGACGCCGGTTTCGTGCGACGCCTGCCCGACGCGGCGGGCACCACCGTGCCGGTCGGGCTCGGCATCAACGGGTCCATCGCGTCCTGGCCGACGTTCGTCTTCGTGGTCGGCCTGGTGGTCACCGGCATCCTGGTCGCGCGCAAGGTCAAGGGCGCGATCCTGATCGGCGTGCTCGCGGCGACCGTGCTGTCCATCGTGATCGAGGCGATCGTCAAGGCGGGCCCGTCGCAGGGCACCAACCCGACCGGGTGGAACCTCGGCTACCCCGGGTTGCCGGAACAGGTGTTCGGGTTGCCCGACCTCGCCCTCCTGGGTGACGTGTCGTTCGGCGCGTGGACCCGCGTGCCCGCGCTGACCGCCGCGCTGCTGGTGTTCACGCTGGTCCTCACGGACTTCTTCGACACCGTCGGCACGATGACCGGCCTGGGCAAGGAAGCCGGGCTCATCGGCAAGGACGGCCAGCTGCCGGGCGTGTCGAAGGCGCTGTTCGTGGACGGCGTCGGCGCGGTCGCGGGCGGTGCGGCGTCGTCCTCGTCCAACACCGTCTACATCGAATCGGCGTCCGGCATCGCCGAGGGCGCGCGGACCGGGCTGGCCAACATCGTCACCGGCCTGCTGTTCCTGGCCGCCATGTTCCTCACGCCGCTGTACGCGGTGGTGCCGATCGAGGCGGCGGCGCCCGCGCTGGTCGTCGTCGGCGCGCTGATGATCATGCAGATCAAGGAGATCGACTTCGCGGACTTCTCCGTCGGCCTGCCCGCGTTCCTCACCATCGTGATCATGCCGTTCACGTACTCGATCGCGAACGGCATCGGCGCGGGTTTCGTCAGCTACGTGGTGCTGCGGGCGCTCACCGGGCGTGCGCGCAGCGTGCACCCGCTCATGTGGATCGTGGCCGCCGCGTTCGTCGTCTACTTCGCGATCGGCCCCATCCAGGCCGCTTTCGCGGGCTGACCGCCGGCGGGATGGGCAAGTTCACACGATGGGCGCAGAGATCGTGAGGTATGCTAACTACGTGGCGGAGACCGAGGCTGAAGTGGGACTGGCGAGTCGACTGAGACTGGCCGTCGTCCGGCTCAACCGGAGGCTCCGCGCGCAGCGGGTGAACTCCGCGATCTCGCTTACCCAGGTGTCCGCGCTGTCGACGCTGCACAAGTGCGGACCCCTGACGCCGGGCGAGCTGGCCGCCAAGGAAGGCGTCCAGCCACCGTCCATGACCAGGGTGATCGCCGCCCTGGAGGAGTACGGGTTCGCCACGCGCCGCCCCCACCCCACCGACGGCCGCCAGGCCATCGTGGAGCTGAGCGAGGCGGGGCTGAGGTACATCAACGAAGAGGTGTCCGCGCGGGAAGCCTGGCTGGACAAGCGGCTGGCCGAGCTGACACCGCAGGAGCGGGGCGTGCTGTCGCGCGCCGCCGAGATAATCGACAGGATGGCGGGGCAGTAACGAAGTGCCGGCGTACGCGGGTGGTGCAGGGGCAGACCAGGTCGAACGCAACCCAGCCGCACCCGCACCACCGCCGCGCCGGCGCATGTTCGGCTCCCTGCGCGTCCGCAACTACCGCCTCTACGCGTCCGGCCAGGTCGTCTCGCTGGTCGGGCTGTGGATGCAGCGCGTCGCGCAGGACTGGCTGGTGCTGGAGCTGTCCGACGGCTCGCCGGTCGCCCTGGGCATCGCCGCCGCGCTGCAGTTCGCGCCGACGTTGTTCCTGTCGCTGTGGGCGGGCGTGCTCGCCGACCGGATGGACAAGCGCAAGCTGCTGCTCGTGCTGGAGACCGGGCTCGGGCTGTGCGCGCTGACGCTCGGGCTGCTCGACGTGACCGGTGTGGTCGAGCTGTGGCACGTCTACCTGTTGTGCTTGGTGCTGGGCGCGGTGTCGGCGGTGGAGACGCCGGTGCGGCAGAGCTTCGTGGTCGAGATGGTCGGGCGCGACCAGCTCACCAACGCGGTGGCGTTGAACGCCATGACGTTCAACCTGGCCCGGATGGTCGGCCCGGCGGTGGCCGGCGTGATGATCATCTTCGTGGGGACCGGGTGGGTGTTCCTGATCAACGCCGTCAGCTTCCTCGGTGTGCTGGGCGGGCTGTTGCTGATGCGTGCGGCCGAACTGCACCGCGGTGAGCCCGTGCCGCGGGAGAAGGGACAGCTGCGGGAGGGCCTGCGGTACGTGCGCAAGCGTGCCGACCTGGTGATCCTGCTGTGCATGGTGTTCTTCATCAGCACGTTTGGACTGAACTTCTACGTCACCCTGGCCGTGCTGGCGCGCAACACCTTCGGCGGTGACGCTGATGCATACGGGCTACTGTCTACAATGTTGGCCGTCGGCACGCTGGCGGGTGCGACGTTGGCCGCGAAGCGCAGTGCGAACGGCAAGCCGCGGATGCGGTTGCTGATCATCGGCGCGTTGGCATTCGGTGTACTGGAGATCGTAGCCGGAGTATTGCCTACAATATGGTGGACGGGCGCGGCGCTGATCCCGCTCGGCATCGCCATGATGACGTTCACGACCACCGCGAACGCGACCGTGCAGCTGGCCGTGTCGCCGGCAATGCGCGGTCGGGTGATGGGGCTGTACATGCTGGTGTTCCTGGGCGGGAACCCGGTGGGCGGCCCGGTGATGGGCTGGCTGGCCGAGCACTTCACCGCGCGGGCACCGCTGGTCGTCGGCGGTGCGGTGTCGATCCTGGCGGCCGTCGTCGGTGGGATCGTGCTGGCGCGACGGGGTGGTCTGAAGCTGCCGACGTACCGCCTCGGCCTGCGTCGCCGCGCCCGCGTCTGACAATGGGTCCGTGGTCATCGCGACGGACTGGGTCCGGCTGCTGGTCGTCTGCTTGATCTTCACCGCGGCCGCGGGGGCGGTGGTGTGGTGGGCGCGGTTGGCGTCGCCGAAGCCGGTGGTGCGGGCGGCTGTTCGGGCGACGGGGCAGCTGGCCGCCGTGTCGGCGGTGATCACGGTGGTGCTGGCGTCGTTGCCGTTGACGGCGGCGTTCCTGGTGTTGATGGCGGGGGTGGCGACGGGGACGTCGGCGGCGCGCACGAAGACCGGTCGGCGTGGGGTGTGGGTGGCGCTCGCGATCCTCGGCGGGACGGTGCCGGCGCTCGTTGCGCTGGTGGCGAGTGGTCTGGTGCCGTTGCGGGGGATCGCGCTGGTGCCGGTCGGGGGCATCCTGATCGGCGGTGCGATGACGGCCACGACGTTGTCGGTGCGGCGGGCGCTGGACACGTTGCGCGATCGGCACGGTGAGTTCGAGGCGGCGCTGGCGCTGGGGTTCACCGAACCGGTGGCGGTGCGCGAGCTGGTGCGGCGGCCGGCGGCCGAGGCGTTGATCCCGGCGCTGGACCAGACCCGGACGGTCGGGCTGGTCACGTTGCCCGGGGCGTTCGTCGGGATGCTGCTGGGCGGGGCGCCGGTGTGGCAGGCGGGCGCGTTGCAGCTCGTCGTGCTGCTGGGGCTGCTGGCGGTCGAGGCGGTGGCGATCGCGGTGGTCGTGGAATTGGTCGCGCGCGGTCTGGTGCGCAGGGCTGGTGCTGTGGGAGAAGTTAGGCTAACCTAAGTCTCGTCGCTTCGTGGTGGGAGCGGCAGTCAGTTCGGGAACAGACGAGGCCCCGCCTCCCGGTCGTACCGCCGGGTGGGTGGGGCCTCGTCGTGTCCGGCGCGGGGGAAAGTCGGGTGCCGACGGTAAGCGCGCGTGTCACGATCGGGCGGTGTTGACAGCCAGGAACGTCACGCTGTCGTTCGGTCCGCGGACCGTGCTCTCGGAGGTGGATCTCGATGTCCCCGCGGGTGAACGGGTAGGCCTGGTCGCGCCGAACGGGGTCGGCAAGTCGACGTTGCTGCGCGTGCTGGCCGGTGAGCTGCCCCCCGACTCCGGTGTGGTGACGGCCCGCGGGGTGGTCGCGCACCTCACCCAGGAGACGGAGATCCGGCCCGGCGAGTCGTTGCGCGACCACTTGGCGCGGCGCACGGGGGTCGCGGCGGCGCAGCGTGCGTTCGAGGCGGCCACGAAGGCGTTGAGCGAGGGCGCCGCCGGAGCCGAGGACGCCTACGCGCGGGCGTTCGACGTGTGGACCGCGTCCGGCGCGGCCGACTTCGCCGAACGCGCCGGCGAGGTGTGCGAACGGCTCGGCCTGCCGGCGACGCTGCTGGACGAGCGGGGATCGGGCGAGCTGTCCGGCGGGCAGTCGGCGCGGCTGCGACTGGCCTCCGTGCTGCTGACGACGGCCGACGTGCTGCTGCTCGACGAGCCGACCAACGACCTCGACCTGGCCGGGCTGGAGGTCCTGGAGTCCCACGTGCTGCGCAGCCGTGCCGGGATGGTCCTGGTCAGCCACGACCGCGAGTTCCTGGCCCGCACCACGACCGCGATCGCCGAGCTGGACGAGTTCAGCCACCGGGTGAGCGTGTTCGGCGGCGGGTGGGACGCCTACGTGCAGGAACAGGCGCGGGTGCGGCAGCGGGCGTGGGAGGAGTACGAGGCCTACGCGGCTCGGCGGGACGCGTTGGTGCAACGGGCGCGGCAGACGCGGGAGTGGTCGCGGCAGGGCGTGCGGCGCAACGCGAAGTCCGACGAGAGTGACAAGAACATCAAGTTCGCGCGCAAGCAGGGTGCGGAGAACCTGAGCGCCAAGGCGTCCGTTGTGGACCGACAGCTGGAGCGGTTGAAGGAGGTCGAGGAGCCGCGCGAACCGTGGGAACTGCGGTTGACGTTGCCCAGCGCGGGTCGGGGCAGCCAGGTCGCGTTCACGTTGCGGGGTGCGGTGGTCAGCCGGGGTGACGTCACGCTCGGGCCGATCGACCTGACCATCGGCGCGGGTGAGCGGTGGCGCATCGCCGGGCCCAACGGGTCGGGCAAGTCGACGTTGCTCGGTGCGTTGCTGGGACGGC
Source organism: Saccharothrix sp. CB00851 (assembly GCF_001905065.1). Classification (NCBI taxonomy): domain Bacteria; kingdom Bacillati; phylum Actinomycetota; class Actinomycetes; order Pseudonocardiales; family Pseudonocardiaceae; genus Saccharothrix; species Saccharothrix sp. CB00851. The sequence continues at coordinate 79,246 of NZ_LWLC01000008.1, forward strand.
TGCCGCTGGTGGCCGGTGACCGCAGCCAAGGGTCGGCGGTGGTGGTGGGTGAGGTCGACCAGGTGCGCGCGGACTTCGCCGTGCCGTCGTCGGTGCTGGAGGTGGTGACCGGGTCGACCGGGTTGGCGGAGGTGGAGGCGCGGACGTTGCTGGCGAAGTTCCGGGTCGGTGCGGACGCCGTGCTGCGTCCGGCGCGTTCGCTGTCGCCGGGTGAGCGGACGCGGGCGGGGTTGGCGGTGCTGCAGGCGCGCGGGACGACGTGCCTGGTGCTGGACGAGCCGACCAACCACCTCGACGTGGCCGCCATCGAGCAGTTGGAACAGGCGCTGGACGGTTATGAGGGGACGCTGCTGCTGGTGACCCACGACCGGAGGCTGGCGTCGGCTGTGGGGGTTGACCACACCTTGGACGTGCGGACCCTGGCAAGATAGGCGCATGGGCACCGAGGAGGACTGGCCGATCGAGCAGACGTGGTCGCTGCGCAACACGCACTGGCACGCCTATGTGGAGCACACGTCACTCGACCACGCCTCCCCGCGTTCGGAGCGGTTGGAGCGCACGCCGGAGGAGGTCCTGACCACGCCGACCGAGGTCGCCGCGTGGCTGGAGGTCAACCTGCGCAGTGCGACCAAGCCCGAGGAAGCCGGGAAGAAGCGCACGAAGGACGAGCGGGACTTCTCCGACTCGAACCGGGTGCACACGTCGCTGGCGTCGGCGGGCGAGAGCATCTACACCGGGGTGAAGGGGATGCTGACGCTGGCGGTGGAGGCGGTCACCCCCGACGAGTGCCGCAGCTCCCACGACGGCGCCGACGTTGCCCCGCTGAAGGCCGGACGGCGTCGCTGACCTTAGGTTTCGGCTTTCGGAGGGCTGGCGACGGCGGCGTGAAGATCACCCGAACGCGCGAATCGGTCGCGGTCGGGGATCAATGGAAACGCCGAAAACGTTGCCGGAAGAATGAAGGCGCGGCGCCCCGGCCCCGGACTGGGCATCGGGCACGGAGCTGGGTGCTGACACGGAGCTGGACGCTGAGCTGAGTGCGTAGTCGACGCGGGCAAGGTCGAGCGCGGACTCGGCGGGCACGGACTCGGCGGGCACGGCACGGCTCGGGCGGGCGGGCGGGCGCGGCGAGCACCGCGCGGGGCGGACGCGGCGGCGCGGGCAAGGACAGCCCGCCGCCACGAGCCATACGAACCCACGCAGCCCCGCACCCGCCACGCAGCCGGGACCGAACCACGCGGGCCGCATGGACGCTCGCCCACGCGCGCGGTGGGAGCGGTGGGACATGGGGTGAGGTGTGGCCGACCAGGTGGGCTCGCCCGGACCACGCGTGGCGGGGTCGGACCGAGGGTGGCGCGTGAGGTGCGGCCACGCGGGCGCCGTGAGCGGCCACGCGGGCGCCGTGAGGTGGGGCCACGCGGGCGCGGTGGGATGGGTGGACGCGGTCGGGCGAGTGTGGTGCGGCGAGGTAGATGGGGTGCGGTGATCGCGCATGGTGTGCGCCTGCGGGCGGGGCAGCGCGCGGTGGCGGGGTGGGTGTGCGGTGGGGTGGCGGGGATGTGACTGTGGTCACAGGTTGGATTTGGGTCGGGGTGTCGATTGGTGGGTTCGGTCGTTCGACCTTGGGGTGAACGGGGCCGAGGGGCCCGGAAGACGGTGAGGGAGAACGAGCGATGAAGTACATGCTGATCATGCGTGCGACGGACGAGGCATACGCGAGCATGGGGGAGATCGACTTCAGCGAGATGTTGGAGACGGTCGGCAAGTTCAACGACGAGCTGATCAGGGCCGGTGTGCTGGTGGCCGCCGAAGGGCTCGCCGATGCGGCGGAGGGGGTGGTGGTCGACTACTCGGCCGAGCCGCCCGTCATCACCGACGGGCCGTACGGGGAGACGAAGGAGCTGTTCAACGGCTTCTACATCCTGAACGTGGCTTCCAAGGAGGAAGCCGTCGAGTGGGCCAAGCGGTTGCCGATCGCGGGGGCCGGGTTCAAGACGGAGGTTCGGCGGGTGCCGTCGATCGACGAGTTCCCGCAGGACAACGAGTGGATCCAGAAGGAGCGGGCGTGGCGGGAGGCCACCGGGCAGCTCTGAAGGCCTCCCGGGCCCGCCGCGCCTGGGAGCGCGGCGGGCAGGGTGCGGCAGGGGTTACAGGCCCACCGGCCACGTGTGGACCGGTTCGCCGGCGTGCGACAGTTCGACGTAACGGCCCAGCATCGCGCTCAACGCGGCGTCACGGTCGGCGCCCCGGTCCTCCAGCAGCGCCACGGTCTCGCGCTGCCACTGCGAACCGGTGCGCCTGGCCAGGCACCTCGCCTCGATGACACCCAGGTAGCGCTCGCGAGCCTCGTCGGACACACCGCACGCCCGCAGGCCTTCGTGGGCGAGCGGCAGGAGGCGGCGCAGGACGAGTTCGTCCGGCGGCACCCAGCCGATGCCCGGCCAGTACAGCTGGGAACCCATCCCGTGCCGCGACCCGGCATAGAGGTTCTCCTCCGCCGCGTGGAACGACATCTGGGTCCACAGAGGACGCTCCAAAGTGGTCAGAGCGCGTTGGGTGCCGTAGAAGAAGGCGGCGTTCGCCATCGTGTCGAGCACGGTCGGCCCGGCAGGCAGGACGCGGTTCTCCACGCGCAGGTGCGGCACGCCGTCCACCACGTCGTACACCGGGCGGTTCCAGCGCCACACGGTCCCGTTGTGCAGCCGCAACTCCGTCAACGACGGCGTGCCGCCCGACCCGAGCACGTCCAACGGGTCCTCGTCACCGGTTTCCGGCAGCAACGCCGGGAAGTACCGCACGTTCTCCTCGAACAAGTCGAAGATCGACGTGATCCACCGCTCGCCGAACCACACCCGCGGCCGGACGCCCTGGTTCTTCAGCTCCTGCGAACGGGTGTCGGTGGCCTGCAGGAACAGCGGTATCCGGGTCTCGTGCCACAACGCCCGTCCGAGCAGGAACGGCGAGTTCGCCGCGATCGCCACCTGCACACCGGCCAACGCCTGCGCCGCGTTCCAGTGCGCCGCGAAATCGTCCGGTGCCACCTGCAAGTGCAGCTGCACGGACGTGCAAGCCGCCTCCGGCATGATGGACTCGGCGTAACTGGACAGCCGCTCACCCGACCGCCCCGGCATCGGGGCGCCCTCCATCGACAGCACGACCTCCTCGCCGCGCGCCGCGAGGATCTGGTCGTTCAACGTCGTGTACCGCGGCTGCTGGGACAGCCACCGCCGGTCGAAGTGCTCGTGCCGCAACGTCGGCAGCACCCCGATCATCACGATCGACGTCCCCGCGTCGTGCGCCTTCACGTCCGCCGACGCCAGCGTGGAAACCAGTTCCTTCTCCAGGTCGAGCGTCTCGTCACCGGCCAGCTCGCGCGGCGGGACGTTGACCTCCAGGTTGTGCTGGCCCAGTTCCAACGTGAACGACGGGTCGTCGATCTTCTCCAGCACCTCGGAGTTGGCCATCGCGGGCCGACCCGCGCCGTCGACCAGGTTCAGCTCGATCTCCAGCCCCATCTGCTGCCTCGGGAAGGAAAAGCTCTCCTCCACCAGCATGGTTCCCAGCGCGTCCATGCACCGCTGCATGCGCTCGCGGTAGCGCTGGCGGTCCTCTCTGGTGAACGTCCGACTGGACACATCCGTACCCATGCCGCCTCCCAATCGGTAGGGCTGCTCCGGCGGGCTTAGCGGAGGCCAACCGTGACACAGCAAGTTCTCGCCCGCCAGCGCCCAAATCGGTGCTCTCTGTCACACGGCGGTAACAATCAGCGAGAAGGTGCTGGTTAGAGGGGTGCGTATGCGACATACGCGCTACGAGCGGTGTTCACCTCCCGGCAAGTGCGACACTGCTCGCGTGATCGAGATCGACGACCCGGCCGACCCCCGGCTGGACGACTTCCGGGACCTGTCGACGGCCGACCGGCGACCGGACCGACCCGGCGGGCGCGGCCTGGTGATCGCCGAGGGCGTGGTGGTCGTCGAACGGCTCCTGCGGTCGCCCTACCCCGTGCGCGGGCTGCTCGGCGTGCGACGGCGGGTGGAAGCCCTCGGTGACCTGCCGGCACCCGCGTACGTGACGTCCGCCGAGGTCATGGCCGAGGTGGTCGGGTTCCACCTCAACCGGGGCGTGCTGGCCGCCGCCGACCGGGCACCCCAGCCGGACGTGGCCGAACTCGTCGCCTCGTCAAGGCGGCTGGCGGTGCTGGAAGGCGTCGGCGACCACGAGAACCTGGGCTCGCTGTTCCGCAACGCGGCGGCGCTGGGCATCGACGGCGTGCTGCTCGGCCCGGGGTGCAGCGACCCGCTGTACCGGCGCAGCGTCCGCGTCTCCATGGGGCACGTGCTGCGCGTGCCGTTCGCGTCGATGCCGAACCTGACCGAAGGCTTCGACCTCCTGCGGCACAACGGTTTCACGGTCGCCGCGCTCACACCGAGGGCGGACTCGCAGAACCTGGCCGACGCCGGGCTGCGCGGCCGGAAGGCCGCGGTGCTGCTCGGATCGGAGGGCCCGGGGCTGACCGAGGAGGCCATCGCGGCGGCCGACCTGGCGGTCCGGATCCCGATGGCGGAGGGTGTCGACTCGCTGAACGTGGCAACCGCCGCCGCGATCGCCTTCTACGCGATCGCCTGAACGCGCTACGTTCTCCCTTGGCACGCCCGAGCACGACCCGTGCCCGACCAGAGGAGGACGTAGGTGGAACTGCGGGTCCAGGACGGCCGGGCCGTGCTCGCGGGCCGCGACGACGCGGGCGAGCGGGAAGTCGACCCCCACACGCTCCCGCTCGGCGCCGGGCTCGCCGACGCGTTGCACGAGTGGGCGAAGGTGGCCGACGCGGTGACGCGGGCCGAGACGCCCTCCGACGGCGCGGCGAGCGCGCTCGTGACCAGGCGTGGACGTCAGTTGGCGGGGAGGTTGGCGGCCGATATGGGAACGCCCGTGGAGTACACGGACCCGGTGACCGGTGAGCTGGTGGTCGTGGAGGCCCCGGTCGACGACGACCCGGACTCGGACACTGAGCCGGAAGAGGACGGCGAAGGTGGGGCCGAGCAGCCGGAACCCCAGGAGGAGACCCCCTGGGGCACCGGGCTCACGGTCAGCTTCATCGTCGCCGCCGTGGTGACGTTCACCGTCTACACGCTGTCGGTCGGGTTGGGCGAGACCAGCCAGTGGCTCGCCGTGCTGGCGAACGTCCTGGTGGTCGGCGGCATCACCCCATCGGTGTGGCTGGCGCGGAAGGTGCCGGTGTGGCGGTGGGTGGCCTACGGCGTGGTGGCGGGTGTGCTGGCGGCCTGGTTGTCGTTGCTGCTGTCCAGCGTGCTGGCACCGGTGTAGGCGCGCTCTTAAGCCAGGGAGTCCCGCCAAGCGGTGTGCAGCGCGGCGAACCGGCCGCGGCCGGTGATCAGCTCCTCCGGCGTGCCGTCCTCCACCACCCGGCCGCCGTCGAGCACCAGGACCCGGTCGGCGATCAGCACGGTGGACAGGCGGTGGGCGATGATGAACGCCGTCCGCTCCGCCAGCACGGTCTCCAGCGCGCGCTGCACCGCCCGTTCGGTCGGCACGTCGAGGCTGGACGTCGCCTCGTCCAGCACCAGCACCGCCGGATCGGCCAGGAACGCCCGCGCGAACGCCACCACCTGCCGCTGCCCGGCCGAGAGCCGCCCGCCGCGCTTGCGCACGTCGGTGTCGTAGCCCTCGGGCAGCGCCCGGATGAACTCCTCCGCGCCGACCGCCCGGGCCGCCGCCTCGACCTCCTCGCGGGTCGCGGACGGCCTGCCGAGCGCGATGTTGTCCAGCACGGTGCCGTCGAACAGGAAGTTCTCCTGCGTCACCATGACGACCGCGCGCCGCAGGTCGGTGTCGGCCACCGACCGCAGGTCGACCCCGTCCAGCCGGACCGAGCCCGCGGACGGGTCGTAGAACCGGGCCACCAGCTTGGCCAGCGTGGACTTGCCCGCACCGGTCGCGCCGACCAGCGCCACGGTCTGCCCGGCGGGCACGGTCAGGTCGAACGACGGCAGCACGACGGGCGTGGCGTCGGAGTAGCGGAACTCGACCCCGTCGAACCGGACCGCGCCCTGCACGTCGCCGAGGGGCGTCGGTTCCTCCGGCTCGCGGACCTGTGGTTCCTCTTCGAGAAGGCCGGAGATCTTCTCCAGCGCGGCGGTGGCCGACGCGTAGGCGTTGGCGAACATGGCGAGCTGGTCGAACGGGTCGTAGAACCGCCGCACGTACAGCGTGAACGCGGCCAGCACACCGAGTTCGAGCTGCCCGTTCGCCACCCGGAACGCGCCCCAGGCGAGGATCACCGCCAGGGACAGGTTGCCGATCACCCGGACGAGTGACGTGAACGCCGCCATCACGGCCATCGCGTCGGTGTTGGCGTCGCGGTACCGGCCGTTCAGCTCGCCCATGATCTTCTCGTTGCGCCGCTCGCGCCGGAACGCCTGCACCGCGCGGATGCCGTTCATGGTCTCCACGAACTGCACGATGACCTTCGCGATCGCGCCACGCGTGTGCCGGTAGGCCCGCCCGGAACGGCGGCGGAACCAGCGGGTCAGCAGGATCAGCGGCAGGAAGCCGGACAGCACGACGAGCGCGAGCGGGACGTCCAGGTAGAGCAGCACGACCGAGATGCCCAGCAGCGACAGCATCGAGGTGAAGAAGCCGTCCAGGCCCTCCTCGATCAGGTCCTGCAGCGAGTCGACGTCGCTGGTCAGGCGCGAGATGACCTTGCCCGAGGTGTACTTCTCGTGGAACGAGACGGACAGCCGCTGGGCGTGCCGGAAGACGCGTTCGCGCAGGACGAGGAGCACGTCCTGGCCGATCCGACCGGTCAGCCGGACGAACGACCAGCGCAGCAGCGTGGCGGAGATCGCGGCGGTGACGTAACCGCCGACGCACCAGGTGAGCGCCTCGGGGCGGCCGTCGAGCGCGGCGGGGATGCCGGTGTCGATGGCCGCGGCGATGAGGAGCGGCCCGGCGAGGTTGACCACGTTCTCCGCGACCACGATCACCAGCGCCAGGATCGCGGCGCGGGTGTGGGGGCGGAGGAGTTCGCCGAGGAGGCGGCGGGAGCGGGCCTGGAGCTTGACGCCCGTGGCGTAGTCGACGTCCTCGACGTCCTCGGCGGCGACGCCGCGCCAGGCCTCCTCGTCGGTGTCGGGCGCCGGGGTGGTGGGTTGGTGGTTGGTCGCGGTGCCGGTCACGCCGCCACCTCCTCGTCCTCCATAGTGGACAACAGGTTGCGGTAGTCCTCGTTGTCCGCCAACAGTTGCGCGTGCGTGCCGGTGGCCGCGATGCGCCCGTCGGCCAGCATCGCCACCCGGTCGGCCAGCTGCACGGTGCTCGGGCGGTGGGCGACGACCAGCGCGGTCACGCCCCTGAGCACGCGGCGCAACGCGGCCTCCACCTCGGCCTCGGTGTGCACGTCCAGCGCGGACAGCGGGTCGTCCAGCACCAGCACGGCCGGGTGCCCCGCGACCGCGCGAGCCAGGGCGAGGCGCTGCCGCTGACCGCCGGACAGGGACAGGCCCTGCTCGCCGATGCGGGTGTCGAGCCCCCACGGCAGGGCGTCGACGAACTCCTCGGCACGCGCGACCTTGAGCGCCTCGCGGACGCGTTCCTCACCGATGTCCTTCGAGCCGAGAGCCACGTTCTCGGTGACGCTCGCGGAGAACAGGATCGGCTCCTCGAACGCGGTGCCGACGACGCGGCGGAGCTCGGCCAGGTCCAGGTCGCGGACGTCGACGCCGTCGAGCGTGACGCGGCCGGCGGTGACGTCGGCCAGGCGGGGCACCAGGGCGGTGACGGTCGTCTTGCCGGAGCCGGTGGCGCCGACGAGCGCGACGGTCTCGCCCGGCCGGATGTCCAGGTCGACGCCGCGCAGCACCTCGTTGTCCGAACCCGGGTGGTGGTAGCGGACGCCCTCGAAGCGGATGTGCCCGCGGACCGGCGTGGCCAGCGGTTTCGGGTCGGGCGGGGTGGTGACGGTGATCTCGGTGTCGGTCACCTCGAAGTACCGTTCGAGCGCGGAGGCGGTGGAGTTCGTCTCCGCCAACAACCACCCGATCGAGTCAACCGGCCAGCGCAGGTAGGCGCTCACCGTGACGGCGGCGACGAGCGTGCCGACCGTGACGGTGCCGTCGGCGATGCCCATCGAGCCGAACGCAAGCTGACCGGCGATGCCCAGCTCGGGCAGGACGATCAGCACGGCCCACAGCGCGGCGAAGATGCGCACCTTGGCGATCTCGGTGTCGCGCAGCTCGCGGGCCTGGCGGATGAACCGCTTGGTCAGGTGCGGTCCGCGGCCGAACGCCTTCAGCACGCGGATGCCGAGGACCGACTCCTCGACCACGGTCGTGAGGTCGCCGGACTGGTCCTGCGCGCGGCGGGCGACGACCTTGAACTTCGTCTCGAACAGGTAGGACAGTGCGACCAGCGGTAGCGTGGTGGCCAGCACGATCAGGCCGAGCGTGGGTGACAGCCAGAACAGCACGCCCAGCCCGGTGAGCACGATCAGGCTGTTGACGACCAGGAAGATGATGGCGAAGCCCACGAACCGCCGCACCTGGGTCAGGTCGGTCGTGGCGCGGGACAGCAGCTGCCCCGACTGGTAGCGGTCGTGGAAGGCCACCTGCAGGTCCTGCAGGTGGTGGTACAGCTCGACCCGCATCCGCGCCTCGACTTCCGACGCCGGTCCGGCGATCAGCTTCCGCCGGGCGTAGAACAGGCCGGCCTCGGCGACGCCGAGCGCCACCACAATGCCGATGAGCAGCGGCAACGCTCCCAGGTCGCGGCCGGCGATCGGGCCGTCCACGATGCGCTGGGTGATCAGCGGGATGCCCAGGCCGCACATCATCGCCAGCATGGTGGCGGCCATCGCCAGCACGACGGGTGTGCGAACGGGCTTGAGGTACGGCCACAGCCTGCGCAGTGTCGCGGCTGTGGAAGTACGGTCTTCCGACACGAGTCCCCCTCCGGTCCACTCAGACGGTACGAAGGTGGACCGACGATCGGCATCCGGTTTTCGTGTCTTTGACCCTGCGATCTGGAGTTAGGTGGAGGTCAAGGTGGATGTGACGTACCTGCGTGGTGAGGTCGCGATGGCGTTCCCGCGTGGCCGGTTGATGGCGGTGCGCGGGGGGAGGTTGTACGTGCTCGCGCCGGACGGGTGGGACGTGGTCGGCGGGCGGCGGCCCGAGGGGGCTCGGCCGATCGGTCGGGAGGAGGCGGCGGAGTGGTGCCGGTTCGAGGGGATCGGGGAGGAAGTGCTCGATGAGGTGCCGGGGGGTTAACGCTTTCGGAGGATGGCTGGGGCGGTGAGCAGGCCCGCGAGGCCGTAGCTGGCGCCCGCGAGGAGGACGAGGACGGTCCAGCGGTCGCCGAGTGAGGAGAGGTCGTCGGGGAGCTTGAAGTAGTGCGCGAGGCCGAGGAGGACCGGGCCGATCAGGATGATCGGCCACACCGGGCGCACCTTCAGCAGCCAGAGGACGGGGCCCGCCAAGAGGGCGCTGAACAGCAGCGCGACGGGGAGGCCGACGACGACAAGCAGGATGAACTCGCCGAGGGTGGTCTCGTTGACCACCCGGTCGAGCACGCCGGTCCGATAGGCCCAGATCCAGGCGACGAGCAGCGCGGAACCGACGGCAGCCGACACCACGACGCGCAGGAGCACCTTGAACGCGAAGCCCCCCGCGGTGAGGCGTGAGGTGTGCGGCGTGTCAGTCACGGGCAGAAGTGTGGCTGACCGGGTGCCGTGCTGTCACCGGGGCGGCCAGCACGAAGCCGATCACGCCCGCGGCGACCGAACCGGCCGGGATCGACACCCACACGGTGAGCAGGGTGAGGATGGCGGTGAACGTGACGCCGACGGCGGCGTAGCCGAGGGGGCGGTCCTGGTGGGCGGCTTTGAGGACGGCCCAGGCGGTGAGGACGCCGAGGATGAGGCTGATCGGCATGGCGAACAGGCCCATGGCCAGGCAGTCCCAGTCGTCGGTCGAGCAGACGGTTCCGGAGGCGATGAACTCGCGCAGGCCCCACCAGGCCGCGCCCAGGGCGGCGCCGAGGGCGGCTCCGACGACCAGTCGTCCCAGCATGGCTGGGGGTTACCCGAGTCGAGACTGCGACAACCCCGGTCCGGCTCGATTTGACATGGGGCCCTTACGGGTACTGGAGGCAGGCCAAAGCCGGGCAGGCCTGGCGGGAAAAGCGTCCGCCAGGCCTGCCCGGCTTCGACCAGCCTAAAGCACCCGAACCCATGTCAAATCGAGCCTCGGAGGGCGGATTCCGGGTCCGTTGTGGGCAGGTTGGGATTGCGGACCGGGGGGTGTGTCAGCCGCGGGTGGAGCGGACGCCCAGGAGGACGTCTTCCCACGACGGGACGATCGGGTGGTTCTTCTTGCCGCGCTTCGGTGGTGGGTCCTTGCGGGGCGGTTGTTGCTTGGTTCCCGCGGCCGGTTGTTGTGGTGCAGGTGGTGGCGTCGGTGTTGGTTCCTCGGCCACGACCGGGGTCGGCTCGGGAGTCGGTTGGGGCTCTTGGACCGGAGGTGGGGGCGGAGCCGGTGGTTCCTCGCGGGCGAGGATTTCCGGTTCCGTTGGCTTCTCCAGTTCGAGGGCTTGGCGGGCCAGTTGGGTGACCGGGCGGACGGTGCGCAGGGTCCGGTTGGGGTTCGGGTCCATCAGTTCCATGGCACCGTCGTCCAGTGCGGTGACCGTGCCGCCCTGGGCGCCCGGGTGGAACGCCCAGTGGGCCAGGTTGTCCGACCTGCCTGCGGTCCAGTGCAGTTGCACGACCCAGCGGCCGTCCTCGCCGCGCCACGAGTCCCAGCTGACGTCGGCGTACTCCTGGCCGCGCAGACCGAAGGAGTGCGCGACGACCTCGCCGAGCGTCTGCACGTCCGGGCCGTCCTCGCGGACCGGGTGGGCGCGTTGGGCCAGTTCGGCGGTGCGGGAGCGTTCCAGGAGCACCGGGTAGGCGTAGCGCTCCACCCGGTGGGTGGGCAGGCCCGCCGCGGCGGCCACCTGGGCGACGGACTCACCTGCGCGGATGCGTGCCTGGATCTCGCGCGGCCGCATCTGGCTCTCGACCTCGATCTCGATCTGGCCGAGTCGGGTGAGGTCGCCGCGTGCCGCCGCGCGCAGCCGTTCGTCGGCGGGGAGCACGAAGCGCTCGCCGCGATCCGGGTCCTCGAGGATGACGGACTTGCCGTCGTCTTCGAGCCCGATGACTCGCAACGCTCGCATCATGGCCTCCCGGATGGCTCACCTCGCCGAGTACTCACGTTAATGCGGCGCGCCGCCTTGACGGGGGAGACTCGCCGTGTTCGCCGATATCTTCGTGTGATCTTGCCGTATGTCGGCGCCGTGCGCACGTCCGTTACCCCAAGGTTTACCCGGGTGAGACGGGTGCGGGATCCCGAAGTGGCCGGTCACAGCAGTGGGGCCGCCCCTCGCAAGGGACGGCCCCACGGGTGCTGTCGGCAGGTCAGAGCTGGGAGACGACCCAGTCGACGGCCTTGGTCAGCGTGCTCACGTCGGTCGGCTCGACGGCCGGGAACATGGCCACGCGGAGCTGGTTGCGGCCCAGCTTGCGGTAGGGCTCGACGTCCACGACGCCGTTGGCGCGGAGCACCTTGGCCACGACGGAGGCGTCGACCGAGTCGTCGAAGTCGACGGTGCCGACGACCTGCGAGCGGTGCGCGGGGTCGGCCACGTACGGGGTCGTGTAGGAGGTCGACTCGGCCCAGCTGTACAGGCGCGAGGACGAGTCGGCGGTGCGCTGGACGGCCCAGTCGAGGCCGCCGTTGCCCAGGATCCACTCGATCTGGTTGTTCAGCAGGAACAGGGTGGCCAGGGACGGCGTGTTGTAGGTCTGGTCCTTGGTGGAGTTGTCCAGCGCCGTGGTGAGCGACAGGAACTCCGGCACCCAGCGGCCCGACTGGCCGATCTCGGCGACGCGCTCCAGGGCCGCCGGCGACATCAGGGCGATCCACAGGCCGCCGTCGGAGGCGAAGCACTTCTGCGGCGCGAAGTAGTAGACGTCGAAGTCGGCGGCGTCGACCGGCAGGCCGCCCGCGCCCGAGGTGGCGTCGATGGCGACCAGGGCGCCGTCGCTGCCCGCCGGGCGGGAGACGGGGACGGCGACGCCGGTCGAGGTCTCGTTGTGCGCCCAGCCGACGAGGTCGGCGCCCTCGGCGTAGGTGATCTCGGGCGCGCTGCCCGGGTCGGCCTTGACCACGATCGACTCGCCCAGGAACGGCGCGTCGTTGGTGACCTTGGCGAACTTCGAGGAGAACTCGCCGTAGGTGAAGTGCTGGGCGCGCTCGCGCACCAGGCCGAACGCGGCGGCGTCCCAGAACGCGGTGGTGCCGCCGTTGCCCAGGACGACCTCGTAGCCCTCGGGCAGCGAGAACAGCTCCCGCAGACCGGCGCGCACCGAGCCGACCAGGGACTTCACCGGCTTCTGCCGGTGGGAGGTGCCCATCAGCGCGGCGCCCTCGGCCGCGAGCGCCGCGAGGGCCTCGGGACGGACCTTGGAGGGCCCGCACCCGAACCGGCCGTCGGACGGCAGCAGGTCGGAGGGCAGGACCAACGTGGTCGGGTCGGCGGTCTGGGTCATCGCGAAGCCTCCGGTTACGGGGAGGGGGTCGGCACGACCGGCGCCGTTGCCGGGTCCCTAAGTGTTGCAGCCACGTGGCCGGGTGGTGACAGGCGGGTGTCCCCCGTCACTCCAAGCGGGGTGGAAACGCGCAGTTCTCAGGCGATCTCGTCCCAGCCCTCGACCTCGGACGGCTTGCGCGGGCCGGGGCCGACGTACTTGGCGGACGGGCGGACGAGGCGGCCGGTGCGCTTCTGCTCCAGGATGTGCGCCGACCAGCCCGCGGTCCGGGCGCAGGTGAACATGGCGGGCATCATGTGCGGCGGCACCTGGGCGAAGTCGAGGATCACCGCGGCCCAGAACTCGACGTTGGTCTCGATCGCGCGGTCCGGGCGGCGTTCGCGCAGCTCGGCCAGGGCGGCCTGCTCCAGGGCGTTGGCGGCCTCGTAGCGGGTCGCGCCGAGTTCCTGGCACGTCCGCCGCAGCACGCGGGCGCGGGGGTCCTCCGCCCGGTACACGCGGTGGCCGAAGCCCATCAGTCGCTCGCCGCGGTCGAGGATGCCCTTGACGAACGCCTTCGCGTCGCCGGTGCGCTCGACCTCCTCGATCATCGGCAGCACGCGGGCGGGCGCGCCGCCGTGCAGCGGGCCGGACATGGCGCCGATCGCGCCGGACATGGACGCCGCGACGTCCGCTCCGGTGGAGGCGATGACGCGGGCGGTGAACGTGGAGGCGTTCAGGCCGTGCTCGGCGGCCGACACCCAGTAGGCGTCCAGGGCTTTGACGTGCGCCGGGTCGGGCTCGCCGCGCCAGCGGGTGAGGAAGCGCTCGGTGATGGTGGTGCACTCGTCGATGCGGTGCTGCGGCACGGCGGGCCGGCCGATGCCCCGCGCGGACTGCGCCGCGTACGACAGGGCCATGACGGAGGCGCGGGCCAGCTGCTCGCGGGCCTGCTCGTCGGTGATGTCCAGCAGCGGCTGGTAGCCCCAGATCGGGGCGACCATGGCCAGCGCCGCCTGCACGTCCACCCGCACGTCACCGGTGTGCACCGGGATCGGGAACGGCTCGGCGGGCGGCAGACCGGGTCCGAAGCGGCCGTCGACCAGCAGGGCCCACACGTTGCCGAACGTCACGTGGCCGGCCAGGTCCTCGATGTCCACACCGCGGTAGCGCAGCGCGCCACCGTCGCGATCCGGCTCGGCGATCTCGGTGCGGAAGGCGACCACGCCCTCCAGGCCCGGCCGGAAACCGTCGTCCTCGGTCTGCACCACGCTGTGCGCTCCTTCTCTGGCGGGAGTGAAGAGTTGGGCAAACCTTGCTCCCCTTCTCCACCGCAGGCAATCGGGGGTGCGCGTGTCGTCGGTCACGATCAAGGAACCGATTCAGAAGGCCGGTAGATCGTTAAGCCCTTGTTTCGGTTCCCGGCTCGCGCGTGTTTCCCGTGGTAGACCGACCACCATGCACCTGACACCGCACGAGCGGGACAAGCTGCTGGTCCACGTGGCGGCCGACGTCGCGCGCAGGCGGCTCGACCGGGGCGTCGTCCTGAACTACCCGGAAGCGGTCGCGCTCATCACCGACCACGTCCTCGAAGGCGCCCGGGACGGCCGCACGGTCAGCGAGCTGATGCAGAGCGGGCGGCACGTGCTGCGCCGCGACCAGGTGCTCGACGGCGTGCCCGAGATGATCGAGTCCGTGCAGGTCGAGGCGACCTTCCCGGACGGCACCAAGCTCGTGACCGTGCATGACCCGATCGTGTGAGGAGCAGCTGTGGTCCCTGGCGAGATCATCACCGGTGACGAGCCGGTCGAGCTGAACCCCGGCCGGCCGCGCACCACGCTCGTCGTGGTCAACGCGGCGGACCGCCCGGTGCAGGTCGGGTCGCACTACCACTTCGCCGCGGTCAACCCCGGGCTGGAGTTCGACCGGGAGGCCGCGTGGGGCAAGCGGCTGGACGTCCCGGCGGGCACGGCGGTGCGGTTCGAGCCGGGCGTCGAGCGGGAGGTGACGCTCGTGCCGATCGCGGGTCTGCGGCGGGTGCCCGGGCTGCGGCCGGAGTGGGCCGGGGAGCTGGACCGGTGAACGAGATCAGCCGCCGCCGCTACGCGGAACTGCTCGGCCCCACGGTCGGCGACCGGATCAGGCTCGCCGACACCGACATCCTGATCGAGGTGACCGAGGACCGGTCGATGGGCCCTCAGGGCTCGGGCGACGAGGTGATCTTCGGCGGCGGGAAGGTGGTCCGCGAGTCGATGGGCCAGGGCGTGGCCACCCGCGCGGAGGGCGCGCCGGACCTGGTCATCACGGGCGCGGTCGTGCTCGACCACTGGGGCGTGGTGAAGGCCGACGTCGGGGTCAGGGACGGGCGGATCGTCGGCATCGGCAAGGCGGGCAACCCCGACACCATGGACGGCGTCGACCCGGCGCTGGTGATCGGGCCGTCGACCGAGGTGCTCTCGGGCAACGGGAAGGTACTCACGGCCGGTGGCATCGACTGCCACGTCCACTTCATCACGCCGGGGATCGTGGACGTGGCGGTCGCCTCGGGGCTGACCACGTTGATCGGCGGCGGCACGGGTCCCGCGGAGGGCACGAAGGCGACGACCGTGACGCCCGGCGCGTGGAACCTGGGGCGGATGCTGGCCTCGCTGGACCACCTGCCGGTGAACATCCTGCTGCTCGGCAAGGGCAACACGACCCGGGAGGACGCCCTGCGGGAGCAGTTGGCGGGTGGTGCGGGCGGGTTCAAGCTGCACGAGGACTGGGGCACCACGCCGGCCGCGATCGACGCCTGCCTGAGGATCGCCGACGAGTCCGGGGTGCAGGTCGCGATCCACACGGACACGCTCAACGAGGCCGGGTTCCTGGAGTCGACGCTGGCCGCCATCGCGGGCCGGTCGATCAACGCCTACCACTCCGAGGGCGCGGGCGGCGGGCACGCGCCGGACATCATCCAGGTGGTGTCCGAGCCGAACGTGCTGCCGTCCTCGACCAACCCGACGCGCCCGCACACGGTGAACACGCTGGAAGAGCACCTGGACATGCTGATGGTGTGCCACCACCTCAACCCGTCCGTGCCCGAGGACCTGGCGTTCGCGGAGAGCCGCATCCGGCCCACCACGATCGCGGCCGAGGACGTCCTGCACGACCTCGGCGCCATCTCGATGATCAGCTCGGACTCGCAGGCGATGGGCCGGGTCGGCGAGGTCATCATCCGGACGTGGCAGACCGCGCACGTGATGCAGCGGCGGCGCGGTGACCTGGCCAGTGGTGGCACGGCAGGCAACCTGCGTGCCCGCCGGTACGTGGCCAAGTACACGATCAACCCGGCGATCGCGCACGGCATCGACCACGAGGTCGGGTCGGTGGAGGTCGGCAAGCTGGCCGACCTGGTGCTGTGGGAGCCCAAGTTCTTCGGCGTGCGGCCGTCGGTGGTGCTCAAGGGCGGGTTCATCGCGCACGCGGCGATGGGTGACGCGAACGCGTCCATCCCGACCCCGCAGCCGATCTTCGCCCGGCCCATGTTCGGCGCGCTCTCGGCGGCGCGCAGCAGCGTGCACTTCGTGTCGCGGCAGGCCGTGGACGCCGACCTGGCGGACGTGCTGCGGCTCGCGCGGCCGTTGGTGCCGGTGCGGGACACGCGGGGGGTGACCAAGGCGGACATGGTGCTCAACGACGCCCTGCCGGACGTGAAGGTGGACCCGGACAGCTTCGCCGTGCGCATCGACGGCGAGCTGGTCGAACCCGCGCCGGTGGCGGAGCTGCCCATGGCCCAGCGCTACTTCCTGTTCTGATGAACCTCGCGGCGCTGATGATCGCGGACTCCCGGTTCCCGGGCGGCGGCCACGTGCACTCGGGCGGGCTGGAGGAAGCCGTCGCCCGGCGGCTGGTGCACGACGAGGTGTCGTTGCGGTCTTTCCTGGTCGGTCGGCTGCGCACGGCGGGCGCGTTGGGCGCGATCTTCGCGTCGGCGGCCTGCCGCGGGCGGTACGCGGAACTGGATGCCGAGCTCGACGCCCGCACGCCGTCGCCCGCCCAGCGCCGCGCGTCACGCGTGCAGGGGCGCGGTATCGCGCGGGCGGCGCGGAAGTCGTGGCCGTCGCCCGCGCTGGCGGAGCTGTTGCGAGTCACGCCGAGGCCGCACCACCCGGTGATCGTCGGCGTGCTGGTGGGTGAGCCGTTCGAGGCCGCGCAGACCGTGGCCTACCACGCCGTGACGGGTCCGGCGACGGGTGCGATCCGGTTGCTGGGGCTGGACCCGTTCGGGGTGAACGCGGTGCTGGCGCGGCTCGCGCCGGAGATCGACGCGGTCGCCGCGATGGCCGCCGGGCACGCCGACACCCCGCCCGAAGACCTGCCCGCGCCCAGCGCCCCCGGCCTGGACCTGCTGGCCGAAGCCCACGACCGCCACCACTCGGAAGAGGTGCGTCTCTTTGTCAGCTGACCACGTGCACCCGGTGAACTTCGACCCCACCGACGCGGGCCACGACCCCCACGACCACCACGGACCGCACGAGCACCGGGCGGTGCGGATCGGCATCGGCGGGCCGGTCGGCAGCGGCAAGACCGCGTTGACGGCGGCGCTGTGCCGGGCGTTGGGCGGCAGCGTGAACCTCGCCGTGGTGACCAACGACATCTACACGACCGAGGACGCGGACTTCCTGCGCGCCGCTGGGGTGCTGGACGTCGAGCGGATCGAGGCCGTGCAGACCGGCGCGTGCCCGCACACCGCGATCCGTGACGACATCACCGCCAACCTGGACGCGGTGGAGCTGCTGGAGCACCGGATCCCCGGCCTGGAGCTGGTGATCATCGAGAGCGGCGGTGACAACCTCACCGCGGTGTTCAGCCGCGGTTTGGTGGACCGGCAGGTGTTCGTGGTCGACGTGGCGGGCGGCGACAAGGTGCCGCGCAAGGGCGGCCCCGGTGTGACCACCGCGGACCTGCTGGTGATCAACAAGACCGACCTCGCGCCGATGGTGGGCGCCGACCTCGGTGTCATGACGGCCGACGCCCACCGGATGCGCGGTGAGCTGCCGGTGATCAGTCAGTCCCTTGTGGACACACCGGACGCTCCCGCGGTGGCCGAGTGGGTGCGCGTTCAGCTCCGCACGCTCGCGGCGGTCAGTTGATTGCCGAACGGGCTGACGTCACCCGCGCAGCCGTGCTGCTCGGTCATCGGCAGGTACAGCGGCACGGTCTCGTCCGGCGGGAACACGCGGATGCCCCACACGGGCGTCTTGCGGCACACGTCCGGGTCGAAGTTGTCGACCTGGGCGAAGCCGACGTCCGAGCGGACCGCCGTGCCGTGCGGCAGGGTGAGCGACGGCCCTCGTTCGCCGACGCGCACGGCGGCGGCGCCGACCTGGTTGCCGTTGGCATCCACATAGGACACGCCCGGGAAGCCGCGCAGAACGCACGCGTGCAGGCCCCGGTTGGTGAACACGACCTCCCGGTACATCGTGCCCGCCGCGCCTCCCTCGCGGCCGAAGCCGATGGTCAGGTCGGCGGAACGACAGGTGCCGGCCTCCGGGACCGCGAGAGCGGCTCCCCCGACGGCGAACATCGCCGCGAGGACCGCGGCGGCTGCGACAAATCTCCTCATCACGATCTCCCCCGAGATTCGCGGGTGGGAGTTCCACCCGACCCAAGGACGTGTCGGGGGTCACAGGGGTTGCGCCGGTGAGGGCGCGGGCTCACTTGGTCGTGGCGCCCGACCCGAACGGGCGAACCGTCGTGCGCGAGGTGCGGTCGATGGCCCCGCTGCGCCTGGTGCCCCGCCCGGGGCCCCAGGAGGTCGCGCTGGTGCACCTGGTCAGCGCGGTCACGGCGCCGTTGGGAGGTGACGACCTGGAGTTGCGCGTCACGGTGGAGGCGGGGGCGTCGCTGGAGCTGCGCGGGGTGGCGGCGACGCTCGCGCTGCCCGGCCGGCACCCCGGCGGCAGCCGTGCCCTGGTCGACGTGGAACTGGCCGACGGCGCGTCGTTGGCCTACCTGCCGGAACCGACCGTGGTCACCGCGCGTGCGTGCCACGAATCGGTGTTCCGCGCGCGAATGGGGGAAGGCGCTCGGCTGCGTGCGCGGGAAATCGTCGTGCTGGGTCGGACGAATGAGAAGTCCGGTTCGCTCACCACCACGCTCGACGTTCGCCGGAATGGGCCCGTAATAAGACAGACATCCCGGCTGGGAACGCCCGAAGTGGACACCAGCCCGGCGGGCCTGGTGGGTCGCCGGGTGTTCGGCACCGAGCTGTTGTGCTGGGACGACGACCTCCCGGGAGCGGTTTCAGAGGACTGGTGGTCGCTCGTCCCGCTGGCCCGCGGCGGAAGCCTGAGCACCGCCTTGGCCGACGACGCGGTGACCGTCGAACGCGCGCTCGACGAGGCGCGGGCCCGGCACCCCGGATCCAGCCGCTTTCTGACTCGATCTCGGACTCGATTCCGAGGCGATGGTCACACCGAAAGTCACGGATCGGGTGGCGGTCATCACCGTGCGGGCGGTTTCGCCTCGGGCGCCGAACCCGTACGGTCGCTGGATCGCTAGGTGCCACAAGTGCCTTGGCCAGGCCGAATTACGCTCCGGGAGGTCGGGATGTCGGAGACGACGAACATCGCGTTGCCGTCTATGCGCGTGTCCTACGAACAGGGCTCGCTCACGGAGAGCGACCTCGCGGCCACTTGGCACGAGCAGCTGCAGCTGTGGCTGGACCAGGCGACGGGCGCGGGCCTGCCGGAGCCGAACGCGATGGTCCTCGCGACCGCCGACCCCCAGGGCCGGCCGTCCTCGCGGACCGTGCTGGCGAAGGGCCTGGACGAGCGCGGCCTGGTGTTCTTCACCAACTACACGTCGACGAAGAGCCACGACCTGATGGCCACCCGGTACGCGTCGGCCACGTTCCCGTGGTTCGCGATGCAGCGGCAGGCCCACGTGCGCGGCACGGTCGAGAAGGTCGGCCCGGAGGAGACCGCGTCCTACTGGGCGAGCCGCCCGCGCGGCTCGCAGCTGGGCGCTTGGGCGTCGCCGCAGTCCCGCGTGGTCAGCGGACGCTCCACTTTGGAGAGCGCGCTGAACAAGGTCGAACGGCAGTTCGCCGAGGCCGACCGGGTACCCGTGCCGCCCCACTGGGGCGGCTGGCGCATCCGCCCGGACGAGGTCGAGTTCTGGCAGGGTCGCCGCGACCGCATGCACGACCGCCTCCGCTTCCGCCTCGGGCGTGACGGCTGGGAAGTGCAGCGCATCGCGCCCTAGCGCCGGCGCAACAGGATGACGTGATCGGCCTCCGCCACCACTCGATGGGTGGCGGAGGCCGTTCTCACGAGGTGGGCTTCCTCGCCGCGCTCGACCGGCCAGCCCGACGGGCGGGCGATGAGGAGCCACTCGGCGTCCGCGGGGAACAGGGACACGCGGCACCGGTGGGTCAGGTGGGGTGCGAGGCGGTTCGAGGCGGCCACGTGGGCGTGGTCGGGGATCGTCGCCAGGATCTCGGCGGCGGTGGCGCGTTGGGCGTCGTCCCAGGTGGGCAGGGGTGACGGGCGGAGGAGCAGGACCAGCGTGATGGCCGCCGAGACGGTCGCGCAGAGCCGGACCCGGCGTGGTGCCGTGCTCAGGAACGCGAGGAAGGCGATCGGCATGAGCACGGCGCTGTAGTGGTGCTCGATGCCCCAGTGCGCGGGGTTGCCGGAGGCGAAGCGCCAGGCCAGGGTGGGTGCGGCGAGCAGGACCAGCGGGGATCGCAGCGCCCGGAAACCGGTCGGCGCGAGCAGGCGGCGACGGTGAGCAGGCGCAGCCAGCCGAGGCCGCTCGTGGTCGTCAGCTGTCCCCAGTACGCGTAGTCCCCGGCCGGGTTGAGCGCCGGCAGCACCACGGTGACGGTCACGGTGAACGCCGTCACGCCGAACACCGCGACCGCCCAGCCGCGCCGGGCACCGCGCCACACCAGGTACCCGCCGATGGCGGCGACGGTCAGGCCGAGGTCCTCCTTCACCAGGACGAGCGGCAGCGCCCAGGCGATCGCCCGGTTCCACCGCTCGCGGGCCAGGGCCTCCAGCGAGAACGCCAGCAGCGGCACGGCGAAGGCCACCTCGTGGAAGTCGAACGCGATGGTGTTGTACAAGCCCCACGACAGGCCGTAGGCGACGCCGAGGACGACGCCGCGCGAGGTGCCGAGCCGGTCGACCGCGTACCTCGTGACCGGGATCGCCGAGACGGCCACCAGGACGGCTTGCGCGGCCAGCAGCGTCTCCGCGCGCGGCGCGATGGCGTAGAGCGGGGCGAGCACGGCGAGGATCGGGTGGAAGTGGTCACCCAGCAGCGGGAAGCCGGGACCTTTCAGGTCGGACGTCGGCCACCGCCCGGCCGCGTAGGAGCGCACCGCCTGCTCGAAGATGCCCAGGTCGTACCCGGTGGTCCGGAACGCGTGGTGCCGCAGCAGCGCGTAGGAGGTGTAGAGGACGGCCAGGCCGAGCGCGACGGCGTGCGCCGGTCGGACGGTGGTCCGCGTTCGGGTGTCGAGCACGGCCGCAGCGTCGGGCGAGCACGCTGAACCGGACCTGAAGGCGGCTGAAGGGGTCTTCAGGCCAGCGGCAGCCGGATGGCGACGGTGGTGCCCCGATCGGTGTCCTCGATCGCGACCGTGCCGCCGTGGGCGTGCACGCCCTCGCGCACGATCGCCAGCCCGAGCCCGGCCCCGCCCTCGTCGCGCGCACGGCCCTCGTCCAGCCGCACGAACGGCTCGAAGACGCGTTCCCGGTCCGCTTCCGGGATGCCCGGTCCGTCGTCGGACACGCGCAGCACCGCCGTGCCGCCCTCGACCGCCACGGTGACCTCGACCCGGGACGACGCGTGCCGCTCGGCGTTGTCGAGCAGGTTGCGCAGCACCCGCCGGAGGTGCGCGCGGTCGCCCGAGGTCGGGATCAGCCCGGCGAGCCGTGCGGCGCCGTCGTGCGCGCGTCGGTCGGCGTTGGCGAACGCGTTGTGCGCGAGCTGCAGCTCCATCTGCCCGACCACCCAGGCCGCGCCCGAGGCCAGCAGCGCCCCGGCGACCACGGCGGCGGCGACCGCGATCCGGACCCTATCCACGGCCCACCACGTACCCGGCGCCGCGGACCGTGCGGATGACGTCACGGCCGAGCTTGCGGCGCAGCGAGCTGACGTAGACCTCGACCAGGTTCGGGTCCGGTGTGGACGCGAAGTCCCACAGCCCGTCCAGCACCTCCGCCTTGCTCACCACCTCGCCCGGCCGCGACAGCAGGAACGACAGGACGCTGAACTCCTTGACCGACAACGGCACCGGCACACCGCCCGACCGGCACTCCCGCCTGCCGAGGTCCAGCTCGACGTCCCCGACCCGCAGCACGCTCGGCCGCGTCGACCCGCCCCGCCGGATCAGCGCCCGCAACCGGGCCAGGAACACGACGTAGGAGAACGGCTTGGAGAGGAAGTCGTCGGCGCCGGTGTCCAGCGCCTCGGCTTCGTCCAGCTCGCCGTCCTTGGCCGTGAGCATCAGGATGGGCGTGGCGTTCCCGGCCGCGCGTAATCGGGCGCACACGCGGTAGCCGTTCAGGCCGGGCAGCAGGATGTCGAGGACGATCGCCGCGTAGGTGTGCTCGGAGGCCATCCACAACCCGTCGGGCCCGGTGAACGCGAGGTCGACGGCGTACCCCTCGGCCTCCAGCCCGGCTTTCAGCGATTCGGCCAACCGGACTTCGTCCTCGACCACGAGCAGTCGCACACCCTGCACCTTAGGTCCGGACCGCGCGTGGTGGCCGACATCTCGGTGGAGATTTCGTTAGTTGCCGTACGCTAACGACTGTGCGGAGAGTGCTGGGGAAGATCGCCATCGACACGCGGCCTCTGAAGGTCGTGGCGTTCCGGCGGCTGTGGCTCTCGACCGTCGTCACGGCCGTCGGCAGCCAGTTGACCGCGGTCGCCGTGCCGAAGCAGGTGTACGACCTCACCGGGTCGTCCGGCTGGGTCGGTGTGGCGGCCGGGGTGGCGCTGGTGCCATTGCTGGTCTTCGGCCTGTACGGCGGCGCCATCGCGGACGTGGTGGACCGGCGCAAGCTGCTGGTCGTGACCAACACCGGTATCGCGGTGACGTCCGTGCTGCTGTGGGCGCAGGCCGCGCTGCACGTCGACTCGGTGTGGCTGGTGATCGCCCTGCTCGGCCTGCAACAGGTGTTCTTCGCCGCCAACGCGCCCGCCCGCACCGCGTCGATCGCCCGGCTGGTGCCCGCCGACCAGATCCCGGCCGCGACGGCGCTCGGCTCGACGGTGATGATGTTCGGCGGCGTGTTCGGGCCGATGCTGGCGGGCGCGCTGATGCCGGTCATCGGCCTGTCGACGCTGTACCTGGTCGACTCCATCGCGCTGACGCTGACCATCTGGGCGGTCTGGAAGCTGCCACCGCTGCCGCCGCTGAACGGGACCTCGCGGCGGGCCGGGCTGCGGGACGTGGTCGACGGGTTCCGGTACCTGGCCGTGCAGAAGATCCTGCTGGCCAGCTTCCTGCTGGACATCATCGCGATGGTGTTCGGCATGCCCCGGGCGTTGTTCCCGGAGATGGCGGAGCAGACGTTCGGCGACCCGCCCGGCGGCGGGTTGGCGCTGGGCCTGCTGTTCGCGGCGATCCCGTTGGGCGCGATGCTGTGCGGCCTCACGTCCGGCTGGACGTCCCGGGTGACCCGGCACGGCATGGGTGTCGTGCTCGCGGTGGTGGCGTGGGGCGTGGCGATGGTCGGCTTCGGCCTGTCGCACGCCCTGTGGCTCGCCGTGGTGTTCCTGGCCATCGGCGGTGCGGCGGACATGATCAGCATGGTGTTCCGCAGTGCGATCCTCCAGTCGGCCGCGACGGACGAGATGCGCGGCCGGATGCAGGGCGTGTTCGTCGTGGTGGTCGCCGGCGGCCCTCGGCTGGCGGACCTGCTCCACGGCACCACGGGCGCGATGATCGGCCCCGGCAACGCGACGGCGGTGGGTGGTGTGCTGGTGGTCGTGGCGACCGCCGTGGCCGTGCTGGCGATCCCGGCGATCCGGCGCTACCGCTTCACGCCCGAGGGCGTCGGCCCGGTGGACGTCCGCGACTGAGGGCGTCGGTGGTCAGACCGCGGTCCGAGGAGCCTCGTCCGGGTCACCGTGCCGCTTCCGCGCCGCGCGCAGCCGCAAGCGGTCGAGGAACCTGATGGACGGGGTCGCGGTGATGCCGTGCAGGACGATGGAGCCGATCACGACCAGGCCGACCACCCGCCAGATCGCGTCCTGGTCGGCGAAGTCCCCGGCCTGCAGCGCGTAGGCGACGTAGAAGAGGGAGCCGACGCCCCGCACCCCGAAGAACGAGATGACGGCCCGCTCACGAGGCCCCGTCTTGCCGCGCGCCAGCGCGACCAGGCCCGCCACCGGCCGCACCACGAGCAGGACGGCCAGCGCCACCAGCACCTCCCGCCACCCGGTGCCCGCCAGCAGGCCGGTGACCGCCGCGCCGCCGAGCAGGAAGATGATCAACACGGTGAGCATCCGCTCGACCTGCTCGACGTACTGGTGCAGCACCCGGTGGTAGCCGTGGGAGCGCTCGCCCGCCCGGATCGTGCAGGCGCACACGAAGACCGCGATGAAGCCGTACCCCTCGGCCAGTTCGGTCAGGCCGTAGGCCAGGAAGGTGCAGGCGAGCGCGACGAAGCCCTCGGCGTGCTCGGCCAGTCGGAAGTCCTCCGACGGCGCGGCGAAGAACAGCTTGCGCAACGCCCACCCGATGAGCAGGCCGACGAGCACCCCGCACGCCAACCGCCACAGCACGTCCACCAGGAGCCAGCGCGGCAGCCAGGCGTCCGGCGCCGCGCCGACGACGCTGATCGCCACGGCGGCGTAGGTGAACGGGAACGCCAGCCCGTCGTTGAGCCCGGCCTCGGAGGTCAGCGCGAACCGGGCCTCGTCCTCACCTTCACCGGGCCGGTCGGGGTTCTCCGCGGGTTCGGCCACCTGCACCTCGCCGGCGAGCACCGGGTCGGTGGGCGCCAGGACCGCCGCGAGCAGCAGTGACGAGGCCAGGCCCAGCCCCAGCGCGCCCCACCCCAGCAGGCCCACGGCCAACATCGTCACGGGCATCGTGAGGCCGAGCAGCCGCCAGGTGCTCGACCAGCGGCGCAGCCCGATCGGCCGGTTGAGCGCGAGTCCCGCGCCCATCAGCGAGATGATCACGCACAGCTCGGTGAGGTGCAGGGTGAGCGTGCCGTGCTCGGTCGGATCGGGGTCGGGCAGTCCCTCCACGACGGTGAACGCGACCGCGCCGGCGCCCAGGAAGATCATCGGCATCGAGATGGGCGCCCGGCCGACGACCCGGGGCAGCACCGCGGCCAAGAGGGTCGCGACACCGACGCCGGCGTAGGCCACGGCGGTCGAACCCACCAGCGGGCCTCCTCTCGGTAGGCCCCGCGGCCGGGCACGCGCCCGGCCGCGGGGGTACCGGGTGAGGTACCCCTGAGCGGTGGCGTCAACCCCTCCGGCGAGGTCGCCGCGGGCGGGCTACTGGGCCCGCAGGAACCGCTCCCACGAGGCGGCGGGGAAGCTGAGCGTCGGCGCCGGGTTCTTGGAATCCCGCGCCGCCACCCGGGTCCGGAGACGCGCCACCTCGACGCAGTTGGCGCTGCTGGCGCTCCGGGAACTCTTGCGCCACAGCACCTCCACGCAGTTCGCACTGCTGTTGCTGCGGGAACTCTTACGCCACAGGGTCATGTCTCCATCGTGTCACGCGAGGCCCTTCAGGTAATCCAGCGTCTCCTGCTCGGTGTAGGCCAAACGCCGGAGCGCGGCCCAAGTCGCCTCGAACACCTCGATCTGGTCGTCCTCGTCGATGAACAGGCTCGCGACCTTGTTCTCCAACAGCACCAGGCTCGGGTCGTCGTCGTACTCCAGGATCACGAACGGCCCGTTGAGACCGCCGTGCAGTTCTGCGTCGGTCGGCACAACCCTCACCGTGATGTTGGGGCGTTCCCCCGCGTCGATGAGGTGCCGGATCTGGCGGCGCTGCGCCGCTTGGTCGTGGAACGGGCGCTCCAAGACGCTCTGCTCAATGATGACGCTCAGCTTGAGCGGCGTGTTGCGGCTGAGCAACCCTTGGCGGGCCATCCGGCTCGCAACCAGAGCATCCACTTGGGCATCCGTGAGGGTGTGGCCCGTGGCCTTGATGATCGACCGGGCATAATCCGGGGTCTGGAGAAGACCGGGAATCATCAGGGGTTCGTAATTGAGCAGTGAGCTGGCCTCAACCTCGAAATCGGCCCAGGTCTGCCAGTCCTCGGGAAGGTTTTGGTTGGTCATCCGCAACAAGCCGCGTTGCTCGGCGTGCCGGGCGAGGTCCAGGAGTTCGACGCGTTGTTTACGCGCAACCTTGTAGCAGTCGAGCAGCTTCTCCAAGTCGTCGAGGTAGACGCCGATCTCGGACGACTCGATGCGGCTGATCTTGCTCCCGGACATGCCCACGGACTCGGCGACGGCGTCCATGCTGAGGCCGGCGGCGGTGCGCAGTTTTCGGAGGACGTGTGCGAGTCGGCGGGAACGGGCGGATGGTCCAGCGCGGCGTGCCATGCGATCAAGCTAGGGTGCTTGCAAATTGCACTGCAAGGACAGTCACTCGAACGAGTTATTGCCGGAATTGTGGCAAGGCTGCAAATCTTTCGGTATGGAGCCGATCATCAAGGTGACTTCGCCGAAGCGTGAGTGGTTGTTGCGGTGCTACTCGGACAAGGAGGACGTGCTGAGCCTGGAAGTGCAGGACGGCGCGATCGACGTGTTCCTGCCCTCGGGCGTGGACGGCGTCCGGCTGGAGGTCGACCAGATCGCGGCGTTCCGGGAAGCGCTGGACGAGGCCATCGCGCAGGCCGAAGCCGACCTGCGGGCCGCCGCGCGCGACTGAACATCAAGACTTGCCCAAGGTGCGCGGATCCGACTATCCGGGTCCAGTGTGATCCGGCACACTCAGTCGGCATGGCGGAAGCGACGAGCGCACCGGCGCAACCGGAACTGAAACGGGCCATCGGCCCGAAGTTGCTGCTGTTCTTCGTGGTCGGTGACATCCTCGGCACCGGCATCTACGCCCTCACGGGCAACGTCGCGGGCAAGATCGGCGGCGCGCTGTGGCTGCCCTTCCTGGTCGCGTTCGTGGTGGCCTTCCTGACCGCGTTCAGCTACCTCGAACTGGTCGGCAAGTACCCCAGGGCGGCCGGTGCGGCGCTGTACACCAACCGTGCCTTCAAGATCCAGTTCCTCACCTTCATGGTGGCGTTCGCGGTGATGAGCTCGGGCATCACCTCGGCGTCGTCCGCCGCGCTCGCGTTCGGGCGCACCTACCTGCAGTCCGTCATCAAGGAGTTCTTCTCCGACACGTTCACGGTGTCCGCGACGCTGGTCGCGATCCTGTTCATCGTCGGCCTGGCGCTGATCAACTTCCGGGGCGTCTCGGAGTCGGTCAAGGCGAACGTCGTGCTGACGTGCATCGAGCTGTCCGGCCTGGTCATCATCATCGCGATCGGCATCTACGCGGTGCTCGCGGGTGACGGCGACCCGGGCCGGCTGACCCAGGTCGATCCGGCGCCGGGCCAGAGCGCGCTCGTCGCGATCACGTCCGCCACCGCGTTGGCGTTCTTCGCGATGGTCGGGTTCGAGGACTCGGTGAACATGGCCGAGGAGTGCCGTGAACCGGCCCGCATCTTCCCGCGCGCGATGCTGTGGGGCATGGTGATCGCGGCGATCATCTACGTGCTGGTCGCGATCACGTCGTCGCTGCTCATCCCGGCCGACGAGCTGTCCGAGGCCGGGTCGTCGGCGCTGCTGAGGGTCGTCACGGTCGGCGCGCCCGGCTTCCCGCTGTGGATCTTCTCGCTGATCGGCCTGTTCGCGGTGATCAACTCGGCGCTGATCAACATGCTGATGGCCAGCCGGCTGGTCTACGGCATGGCGAACGAGCGGATCATCCCGAAGGTGTTCGGCACGGTCCACCCGTTCCGCCGCACGCCGTGGATCTCGATCGTCTTCACCTCGGGCGTCGCGATCATCCTGGTGTCGACCGCCGACATCGCCAAGCTCGGCGGCACGACGGCGTTGCTGCTGCTGGTGGTCTTCACCATCGTCAACATCGCGGTCCTGGTGCTGCGCAAGGAGAAGGTCGACCACCAGCACTTCCGCGCGCCGACGTGGGTGCCGGTGCTGGGTGCCATCACGTGCGCGTACCTGGCGAGCCCGCTGTCGGGCCGCGCGTCGGCGGACTACGAGATCGCGCTGTACCTGCTCGCCGCCGGTGTGGTCCTCTGGCTCATCAACCGGGTGGTGCACGGCAAGGTCACGTTCAACCCGGAGAAGTTGTCCAAGTGACCTGTTGACCGTGGTGGGGATTCGCGTCCCCACCACGGTCCTCTTCGGACGTTCAGTGCCCGAGTTCGGCCAGCACGGCGAGGAGTTGGCCGCGCTGCTCCTCGTCCCGCCGGACCTGTTGGCCCTCGACGCCGCTGAAGAGGGAGATCGCGTCGTCGCCGTGCGCCAGTTCGCGGAGCATCGGCAGGAGCGGGGCGGCGTCGGCGCCCAGTTCCCGCAGCGACTCCACGAGCCACGGCCCGACACCCCAGTAGGGGAACTTCAGTCGCACCGCCTCCACGAGCGGCTCGGTGTCGCCGGTCAGGCGGCGCAGTGCCAGCGCGACGGGGTGGAAGGTGCGATGGTTGCCGGTCAGCATGCGCAGTGGCAGTGCGGCGGGGTGGGAGGCGAGACGGTCGTCGGGCAGCAGCGCCGCCCGCAGGCCGGGGACGAGGTCGGCGGCGGCCGGTCCCAGCCGGCCGGTGAGGTCGGCCACCTCGGCCGCGAACTTGCCCGCGTCGAGGGCGTCCGCGGCGGCGCTGAGCACTGCGGCGTCCTGGGGTCCGGCGGCGTCGGCGTCCAGCAGCAGCTTGGCGGCCTCGATCCGGTCCATGATGGCGTGTTCGTCACTGGTGGGCGTGCCGGCGATGTCCCGCAGCGCGGGGATGATGCCGTCGAGGGGAAGTCCGCGGTTCAGCGCCACCCGTGCGGCGGCCACGGTTTCGCCGGCGGCGACGGCCTCGGCGACGAGGCCGCTCAACCGGCTGACGTCCCCGGTGACGGCGCTCAGGGCCTGCGCGTAGTCCAGCCGACGCTCCCACTTCGCCGTCGGGTCGTCCTGGACCTGCGCCAGCGCGGGCACCGCGGCCGACGCCGCCGGTCCGATGGCGCCGATCGCCCGCACCGCCCACCACTCGTCGTGCGGGACGAAGCGGACGAGTTCGGGGACGGCGTCCGCCGCGTCCGGGCCCCAGTGGTGCGGCAGCCGGGTCAGGGCGTTGACCTCGTTGTGCCACTGCATCCGGCTCTGCAGCCCGTCGTACCCGCCGCGCTCCGACGACCACTGGGCAGGCAGCGCGG
Organism: Saccharothrix sp. CB00851; assembly: GCF_001905065.1. Lineage (NCBI taxonomy): Bacteria > Bacillati > Actinomycetota > Actinomycetes > Pseudonocardiales > Pseudonocardiaceae > Saccharothrix > Saccharothrix sp. CB00851. Next base: position 108,260 of record NZ_LWLC01000008.1, read on the forward strand.
CCAGCCGGTCGCGCACCGCGGCCAGCAGGGCCGGGTCGCACGGCACGCCGATGTCGATCAGCAGGTGGAGCCCGTCGGAGGTCACGCGGCCCGCGGTGAGCGCGGTGGCCAACGGCGCGTGCCAGCGCGGATCGCCCAGTCCGATCAGGGTTTCGAACGCCAACTCGACCAGCCGGGCCTCGGGCGAGCCGTCGTCCGCCGCCCTCGGGTCGGCGACGAGAGCGGCGAGGGAGTCGGCGGCCAGGGCAGCGGCGGCGGTCACGTCCCGCACGGCGGTGGCGGCGGCGACGCGGACCTGGACGTCGGGGTGGTCGATCCCGGCCGCCAGCAGCGGCGCGAATTCCTCGCGCGCGGAACGTGATCGCACGCACCGCTGGTACGCCGTGCGGATCGCGGTGCGCGCGGCGTCGGCACCGCCCCGCTCGAACAGCGCCCGGCAGATCCGGGTGAAGGACGCGCGGTCGAGCCGCGCGACGATGTGGGAGAACGGGTCGTGCGACCAGATCCAGCCCTTCAGCGGCTCGCCGTCGAGCCAGAGGCGGATCACCGCGTCGGTGGCGGCGTCCGGCCACGGCAGCCCGGCGTCGGCGATCGCCCACAACGCGCCGGCACTGGCGGCGGCCGGTCGGTTCGGCGCCAGTTCACCCGCCGGCCACTCGGCGCTGTCGGCAGGGGACAGGCGCACGGCCGCGGCGAGCAGCCCGGCCAGCACGAGCGGTGACGTCTCGCGCTCTTGTCGCGCGCGCAGCGCGGGCACGACCTCGGCGGCGGTCGACCGCGGGAGGTGGCCGAGCAGGTGGGTGGCGAGGTGCCGGACGTCGTCGTCCGGGTCGTCCAGCAACGGCAGCAGCCGCGAGGTCTCGCGGGCGAGCGCCGTGCGCACGTCCGCGAGCACCTCGGGCCTGGCGTCTTCGGACTTGGCGATCGCCCCGAGCAGGTTGACCAGGTGGGCGCGTCGGGGCGTGCCGGGATCGGCGGCGAGCCGGGCCACGAACGGCACCGCCCACGGCGTCGCCGAGTACAGCGTGCCCTGGTGGTAGACGCTGCCGTACAGGTGCTCGATCGCGTCGCGGGCGAGTTCCTCGTCCGCCCCGACCGCGTCGCGCAAAACTCCCGGCACGTCCTCCGCCGAGCCGTACGCGTGGCCCAGTGAGGCCCAGTCGACGTCGTCGATGCCGTCGAGAGCGTCGGCCGTCATGTCGGGTGCTCCTCCCGCGTGGTGGGAGATCGCCCTAGTGCTCAGGCCGTTTCCACCCGGTACGGGTCGTGCTCGGCGAGCAGCTTCTCCAGCCGGGCCTGGTCGACCCGGCTCACCACGTAGGTCTCCTCCTGCCGGTCGCGGATGCACTTGGCCAGCGTGAACGCCGACGTGACGGTGAACAGCAGGCCGAGGGCCAGGAACGCGCGGACCCAGCCGTCGACCGGCAGGTAGGCGACACCGAGCCCGACGGCGACGAGCGAGACGGCGAACGAGATCACCGCCTGCGCGTAGAAAGCGGTGGTGGTGGGCGAATGCGGTTTGGCCTCGGCCTTCCCAGGAAAGCGCCCAGGCGGGCGCCGACGGCGTGGAGGGGTTCGAGCGAACGGCGGGTGCGGGCGAGCAGGAGGGCGCCCTCGATGGCGGCCAGCACGACCGTCGCCAGGTCGTCGTCACCGGTTCGGGCGGCGATGAGGCGCTGCCACCGGGCGTAGACGTCCTCGCAGGCGACGCGGATCGGTTCGCTGTCCGATGCGGCGTCGAGCGCGACGGTGGCGATGGGGCACCCGCTGCGGAAGTCCGAAGCCAGCAGGTCGCGGCCGAGGAGTTCCAGTGCTTGGGCAAGCGCTTTCGAGGAGTCGGGCTCGGAGTCGAGGACGGCGGCGAGCGCGTCGCACAGTTCGTTGCCCGCCAACGTCACCGCCTCCGCCGCCAACTGCTCCTTGCCGCCCGGGAAGTGGAAGTAGAGCGAGCCCTTGGGCGCGCCGCCCTCGGCGAGCACCTGGTTCAAGCCCGTCGCGTGGTAACCCTGCGCCCGGAAGAGCTCGGCCGCCGTGCGCACCATGCGTTCACGGGTGTCGGTCCGTCTTGGCATGGTTTTACTATAGAGACCGGTCTAGTAACTACGTCAAGGGGCGAGCCCCTCGGATACGCTCCTGACCCATGCTGGAGATCGCCCACGGCGCGGCGCGCGCCGTCATCGCACCCGAGGGTGCGGGACTGAAGTCCTACGAGGTCGGCGGTGTGCCGTACGTGGAGACGTACGACGACGAACCGCCCATGGGCAGCGGCGCGGTGCTGGTGCCGTGGCCCAACCGCACGGCGGGCGGCAGATGGGTGCTCGACGGCGAGGAGCAGCAGCTGGAGATCGGCGAGCCCGCGCGGGGCAACGCCATCCACGGCCTGGTGCGCCGCGCGATCTGGGGCACCGTGGAGCACACCGGGTCGCTGATCTCGCTGGAGACGCCGGTGGCGGGCCTCGGCTGGCCGGTCGAGCTGCGCACCACCATCACGTACGCGCTTGACGACAACGGCCTGACCGTGTCCCACGGCGTCACCAACGTGGGTGACAAGCGGACCCCGTTCGGGGTGGGCACGCACCCGTACCCGCGGGCAGGCGCGTCGTTGACCGACGAGACGTCGCTGTCGCTGGCCGCCACGACCGTGCTGCCGGTCGACCCGCAGACCATGATCCCGAACGGGCCGGCCGAGCCCGTGTCGGGCGACTACGACTTCCGGGTGGCGCGGCTGCTGGAAGGCGTGAAGCTGGACACCGCGTTCGGCGGGTGCGAGCCGGTGGACGGGCTGGTGCGGCACGTGCTGAAGGGGCCGGGCGGCGGTGTCGAGTTGTGGGCGGACCCGGACTTCAAGTGGGTGCAGGTCTACACGCCGGACAACTTCCCCGGACGCGGTCGCGCGGTGGCGATCGAGCCGATGACGTGCCCGCCGGACGCGTTGAACAGCGGGGTCGACCTGCTGTGGCTGGAGCCGGGCGAGTCGTGGGCCGGACGGTGGGGTTTGCGCCCGCTGACGTAGACCGTTAGCGTCGCTAACTATGAACGTCGCTATCACGGGTGGGTACGTCGTCCCGGTCGTCGGAGAGCCGATCGAGGGCGGCACGGTCCTGATCCGGGACGGGAAGATCGTCGCGGTCGGCGCCGACGTCGAGGTGCCGGACGGCGTGCCGGTCGTGGACGCGGCGGGCGGCTGGGTGCTGCCCGGGTTCGTGGAGGCGCACGGCCACCTCGGCGTGCACGAGGAGGGCGAGGGCTGGGCCGGGCAGGACACCAACGAGATGACCGACCCCAACGGCGCCCGGCTGCGCGCGTTGGACGCGATCAACGCCGCCGACCAGGGCTTCGCCGACGCCCTGGCCGGCGGCGTCACGACCGCGGTGGTCAAGCCCGGGTCGGGCAACGTCATCGGCGGGCAGACCGTGGCGGTGAAGTGCTGGGGCCGGACGGCCGACGAGATGCTCGTGCGCAACCCCGTGAGCGTGAAGAGCGCGTTGGGCGAGAACCCGAAGCGGGTGTACGGGGAGCAGAAGAAGTTGCCGTCCACGCGGCAGGGCGTGGCGGCGGTGATCCGTGACGCGTTCGTCAAGGCGCAGGACTACGTGGCGAAGCGCGACTCCGCCGAGGACGGCGCGTTCGAGCGGAACACCACGTCCGAGGTGCTGGCGCGGGTGCTGTCGGGTGAGCTGCCGTGGTGCCAGCACTGCCACCGTGCCGACGACATCGCGACGGCGTTGCGGCTGGCGGAGGAGTTCGGCTACCGGCTCATCGTCAACCACGGGACCGAGGGCCACCTGATCGCGGACCTGCTGGCGGAGCGTGACGTCCCGGTGATCATCGGCCCGCTGTTCACGTCCCGCTCGAAGGTCGAGGTCCGCAACCGCTCGCTGCGCAACCCCGGCATCCTGGCCCGTGCGGGTGTGCGGATCGCGATCACCACGGACCACCCGGTCGTCCCCATCCACTTCCTCGTGCACCAGGTGACGCTGGCCGTGAAGGAAGGCCTGGACCCGCGGGTGGGGCTGGAGTCGATCACCGTCAACCCGGCCCGCATCATGGGCCTGGACGACCGCGTGGGCTCCCTGACCCCGGGCCTCGACGGCGACGTCGTGATCTGGTCGGGCGACCCGCTGGACGTGATGAGCCGAGCTCTGCAGGTCTTCGTGGAAGGCCGCGAGGTCTACCGCTACGCCGACGGCGAGGAAATCGTCACCAACCCCTTCTACCGCGAACCCTGACCCCCGCGAGAGTCGAACACTCAGGTCCCGCGTGTCCCACGTTCAGAACGCGCGTGTCCTACGTTCCGGTACCCCGAGTTCAACGCTCAGGACGGCGAGCCGTGTTCTGAGTGTTGAACTCGGGTGTTCTGAACGTAGGACACGGTGGTCCTGAACGTGGGACACGCGGGACCTGGAGGTTCGACTCACGGGGGGTCAGCGGAGGGTGCGGCCGATGACCAGGCGTTGGATCTGGTTGGTGCCCTCGAAGATCTGCAGGACCTTGGCTTCACGCATGTAGCGCTCCACCGGGAAGTCGCGGGTGTAGCCGGCGCCGCCCAGGACCTGCACGGCGTCCGTCGTCACCTTCATCGCGGTGTCGGTGCAGACCAGTTTGGCGATCGCCGCCTGGCGGGTGAACGGCAGGCCGCGGTCGCGGCGGCGGGCGGCGGCGAGGTAGGTGGCACGGGCGGATTCCACGGCGGCGGCCATGTCGGCGAGCAGGAACTCCAAGCCCTGGAAGTCGATGATCGCGCGGCCGAACTGGGTGCGCTGCTTGGCGTAGGCCACGGCCTCGTCCAGCGCCGCCTGCGCCAGACCCACGCCGCACGCGGCGATGCCCAGGCGGCCCGAGTCCAAAGCGGACAGTGCGATCTTCAGGCCGTCACCCTCCGCCCCGATCAGGCGGTCGGCGTCCAGCCGCACGTCGGAGAACGACAGCTGCGCGGTGATCGAGCCGGTCAGGCCCATCTTGCGCTCCGGCTTGGCGGCGACCAGACCGTCGACGTGGCCGGGCGCGAAGAAGCAGCTGACGCCCTTGCCGCCGTCGTCCGACGTGCGCGCCATCAACGTGTAGAAGTCCGCGACCCCGGCGTGCGTGATCCACGCCTTCGTGCCGTTCACGGTGTAGTGGTCGCCATCGCGCACGGCACGCGTGGACAGCGCACCGGCGTCCGACCCGGCGTGCGTCTCGGACAACGCGTAACCGCCGAGCTGGTCACCCGCCAACGCGTCCGGCAGCCAGCGCGACTTCTGCGCGTCGTCCCCGAACGTCGCCAACGCGTAGCTGGACATCACGTGCACCGACAGTCCGACCGCGACCGACATCCACGCCGACGCGACCTCCTCCAACGCCTGCAGGTACACCTCGTACGGCTGCTCGCCGCCGCCGAACCGCTCCGGGTACGGCAGCCCCAGCAACCCGGTCTTGCCGAGCAGCCGGAACGCCTCGCGCGGGAACCGGGAGTGCTCCTCGGCCTCGGCGGCGTGCGGTGCGAGCTCGTCACGCGCGATCTCGCGGACCAGGTCGAGCAGGTCCTCGGCCTCGGTGGTGGGCAGCAGTCGCTCGGCGGGCATCGTCGACCTCCGGATCACGGGGTACTGTCGACAGTACTGTAGGACGTACTCCAGTACTGGAGCCAGGCACTGTGACAGAGTTGCCGCCTATGACCTCGATCGCGCGCCGACCGCCGACGCCCAGGCAGGTGGAGCTGCTGGGCCGGCTCGAGGCGCTCGTGCTCGCCGAGGGGTTCGCGCACTTCACGCTGGACGACCTCGCTGCCCGCCTGCACTGCTCCAAGTCCACCCTGTACGCGCTGGCCGCGAGCAAGGAACAGCTCGCGGTGAGGGTCGTCGGCCGGTACTTCAAGGGCGCGGCCGAGCGGATCGAGCAGCGCATCGCCGACATCGACGACGTGCGCGCCCGCGTCGGCACCTACCTGGCGGGCGCGGCCGACGAGCTGCGCCGCGCGTCGGCCCAGTTCATCACCGACGTGTCCGCGTTCGCACCCACGCGCAGCACCTACGAGCGCAACGCCCGCGCCGCGGCCGAGCGCATCCGCGAGTTCATCCAGGAGGGTGTCCGCGACGGGGTGTTCCGGGACGTGCATGCGACGCTGATCGCCGAGATGGCCGGTCTGCTCATCGAGGGCATCCAGACCGGTGTGTTGCCCCGGCGCGCGGGTGTGTCGGACGCCGAGGCGTTCACCGCGCTGGGCGAACTGCTGCTGGACGGGTTGCGGAGAGAACGGAGCCAGTCGTGATCGTCGTTGCAGGTGAGGCGCTGGTCGACCTGGTGCCCACGCCCGAGGGCGACCTGTCGCCGCGGCTGGGCGGCGGCCCGTACAACGTGGCGGTGGCCGCCGGACGGCTCGAAGCGCCGGTGAGCTTCCTGTCGCGGGTGTCGTCCGACCTGTTCGGCGACCGGCTGCTGGCGCGCCTGCACGCCTCGAACGTGCGCACCGACCTGGTCCAGCGCGGCGACCAGCCCACGACGCTGGCGGTGGTCGGGCTGGCCGACGACGGCTCGGCGCGCTACTCGTTCTACGTCGAGGGCACCGCGGACCGCCAGGTGACCGACCCGGGCCCGTTGCCCGCCGGGACGAAGGCCGTCTCGTTCGGCACGCTGTCGCTGGTGCTGGAGCCGGGCGCGAGCACGTACGAGCGGGTGCTGTGGCGCGAGGCCGAGCGCGGCGCGCTCACCGTGCTCGACCCGAACATCCGTGCGGGCCTCATCCACGACCCGATGGCCTACCGCGACCGGTACGACTCGTGGCTGCCGCACGTGGGCCTGCTGAAGGTGTCCGTCGAGGACGCGCGGTGGCTGGCCGACCTGCCCGCGGACGCCCCCGAGGACGACGTGCTGGAGGTCGTGCGCGACTGGCAGGGCGCGGGACCGGCCGCCGTGGTGCTCACCCGCGGCGGGGACGGGCTGGCCGTGCTGACCGCCGCCGGCGACGTGATCCGCGTCCCACCCACGCCCGTGGACGTGGCCGACACGATCGGCGCGGGCGACACCGTGCAGGGCGCGCTGCTGGCCTGGCTGCACGACCACGACGCGCTGTCCGTCGAGGCTGTCCGAGGTCTGGACGCCGGCAAGTGGGGCGAGGCGCTGGCCTACGCGGGCGCCGCGGCGGCCATCACGTGCTCCCGCGCGGGCGCGGAGCCGCCCTTCAAACGCGAGCTGGAGATGACCTAGCTCTCACCCCGTGTGAGGTGGATAAACAGCCCATAAGGGCTACGGTGGTGGATGCACGCTAGCCACCCATGCATCCGGATGTGATGCCGGTCCCATCTCACAGAATCGGTTCACACCGCGACTGTGTTGAGGGTCGTCCTCTGACTAGCGTGGGAGAACTGACAGGACCCCAACGGGGTGGTGCTGCGGTGCGGGGCGATCCCACGCCCGCGCGCGTGCGTGCGAGACCCGCATGAGCCACCCCGCCCTAGCGTGAGAGGGACTCTGCATGCCCGACGCGACGACTGCGCCGAACGACACCCGTACCGTCGCGCTGCGCCATCCGGGCGGAGAGCACGAGATGAAGGTAGTACCGGCCACCGAGGGTGCGCCCGGTATCGATCTCGGCAAGCTGCTGGCCACCACCGGCTTGGTCACCCTGGACAGCGGGTTCGTCAACACCGCGTCCTGCTCCTCCGAGATCACCTACATCGACGGTGACGCGGGCATCCTGCGCTACCGCGGCTACCCGATCGAGCAGCTCGCCGAGAAGTCCAACTTCATCGAGGTCAGCTACCTGCTGATCTACGGCGAGCTGCCGACCCAGGCCCAGCTGGAGGAGTTCTCCTCCAAGATCAACCGGCACACGCTGCTGCACGAGGACCTGAAACGGTTCTTCGACGGCTTCCCGCGTGACGCCCACCCCATGCCCGTGCTGTCCTCGGCGGTGTCCGCGCTGTCGACGTTCTACCAGGACAGCCTCAGCCCGTTCGACGCCAACCAGGTCGAGATCTCCACCATCCGCCTGCTGGCCAAGGTCCCCACCATCGCGGCCTACGCCTACAAGAAGTCCGTGGGCCAGCCGTTCCTGTACCCGGACAACTCCCTGGGTCTGGTGGACAACTTCCTGCGCATGACGTTCGGCTTCCCGGCCGAGCCCTACGACGTCGACCCCGACCTGGTGCGGGCGCTCGACCTGCTCTTCGTGCTGCACGCCGACCACGAGCAGAACTGCTCCACGTCGACCGTGCGCCTGGTCGGCTCGTCGGAGGCGAACCTGTTCGCGTCCATCTCGGCCGGCATCAACGCCCTGTTCGGCCCGCTGCACGGCGGCGCGAACTCCGCGGTGCTGGAGATGCTGGAGAAGATCCGCCGCGAGGGCGGTGACGTCTCCGCGTTCGTGAAGAAGGTCAAGAACAAGGAGGACGGCGTCCGGTTGATGGGCTTCGGCCACCGGGTCTACAAGAACTACGACCCGCGTGCCGCGATCATCAAGAAGACGGCCGACGAGATCCTCGGCAAGCTCGGCGCGTCCGACGAGCTGCTCGACATCGCCAAGGCGCTGGAGGAGACCGCGCTCGCCGACGACTACTTCGTCGAGCGCAAGCTCTACCCCAACGTCGACTTCTACACCGGCCTCATCTACCGCGCGATGGGCTTCCCGACCAAGTTCTTCACCGTGCTGTTCGCCCTGGGCCGGCTGCCCGGCTGGATCGCGCACTGGCGCGAGATGATCTCCGACCCGGCCACCAAGATCGGCCGTCCGCGGCAGGTCTACGTCGGCTCGCCGGAGCGCTCGTTCGTGCCGCTCGACCAGCGCTGACCGCTTCTCGACGAAGGCCCGCACCGGTTGTCGGTGCGGGCCTTTCCGCTGCCGGCGCGGCACGGCCGGCGCCGGGCGCTCGTCGTGCACGGCGCCGGTGGCGCTCCTAGGGTCGGTCCGTGGACTCCTCGACCGTGGTGTGGTTCCGCCGCGACCTGCGGACCGCCGACCACCCCGCGCTCCTCGCGGCGGCCGAGCGGGCGTCACGGGCGTTGGCGCTGTTCGTGCTCGACCCCGTGCTGCTGAAGGCCTCCGGCCGGCCGAGGGTCGAGTTCCTGCACCGGTGCCTGCGGTCGTTGGACGCCGAACTGGGCGGGCGGCTCGTCGTGGTCGAGGGCGATCCGGTGGACGTCGTGCCGAGGGTGGCGGCGGAGGTCGGCGCGTCCTCCGTGCACGTCTCCGCGGACGCCGGGCCGTACGGGCGCACGCGTGACGCGGCGGTCGCGCGACGGGTCGGTCTGGTGCGCGTGGGGTCGCCCTACGCGGTCACGCCGGGGCGCATCACCAAGGCCGACGGCACGCCGTACCGGGTGTTCACGCCGTTCTACAAGGCCTGGCTGGACCACGGGTGGCGCCCACCCGCCGAGACCGACGCGTCATCGGTGGACTGGATCCGGTCGGACCTCGGGCGCGACCTGCCGGCGGGCGAGGCGCTCCCGGACGTCCGAGCGCTGTGGGAGGCGTTCCGCGACGAGAAGCTGCCCGACTACGCCACCCGCCGCGACCGGCCGGACCTGGACGGCACCAGCCGGTTCTCCGCGTTCCTGAAGTGGGGTGTGGTGCACCCGCGGACGCTGCTCGCCGACCTCGGGCGCGGCGCGGGCCCGGCGGCGTTCCGCACCGAGCTCGCGTGGCGCGACTTCTACGCCGACGTCCTGTGGCACCGACCGGACTCCGCGCGCCGCAACTACAACCGCGCGTTCGACCGGATGCCGCTGGACGACGACCGAGAGCGGTTCGAGGCGTGGTGCGCGGGTCGGACCGGCTACCCGTTCGTGGACGCCGGGATGCGGCAACTGCTGGCCGAGGGCTGGATGCACAACCGGGTCCGGATGGTCGTGGCGAGCTTCCTGGTCAAGGACCTGCACCTGCCGTGGTGGTGGGGAGCCCGGCACTTCCTGCGCCACCTGGTCGACGGCGACCTCGCGTCCAACCAGCACGGCTGGCAGTGGGCCGCGGGCACCGGCACGGACGCGGCGCCGTACTTCCGGGTCTTCAACCCCGTGGCGCAGGGCGAGAAGTTCGACCCGGACGGCGACTACGTGCGCCGGTACGTGCCCGAGCTGCGGGACGTGCCGGGCAAGGCGGTGCACCAGCCGCGCGACCCGATCGTGGACCACGCGCACGAGCGCCGGGAAGCACTCGCGCGCTACGCCGCGGTGAAGGGCTAGCGCAGCGCTTCCCGCAGCCGCACGCGGGCGCCCGTGCGCAGGACCGCGTTCGAGTAGACCTTGCCTCCCAGCCACGTGATCGCCGCGACCGCGGCCAGCGCGAGCACGATCGCCAGCAGCACCTGCCACGTCGGCGCGACGCCCATCGCCATCCGGCCCGGCATCAGGATCGGCGCGAACGGCGGCAGCAGCGACAGCACCGTCACCGCAGTCCCGGTCGGGTCGCTGATCATCAGGTTGATGCCGAGCACGAACGCGATCACGATCGACATGCTGATCGGCGTCAGCACCGACTGCAGCTCCTCCTGCCGCGACACCAACGACGCCGCCGCGGCGAACACCGTGGCGTACAAGAAGAAACCGAGCAGGTACCACAACACCCCGGTGGCCAGCGCGCCACCGGCCACGCCCGCCACGTCGACCACGCCGGACAGCGACGACAGCACCAGCCCGATACCGCCGATCACGACCAGCTGCAGCAGCCCCACCGCGCCCAGCCCCACGACCTTGCCCAGCAGCAGCTGCCACGGCCGCAGCGTCGCCAGCAGGATCTCCACCACCCGGCTGGACTTCTCCTCCACCACGCCCTGCGCCACCATCGTCCCGTAGACCAGCAGCGAGTAGTACAGCAGCGCGGCGATCACCAGACCGATCACCAGCCGCTGGCCGCGCTGCTCGTCGCGCGGCTCCAGCGCCACCACGTCGACGCTCGCGCGTTCGAGGTTGCGCGCCACCTCGGCCGGGTCCACGCCCGCCTCGGCGAAGTGCGCGTCCAGCACCTGCTGCTTGACCAGCAGGTCGATGGAGTTGCGCAGCTCCTCGCCCAGCGAGTCCTTCACCACCACGCGCAGGTCGTCCGACGCGCCGGTGATCGACGCGTCCACGTCACCGGACCGCACCCGCTCCTCGGCCGCCGCCGGATCGGACACGTCGACCGTCTCCACCTCGCGGCCGAACGAGCGGGCGGTCTGCTTCAACGGCTCGGCGAGCACGGTGGCCTGCCCGCTCAACGCGACCCGGTCGCGCTCGGCGTCGTCGAACAGCACGCTCTGCAGCAGCAGGTAGCCCGCCATCACGGCGACGATCACCAGCGTGCCCCAGACGAACGACTTCGTGCGCACCTTGCCCAGGAACTCCCGGCGCGAGACCAGGAACACCGCCCGCCCGGGGGTGAGGCTGCTCATGCCGCGGACTCCTCGGTCACCACGCTGCGGAACAACTCGGTCAGCGACGGCCGCTGCCGGGAGAACTCGTGCACCGGACCCGTGCCCAGGGCGGCGCGCAGCACGGCCTGGTCGTCCACGTCCGCCGTGACGTCCAGGACCGTGCGGCCGGACGACGTGTGCGCCGAAAGCACGCCCGGCAGGTGGTCGGCCCAGCCCGCGGGCGCCAGCGGCGCGTCCACGACCAGCTTCGACTCGCCGCCCGCGCGCAGCTCCTCGACCGTGCCGGACGCCACGAGCGTGCCGCTGCGCACGATGCCGACCCGGTCGCACAACCGCTCCACCAGGTCGAGCTGGTGGCTGGAGAACACCACCGGCACGCCGCTCGCCGCCTTCTCCCGCAGCACGGTGCTCATCACGTCCACCGCGACCGGGTCCAGGCCGGAGAACGGCTCGTCCAGCACCAGCACGTCCGGCTCGTGCACCAGCGCCGCGGCCAGCTGCACGCGTTGCTGGTTGCCGAGGCTGAGCTTCTGCACCTCGTCGTGCCGGCGGTCGCGCAGGCCGAGCCGGGCGATCCAGTTCTCGGCGCTCCGGTGGGCGGCGTTGGTCGACAGGCCGTGCAGCTCCGCCAGGTAGACGAGCTGGTCGAGCACCTTCATCTTCGGGTAGAGGCCGCGTTCCTCGGGCATGTAGCCGATCCGGCGCCGGGTCTCGAACGTGATCGGCTCGCCGTTCCACCGCACCTCGCCCGAGTCGGCGGCCAGCACGCCCAGCGCGATGCGCATCGTGGTGGTCTTGCCCGCGCCGTTGCTGCCGACGAACCCGAACAGCTCGCCCGCCCGCACGTCGAAGGTCATCCCGTCGAGCGCGACGACCTCCCCGTAGCGCTTGGAGACCCGGTCGATCTCCAGCACTCCCTGTGCCACGTGCTCTCCTCCTGTCGCGACCGGTCGTGCTCGACGTGCCCGGCCTAGCCGTAGACCTGCGTGGACAACGGCTTGAACGGCGTGCGGCTGAAGACCGCCTCCACCGGCAGGCCGAACACGTCGCAGATCCGCAGCGCCAGGTCGAGGCTCGGGTAGTGGTCGCCCCGCTCCAGCGCGCCGATCGTCTGGGGGTTGACCTCCACCGCCTCGGCCAGCTCCGCCCTGGTCATCCCCCGCTCGACCCGCAGCACCCCGATCCGGTTGTGGATGGGCCGGCCGAGGCCCCGGCGCACCGGACTCATGCTACGAAGTGTTGCGAAAACCCAACAGAACGGCAAGTAAACAATTCACAGAATAGGCCGAACGGCGGTATCCGCCGGACGGTGGCGCGGGAAATCACGTTTCGGTGAAACGATACGTCGCCGGGAACCGAATCGAGGGTCGACGGGTCGAATTGTGCAGTAGGGCCGCAAGCCCCGTTGCCGTGAGGGGTGAACATGGAGCCGGACCAGTGGCTCGCGCAGTACGGAGAGAAGATCGAGCAGGCCAAGCGGAACGCCGCGCAGGCCGAGTCCCAGCTCGGTGGTGTCGGCGGTAGCGCGACGTCACCGGACGGCTTGATCACGGTGACGGTCAACGCCTCGGGCGCGTTGACCGACCTGATCCTGCGCCCGCAGCTGCGCGGCGAGGACCCCGAGCGGATCTCCGGCGCGATCATGACCGCGGTCGCCCAGGCGCAGCGCGCCGCGGCGGGCCGGGTCGTCGAGATCATGACCGAGTTCGTCGGGGACAGCCCCGCGCTGGAGTTCGTGAAGGCGAAGATGCCCAACGGCTATTCGGGTGACGGCACGGACGCCGTGGAACCGGAGCCGGAGATCCAGCGTCGAGACACCAGGCCCGATGACGACTACTTCACCAACCCACCCGATGTCATGGCCTGAGCAGGGGGTAGATGACCATGTTCGACTCGTTCAACGTGAGCCCGGAGGAGATCCGGGCGCACGCTGGCACGGTCGACCAGCTGACGCAGCGGATGCTCTCGGCCACCAAGACCGCTGACCCGTCGCTGTCGACCGAAGCCTTCGGCGTGTTCGGTTCGTTCCTGGCGCAGTTCCTGCTCAAGACGGCGGGCTCGTCCCAGGACATCCTCGGCCAGGCCACGGAGACCATCGCCGACATGTGCCAGGGCCTCAAGGAGGTCGCCGACCTCTACGAGAACGTCGACCTCGACAACGCGTTCGGCTTCAGCGGAAGGGCACGGGGATGAACGCGCAAGCCACCACCCAGGGCCGCGACCCCTCGCACTTGATCAGCGACGTGCAGGGCACCGTCGCGGCGGTCGAGCGCGGCGACTGGGTCCAGGCCGGGCTGGGCATGGCCAACACCGCCATGGGCATCGTCGGCCTGGCCGCCAACCCGCTGTCGGGCTTCCTGTCCGCCGGGTTCAGCTGGGCCATCCAGCACGTCGACTTCCTTCGCGAGCCGTTCGACGCGCTGCTGGGCGACCCGCAGGCGATCCGGAAGATGTCCGACAGCTGGGCGTCCGCCGCCAAGCAGATCGAGGGCATCGTCGCCGACTACCGGCGCACGTCGGTGGAGGAGACGCGGACCTGGCGCGGCCGTTCCGCCGACGGCTACCGCGCGGCGAGCAAGAAGCACGCCGCCGGGCTGGAGACGTTGTCCAAGGCCACGCAGGGCATCTCGCGCGCGGCCAAGGGCGCGGGCGAGCTCGTGGCGACCGTGCGCAAGACCATCATGGACCTGATCAGCCAGGCCGTGTCCGAGATGGTCATGAAGATCATCCAGTGGCTGGCGGCGTCGTTCCTGACCTTCGGCGCGGCGATCGGCGCGGCGATCGCGGACATCGTGCAGATGGCGTGCAACTACGCCAAGAAGCTCGCCGACTTCCTGCAGAAGCTCGCCAACTCGCTCAAGAAGCTGATCGACCTGATCAAGTCGGTCGCGCAGATCGCCCAGACCGCCAAGCAGATCCTGCAGGCGATCACCGCGATGACGTCGTCCAACCGGGGTGCCGGTGGCGGTGGCGGTTCGGGGCCGAGGTTGTCGCAGGGCGGGCTCGGGCTCGACGAGCGGCAGCTCAACGACATGGACCGGGGAGCGAACCAGCGCTACACCAACGACCCCGGTGGTTCGACCATCCCGTCGGGCGGTCCCAGCCCGATCGGTCCCGTGGTGAGCCGTCCGCCGTCGCTGGGCGGCGGTGGTTACGGGCCGGGCACGGGTGCGCCGGAGCCGGGCCGTGCCTACCCGGGTGGTCCGAGCGGTCCGGTGGTGAGCCGTCCTCCCACGGTCGGTGGCGGTTCGGGTGGTTCCGGTGGTCGGGGTGGTTCCGGTGGTTCGGGCGGCTCCGGCGGCGGGCACTGGGAGCCGGGCCGGTGGGTGCCGGACGGTGGTTCGGGCTCCGGTCGGGTTCCGTCGCCGCCTTCGTTCGGCGACACGACGTACACGACGGGTAGTGGTGGGTCTTCCGTGCCGACCATGCCGACCGTGCCCCCGGTCCGACCGGTGTCGGCCGACCTGCCGGGCGGCGTGCCCGCGGGCGGCGGTGCCGGTGGCGGGTTCGGTGGCGGTGGCGGTGGTGGCTTCGCCGGTGGTGGCGGTGGCGGTGGCTTCGCGGGCGGTTCCGGTGGCGGTGGCGCCGGTGGTTCCACCCTCCAGGCCGGTGGTTCGTCCGGCGTGCTCGGTGCGCAGGGCGTGCCGGCCGGTGGCGCCGCCGGTGCCGGTGCGGCCGGTGCGGGCGGTGGACGTCCCGGTGCCGCCGGCGGCATGGGCATGATGGGCGCGCCGATGATGGGCGCACCCGGCCAGGGCGGTGACGGCAAGGACCACCAGCGCAAGGTGCGACTGGAGGGCGAGGCCCTGATCGAGGAGCCGCCGAAGGCCGCGAAGCCGATCATCGGCGAGTGACCTGACAGACGCCGAAGGGGACCTCCGCGGAGGTCCCCTTTCGCGTGCCCGCGCCCGTTCCGAACGTTGAACTCGGGGTACCTGAACGTAGGACACGGTCGTTCCGAACGTAGGACACACGCGTGTGTCCTACGTTCGGAACGCGTGTGTCCTACGTTCGGAACGGGTGAGTTGAACGTTCAGGCGGTGGTCTGGGCGGCCAGTTCGGCGGTGACCTCGGCGGTGACGGCGGGTTCGGCGGCGGCGCGGTCGGCCGGGACGAGGCCGGTGCGGGTGCGCCGGTCCAGGACGTCGTCGGCGGTCAGGGCGCCCTCGTGGCGGACGGCCCAGGCGACCTCGCCGATCCGGGCGACGGCGGCGGCCTCCGCGCCGTAACGCGAGGTCAGGTCGGGTGGGCCGGTGAGCGGGCCGGTGCCGACCAGCGGGAGGTTCGCGGTGCGGCAGCGGGTGGTGGTGAGGGCCGTCGCGTCCACGGCGTCGGCGGCCATGCGGCGGTACGTGGTCAGCTTGCCGCCCACCACCGTGGTCACGCCGTCGGCGGTCAGCACGGCGTGCCGGCGGGACAGGTCGGCGCTGGGACCGGCACCGGTGTCGAGCAGGGGTCGCAGGCCGGCGAACGCGCCCTGGACGTCGGCGGTGGTGAGGTCGCGTTCGAGGACCGAGGAGGCGACGGTCAGCAGGAAGTCCACATCGGACTGCGGAACGGTGGGCACGTCCGGGATCGGGCCGTCCACCGGCTCGTCGGTCAGTCCGATGTAGACACGACCGTCGCGTTGGGGGAGGACCAGGGCGTAACGGTTGCGGGTGCCCGGGATCGGGACCGTCAGCGCCGTGCTGGACACGCCGACGGTGGACGCGGCGAGGACCAGGTGCGAGCCGCGGGACGGGCGGAGCTTCACCTCCGGCACCAGGTCGCCCGCCCACACCCCGGCGGCGTTCACCACCGCGCGTGCCTTGACGTGCAGGGACGCGCCGGTGAGCGTGTCGACCACGTGCGCGCCGTCGCCGGACAGGGAGGTCGCACGGGCGCGGGTGATGATCCGGGCGCCGAAGCCGGCGGCGGTCCTGGCCAGCGCCACGACCAGCCGGGCGTCGTCGACCACCTGGCCGTCGAAGCTCAGCAGCCCGCCGCGCAGGTCCGCCCGCCGCAGCCCGGGAGCCAGGGCAAGCGCCTCGACGGCCGACACCCGCCGCGGACCCGGCAGCACGCGCGACGGCGTGCGGGCCAGCCGCCGCAACGCGTCACCCGCGCGCAGACCGGCCATCACGACGGGGTCGTGCGCCCGGCCGTGCAACGGCACCAGCTGCGGCAGTGCCCGCACCAGGTGGGGTGCGGTGCGGGTCATCAGGATGCCCCGCTCCACCGCGCTCTCGTACGCCAGCCCGACCTCGCCCTGCGCCAGGTACCGCAGGCCGCCGTGGACGAGCTTGCTCGACCACCGCGACGTGCCGAACGCCAGGTCGTGCGCCTCCACCAGGCACACCGACAGGCCGCGCGAGGCGGCGTCGAGGGCGACACCGGCGCCCGTGACACCACCGCCGACCACCAACAGGTCCACCGGCGACGACGTCAGGTGGTCGAGGTCGGCCCGGCGGCGGGCGGCGTTCAACGACGTGCTCACGACAGCGCCCCGTCCAGGTAAGCGGCGAGCTCGGCCAGCAGCTCCTCGAAGTCCAGGTCCGTGGTCGCGGGCCGGATCGACAGCACCAGCGACTGCGTCGTCAGCAGGACCAGGCGGGCCTGGGCGGCGGCGGAGCCGGGCCGGATCGAGCCGTCCGCGTGGCCCTGCTCCACCTGCGCGACCAGGAACGCCTCGACCAGCTTCTGCGTGCTGCCCAGCCGGTGCACGAGGTAGGGCAGCATCAGCTCGGCGTCGAGGTCGAGCACGCGCCGCAGCAGCGGGTCGGCGGCCAGCAGCCGGATGCCCGCGATGGCCTGCGCCACGAGCCGCTGCCTGGCGTTGTCGCCGGTCACCTCGATCCGCTGGAGCAGGGCGGTGAACTCCCTGGTCATCAACGCCCGGACCAGCGTGCCCACGTCGGGGAACCGGCGGTAGAGGGTCATCCGGCTCACGCCGGCGCGTTTGGCGATGTCCGTCAGCGTGGTGCGGCGGACCCCGACCTCGACCACGCAGTCGCGGGCCGCGTCGAGGAGCGCGTCATCACTGTGACGTTGAGACGTCATGTGTCACACTGTAGCGGTGACCGAGCGCATCGACCACACCCTCCGGGGCAGTTGGACACCCACCACCGGCTCGCTCCCGCCGCACGCGCTGAAGTGGCTGCGCGAACGGACCGGGCTGGGTGACGTCCGCACCCCGGCGCGCACGCCGGACGTCCCCGAGTCGGCGTTGAGCGACGCCGCGCGGGCCTCGTTGGACGCCGTCGTCGGCCCCGGCTACGTGCGGGTGGACCGCGACTCGCGGCTGGGTCGTGCCGGCGGACTGTCCTATGTGGACCTTCTGCGACAGCGCGGCGACGGTGAACTCGCCGTGCCGGACGCGGTGGTGCTGCCCGCGTCACCCGAGCAGGTCGTCGAGGTGCTGCAGGCGTGCGTCGAGCACGACTTGGCCGTGGTGCCGTTCGGCGGCGGCACGTCGGTCGTGGGCGGCGTGAACGCGTGGCGCGGTGACAAGGCGGCGGTGATCGCGCTGGACCTGCACCGGCTGGACAAGCTGGTGCAGGTCGACCCGGTGTCCCGCCTCGCCGTGCTCCAGGCCGGACTGCCCGCGCCGGAGGCGGAACGGTTGCTCGCCGCGCACGGCCTGACCATCGGGCACGTGCCGCAGTCCTACGAGCGCGCCACCATCGGCGGGTTCGCCGCGACCAGGTCGGCCGGTCAGGCGTCCTGCGGCTACGGCCGGTTCGAGGACGTGGTCGAGGGCGTGCGGCTGGCCACGCCGGTCGGCGAGTGGCGGCTGGGCAGCGCGCCCGCGTCCGCCGCCGGGCCGGACCTCAAGCAGCTGGTCGTCGGCAGCGAGGGCGCGTTCGGCGTCATCACGGAGGTCGCGCTGCGCGTGCGGCCCCGGCCGGAGGTCGAGCGGTACGAGGGTTTCGTGGTGGACGGCTGGGAACGCGGGTCGGACGTCGTGCGGCGTCTGGCGCAGCGGCGGGTGCTCGCCGACGTGACCCGGCTGTCCGATGTGGACGAAACCGAGGTGTCGCTGGCCCTGTCCGGCGGCTGGAAGGTCAACGCGCTCAAGGCCTACCTGCGCGCACGGGGTGTGCGGCAGCCGTGCCTGCTCGTCCTCGGCTGGCACGGGGCGTCCGACCGGGAGGTCAAGCGCAGGCGCGCGGAGACGTTGCGGGGGCTCGAACTGGTGTCCCTGGGCAAGGCGCTCGGCGAGACGTGGCGGCACGGCCGGTTCAACGGGCCCCGCCAGCGGGACGCGTTGATGGAGGTCGGCGTGTGCGTGGAGACGCTGGAGACGGCGACGCACTGGTCGAAGGTGTCGGAGCTGCGCACGGCCGTGCGCTCGGCACTGGTCGACGCGCTCGGCGACTGCGTGGTCATGTGCCACATCTCGCACGCCTACGAGACCGGCGCCTCGCTGTACTTCACCGCGGTGGCGGCACGGGACGCGGCCGACCCGATCGGCCAGTGGCAGGTCGCCAAGGCCGCCGCGAGCGAGGCCATCGCCGGGCTCGGCACGATCAGCCACCACCACGCCGTCGGCGCCGACCACGCGCCGTACCTGGAAGCCGAGATCGGGGCGCTCGGGCTGGACGTGCTGGCGTCGGTGAAGCGGACGCTCGACCCGACCGGCGTGCTCAACCCGGGCAAGCTCCTCGCTGGCGACTTCACGGCGGTGGGGCTAGCGTCGCCTGGTGACCGGTGACCTGCTGATCCGTTCCGTGCGGCCGTGGCCGAACACCCCGGGCGCACCCCTGGTCGACGTGCTCTGCGAGGGCGGGCGCGTCTCGGCGTTCGGACCCGGGCTCGACCCGCCGCCCGCCGTGCCGGTGGTGGACGGCCGGGGCGGGGTGCTGCTGCCCGCGTTCACCGACGCGCACGCGCACCTCGACTCCACCCGGCTCGGCCTGCCGTTCCGCCCGCACAGCGCGGGTGACGGGCTGGCCGAGCTGATCGACAACGACCGCCGCAACTGGCGTTCCGCCGAGGCTTCCGTCGCGGAACGGGCCACCTGCACGCTGGGTCGGACGATCGCGTCCGGCGCCACGCACGTGCGCAGCCACGCCCAGGTGGACGTCGACTCGGGGCTGGAGAAGCTGGAAGGCGTGCTCGCCGCGCGGGAGGCGCACGCCGGGCGGGCGCACGTCGAGGTGGTGGCGTTCCCGCAGTGCGGGATCCTGCGCGAGAAGGGCACCGCCGACCTGCTGGACGCGGCGCTGCGGGCGGGCGCGGACCTGGTCGGCGGGCTCGACCCGGCGGGCTACGACCGCGATCCGGTGCGGCACCTGGATGTCGTGTTCGGGCTGGCCGAGAAGCACCAGCGCGGGGTGGACGTGCACCTGCACGACGCGGGCACGCTCGGCGCGTTCCAGGTGGACCTGATCTGCGACCGGGTGAACGCACTGGGCATGCGGGGCCAGGTGACGATAAGCCACGCGTTCGCGCTGTCCACTGTGGACGGCGACCGGCAGCGGGAATTGGTGGAACGGCTGGCCGAGCACGACATCGCGGTGACCACGGTCGCGCCGGGCGTGCGGGAACCACTGCCGTTGCGGCAATTGCGGTGGGCCGGGGTGCGAGTCGGCCTCGGTCAGGACGGCATCCGCGACTACTGGTCGCCCTACGGCAACGGCGACATGCTCGACCGGACCTGGCAGCTGGCCTACCGCAACGGTTTCCGCCGCGACGAGCTGGTCGAGCTGTGCGTCGACGTGGCCACCCGCGGCGGCGCGGCCGTCCTGGGGCGCGTGCTGGGCCTGACCGAGGGCGCGCCCGCCGACCTGGTGGTGGTGCCGGGCGACACGGTGACCGCCGCCGTGATGGACCGCGCCCCGCGCACGCTGGTCGTGCACGAGGGCCGCGTGGTGGCCGCCGAGGGCGAGATCGTCTGAGGTTGTCGGTGGTGACCGCTAGCCATGCCCGCATGGTGATCTTCGTCCGTCACTAGGGCGAGGCGCCGGAAGACGCGGCGCCGGCTGCCTGTGTCGCCCGCCGCGATCAGGCGTGAGGTGAGTCGCGCAGAGCGGTCACGGCGCGGTAGGTGAAGCCGAGGCGTCGGTAGACCGCGATGGCGGCCACGTTCGCCGCGTCCACCATCAACCCGCACGTGCCGCGCTCGGCCAGCAACGCGCTCACCACGAACGAGCAGACCTGCCGCGACAACGACCGGCCGCGGTGGTCGGGGTGGGTGGCCACGCCGGCGATGAAACCGACGTCCGGCGCGGCCCACGCGTCCGCCGCCACCGACACCAGCACACCGTCCACGTGCACGCCCGCCCAGCGCGACGGCCCCAGTCCGCGCGGCCACGCCCACGACTCCGGGTTGGCCTTGCGCAGCAACGCCTCCACGTCGTCCCACTCGTCCTCGGCCAGCCACCGCGCGCCCGCGGGCGCGTCCAGCGAACCACCGCGCTCCATCCACCCGAACGTGGCCAGCACCGGCCACCCCAACTCCTCGGCCACGGCGGTGGTCACCAGCGGCCGGACGGCGGGCCGCACGTGCGCCCGCAGCAGCACCGCCACGTCCTCCGCGGGCCCGGTCAGCACCAGCCGGTCGAACCGGAACAGCCCCGGTGCCAGCACGCCCACCGCGGCACCGTGCGCCCACGCCGACCCGCCGCGACCGGGCAGCAGCGCCTGCGCGGCCCACCTCACCAGCGGGTCGTCGGTGGCGGCGGACACGTCGGCGGGAGAGGTCAGAACGCGCATGACCGCATCATCACCCAAGAGCTACCCTCGCCCGCATGGACATCCGCCGGATCACGTCGCTCGACGCGGTGCTGGCCGCGGGCCACCTGTTCGACGACCCGCCGCGCGAGGACGCCACCCGCGCGTTCCTCGCCGACGACCGGCACCACCTGCTCATCGCCTACGTGGACGACGAGCCCGCCGGGTTCGTGTCCGGTGTCGAGACCATCCACCCCGACAAGGGCGTGGAGATGTTCCTGTACGAGCTGGGCGTGGACGAGGCCTACCAGCGCCGCGGCATCGCCACCGCGCTGATCGAGCGCCTGATCGAGCTGGCCAGGGCACGCGGCTGCACCGGCGTGTGGACCGGCACCGAGAAGGACAACACCGCCGCCCTGGCCACCTACCGCCGTGCCGCCGCCGAACTGGACTTCGACACCGTCGCCGTCACCTGGGGCTTCTGACCCCGCCGCACTAGGCGCCCTTGCGGAACAGCGCCCGCTTCTGCAGCGACTCCTCCAACGCCCGGAACGCCAGGTCCAGCGCGGTGTTGTACTCGCGCTGGTCGCGCGGCGGCACCGACTCGTCCGGCGCGGGCACCGTGGTCATGGTGAACCACCGCTCGTCCCACAGCAGCCCGACCACGGCCTCCCAGTGCTCCGCGACGACCTGCCTGACCAGCTTCTCCTGGTCGATGACCTCGGCCATCCGGTCCTGCGACTCGGCCAGCCGCTCCAGCAGCTGCCGCACCCGCGCCCGGTCGGCGGCGCGCATCCGCTCCACCGACTCGCCCGCCAGGGCGACGAGCTCCCGGTACCGCTCGATCGCCGAGACCGCCTCCACCTCCGCTGCGCCGTGCCCGCCGGTGCGCTGCGCGGGCACGACTGAGGCGTAGCTGATCATGGTTCCTCCCCGGTGTCGAACGGGATGACGACCTGCGGCCGCGAGTGCTCGAACCGGTCGAAGAACAGCCCGCGCCGCGGTCGCGGTGACCACGCCATGACCTGCTCCGGTCCGAACGACAGCAGTTCCTTGCCCTGGATGTCGAACGCGATCCACGCGCCGATGTCGTCGTAGACGCCCGGCGACAGGCTGTTCTTCAGCCGCTGCGCGCCACGCCACCAACCCAGCACGTGGGTGCGGTTCTCCGGCCCGTGCTTGAGCACGGTCCGCAGGCTGTCGACACCCGAGGCCCGGGTCGTCGGGTCCTTCGCCTCCAAGAGGGTGTGCGCCGCGTCCACCGCGTAAACCACCAGATAGTGCGGTTCCTGCGGCGCGCCCGTCTCGCCGGTCATGCTCGCGGTGATCCGGGCCGCCGTGTCGTCCACCAGCTTCCGGACGCCCTCCAGGCCGAGCAGCAGGTCCACCGCGTGGCCCGCGTCGCGCAGCTGCTTGGCCAGCCGCTCCGCGTGCGGCGAGGCATCCTCGGCCAGGCACGCCAGGGTGAACCGGGCGTCACCCGGCTCGTGCTGGCGGGCCAGCGACAGCGCCGCGCCGCCCAGCACGCCCGCCGCGTCGTCGGCCAGCGAACCCAGCACCGCGATGTTGCGTCCCGGGGTGCGGGCGAAGCGCACCTTCGCCGCGCTGCCCGCCACGTCGATCACCTGGCCCAGCAGCACGGTGGGGCTGCCGCCGTCGACCGGCCGCAACGCCCGGAAGTCCGGCACCGCGTGCAGCGCGGGCACCTTGCTGCCGTCGAACAGGATCGGCTCGGCCAGGTCCACCGGGCGCAAGCGGTGCAGCTCGGCCTGCAACCTGTCGAACGTGCCCTTCGCGGTGGCGTCGGGGATGCGCGCCACCTCGTTGCCCGGCCGCACGCCCGACTCGTGGTTGACCACGGCGTGCCAGCGCGGCAGCTCCACCGCGGCGTCGTTCTGCGGCTCGGCCAGCACCCGCCGCGCCTTGGGCAGCGCGATGCGCACGGTGAACTGCTCGAAGATCGCCGACTTGCCCCAGAAACCCTCGATGCCGGACACGTCCTGGCTGGACAGCACCAGGTGGATGCCCTGCGAACGGCCGCGCCGCGCCACGTCCTCCAGCAGCTGGGTCGCCTGCGCGGTGACCTGGTCGCGTTCGCCGAACAGGTACTGGAACTCGTCGATCACGGCCACGATCCGCGGCCAGTGGCCGTGCGGGTCCTCCTCGCGCAGCTGCTCCAGCTTGGTGACCTCGTGCCGCTTGGCCGCGTCCGCCCGCCTGCGCATCTCGTCGGCCAGGAACGCCAGCAGCGCCACGCCGAACTCGCGGTCGGTGTTGACGTTCACCCCGACCAGCCGCGCGTGCGGCAGCCACGTCGGGTCCTTGCGGCCCGGCGCGAACTGCGCGAACGACACGCCCTCCTTGAAGTCGAGCAGGTAGAGCTCCAGCTCGTCCGGCGCGTACCGGGCGGCCAGGCTGCCCAGCATGGCGTAGAGGAAGTTCGTCTTGCCCGAACCGCTGGGACCGCCGATCAGCGCGTGCGGCGAGGTGTCGCCCAGCCCCACGTGCACCGGCTCGCCCTCCAGGAACCCGACCGGCGCCAGCACGCCCGCCGCCGAGCTCTCCCGCCAGAAGTGCTCCGGCAGCAGGTCGGCGAACGTGCTGAGCCGGTTGCGGCGCTCCTCGCGCTTGTCCGCGATCGCCGCGCAGGCACGGGGCACCTGGGCGCGCGGCAGCGGCGGGTCGAGCGTGACGGTGACGTGCTTGCCGCTCATCGTGCAGGTCGCGCTGTGGTCGGCGGCGATGGTGACGGTCTCGATCGGCGAGTTGACCGTGACCGGGATGTCGACGATGAACAGCTGGATCCCGGCCGCCAAGCCGTTGCGCGCCACCCGTTGCAGCTGTTGCTGGTGCTCTTCCTTCAACGGCTGCCGGTTGCCGAACAGCACCGCCACCCGCCACGGCTCGGTGCGCCGACCGCCCGCCGCCCGCACCGACTGGTGGCCCTCGGTCAGCACGCCGGTGTGCACGCGGCGGATGTGGTCGGACAGCTCGTCCAGCAGCTCGTGCAGCCGGGCCGGGTCGTGCACGGTCAGCAGGCCCGCCCGGGTCAGCGGGTACAGGCCGGGCAGCGCGCCGGTGAGCTGGCCGACGTCCCACACGTGGACGTGCACCAGGCCGGGCTGGAAGTGGCTCAGCACCCGCAGCAGCAGGTTCTCGACCAGCGCCTCGGCGGTCGCCCGGCTCTCGTAGGTCGAGGAGACGTGCAGGTGCGAGTGGTCCAGCAGTGGGACGACCACCGGGAACTCGTGCGGCTCGGGGGCGCCGCGCACCACCCCGGTGCCGATGCGCCACAGCTCGGGCACGCCCTCGCTGCCGTCGGCCGCGCCCGGTGTGCCCAGCCACGTGTCGGGCGGCCACGACGCCGGGCCCTCGGCCGCCGCGTCGACCAGCGCGGTCAACTGGTCCGGGCCGCGTTCGGACCACTCGCGGAACGCCTCGACCCGGTCGATCATCGCCTGCGCCAACTGCTGCTTGAACAGCGGGTTCGCCAGCGCGCCCGCCAGCAGCGGGTCGGCCGGCGCCCGGTCGACGCCGTCGCCGCGCAGGATCACCTCGAACATGTCGCGGGCGCGTTCGTCGGCGAGGAGGCGGTGCTCGCGCGAGGCGTTGCCCAACGCGGCGGCGACCGCCTTGCGGAACTCCTCGAAGGAGCCCTCGATCCTCCTGCGGCGCTCGTCACGCCTGCTCACGTCACAGCTCCACGGCCAGTCGTTGGACCAGTTCCAGGCTGCCCACGATCAGCTCCAACTCGTCGGCGAACCTCTCGCCCGCCGCCACGAACCCGGCGGGCACCAGCGACTCGTGGTGCTGGGCGCTCGCCTCGGCCAGGATCTCGATCGCCTCGTCCAACGCGCTCTGGGCCTCCCGGACGCTGCGGTAGGCGTCCCGTAAGTGCTCGCAGCTCTGTTCGAGCGCGAGCTTGATCTCGCCTACCGACGTCACGTCACAACCTGGAGTTGATGCTCTCGGCCTGGGAGATCCCGGCGCCGAGGTGCTTCTGCAGGTCGGTGACGCCGCTGACGACCTCGGCGAACCGCGCGTTCGCCTGCTCCACGTCGGCCTGGACGCTGCCCTGGGTGGCCGTGCTCAGCAGCGCTTGCGCGTCCTCGGCCAGGTCGGCGGCCTGTTGCAGGGCGTTCACGCTCTGGCCCGCTTTCTCGACGGCCTGTGCGATCGCGTTGCGGACCTCTTCGATGCTGGCCATGTCGGATCCCGACCCTCCCGGCAAAACGGCTTGAGTTCCTATAGTTGAAAGTAGTACCTAAAGTTTCACGATTCACAAGCAAGATCGGCTGACCGGGTGGAGGTGCAAATCCACTCGTTCGGGTCAGCGATGTCGATCTCAGTCGGGCACCGTCCACACGAATGCCGAGGCCGGTGTCGCTGTCAGTTCCAACGCGGCGATCCCCGCCGCCGGCGCCGGTGTGGCTGACCAGCGGATCGTGCCGGAACCGTCCGACCACGCGACGTCCGACCACCCCGAACGGCCCAGCGACGACACGGCGTCGTGTAGCGCGACCGTGGGCGAATTAACGCTCTCGCCGAGGTCGATGTGCACGCTCAGTAGGTGCCCGTGGGGAGCCACTCGGGTGATCTTGCCACTTCTCGCGACCCGGCTCGCTACCGCCCGCGCTTGCCACTCGGCGCCCGCGGACCGGTCGGTGGCCACGTCCACGCGCAACGACAACCGCGTGCTGACCCGTTCGGGCTCCGGCCGTTGCGCCGAACCGCCCTCTTCCTCCCGGGGCGCCAAGGCGCCCTGCTGCGGATCACCGCCTGCCCACGCCTCCACCAGCAGCCGTTCGGCGCCCGGCACCAAACCGTCGAGCAGCGCCGGGTCCTCCAGCACCGTCCACGCCGTCGGCGGCTCGCAGGCCACCCGCGGCGTGGGGAACTCGTCGCCCAGCCGCCGGACGAACGTGCGCACCGCGCGGGCCAGCGCACCCGCCACGTTCTGCGTCGCGCGCTCGCCGCTGATCCGGCTGATCGTCACCGACCAGCAGCCGGGTTCCTCGTCGGAGCAGTCGATGGCCCGCACCACCCGCCCGCCGACTTGGCGCAGCAGTGCGGAGCAGGCGGCCCGCGCCTGCCGCTCGTCGTCGGCCGCCACCACCGCGGTGATCAGCAGCTCCAGGTCTTCTCCCACCATCTCGACGCAAATTGTCCATGACACACGTGGGGCACGTGAGGGTGCCACTGATGTCACCCATAAGCAGGGACTTGCGCCCACCCCTCGTGATGTCCGCTGATCAGGCCGTTTTGGCCGGTCTAACCGCCGTTCACACGATGCGGTCGGCGACGTCCGGCGGCGTGCCGTGCGAGGTAACGATGTGAGCGCATGGCCATCTACGCCAAGGAGGTTCCACCATGCGCAGCATCATCCGACTGGTCGCCGCGAGCGTGCTTTCGCTCCCGCTCGTCATCGGCGCCGCGGGCATCGCGTCGGCCGACGTGGAATACGACCAGACCGACGTGGCCGCCAACGCGGGCGGCGCCGCGGTCTACGACCAGGCTGCCGGCGCAGACGACTGGGGCAACTCGTACTACTACGAGCAGGCCCAGCTCGCCAGCCCGTACGGCGCGGGCTCGTACCTCGTGGTGTCTTGGGTGTACGGCGACCACGCCGGCTACTACGACCACTACTCCTGGTCTGGTCCGGAGGGTGCCTACGCCGGCGATACCAGCGCCACCGCCGACGCGCCCGACTACTACGAGGACGACGACAACGGCGACTACGACGAGTGATCCGTGACGGGGTGGGGCGGCGCCGCGTCGGCCGCCCCACCCGTTCGGGTCGCGGTGAACCATCCCTGACGCGTGCCGGCCGCGGGCGACCGCGGCCGGCACTGCTCAGCACGGCCGTCTACGACGCCGCCGAGTTCGCGCCGGCCGTGGCAACCTCGCGCCGAGTGCCACGGCCGACATGTCAACGTTCGAACCGCCCTGATTTCACCTCGGTCAGGAACCCTGCGAACGTAGCCGTGGTGAACGTCAGCGCGCCGCCGTCGACGTTCTTCGAGTCGCGCACGGCGCGGGTGCGCGGTGTCGCGGCCAGCTCGACGCAGTTCGACGTCGAGCCGGACCTGCTGGACTTGCGCCACCTCATGTCTTGCCCTCCAACTCCTCGGCTCGTGCGGTGATCAGCCGAAGAGATTCTGTCGCGCCGAGCGTGACAGCTTCCACCCTCGCCGCCGTCGTCACGTACGGCGTAGCGTCGCCGCGCTCCAGGAACATGGCCGACCGCTGGTGCTCGACGTGTGCGATCGGCGTGGCCGTCTTGAACTCCAAGAGCAGGAACGGCCCCAGCATCCCGGGGTGCACGACGTCGGACGGCACCACGCGGACGTCGACGTTCGACGCCTCGGCGGCGCGGGCGACCTGCCGCCACTGCTCGGCCATGGCCTTCGAGCCGCCGACCGTCGTCCGCAAGGCCGCCTCGCCGATCAGCGCCACGTACTCGACGTCACCGCGCAGCACCTGCTGACGGCGCAGCCGGGCCATCAGCCTCGGCTCGATGTCCCTCGGCTCCACACCGTCCACGAGCATGAACGCGCGGGTGTAGTCCATGGTCTGGAGCAGTCCGGGCACGAGCAGCGGTTCCCAGCACAGCATCCGGACCGCTTCGGCCTCGTACCCCGCGAGGGTGTTCGACTCGCGCGGCAAGCCCGGCAGGTTGCGTTCCCACAGCCCCGGGCCGTGGCTGCCCCTCGCCTTCTCGATCAGCTCTTCGCGCCTGCCGTCCGTGACGTGGTAGATCGCCAGCAGCGCGGCGACCTCCTCGGCGGTGGTGTTGCGCTTGCCGTTCTCCAGGTTGGAGAGCAGCGACTTGCTCCACCCGAGCAGCTCGGCGGCTCTGCTGACGGTCAACTTCGGCTGGACGGCCTCCCGGATGGCGCGGAGTTCCGCGCCGAGACCGCGTTCCCTCGCGCCCGGTGACTTCCTGGGCATCCGCGCTCCTGTAATCCGATCGGGTGCTGTTTCCGCTACTTGCTGCCTGTTCTCGAAACAAACGGTCGATGTGTGTCTAGCATCTCACGGCAAGGGGGCCGACGTAGGGAGGCGGGCATGACCGGATCGGATGAAGCTGTGAAGGCTGCGCGGAGGATCGTGATGGACGCGATCCTCAAGGCGGCGATGGCGCGTTGGTTCCTGGACGAGCAGGCCGTTCAGTGCCTCGTCGCGGCCGGGCGGTCGGACCTGGTGGACCGGACGAGTGCGGCGGCCCGCAGGCTGGACGAGGTCCGGGACGATCTCCAGGCGGTCCGGGTCGAGCTGAACGCCATGGTGCCGGAGTCCCAGTGGTTCTGATGGCGGGCACCGCCCTACTCCTCGTCACTCGCTGTGCCCCGTGAAGCTGTCCACGTAGGTGGAGGGCGGCTCGCTGGGCTCGGTCATGAGCAGATCATGAGTTTGCCTCGCGCTCGGCCCTGGCCAGTTGCAGCGCCTCGGCGACGGCCGCGAACTCGTTCAGCGCCGCCTGGAGATCGTCGACGATCTCCTGAGCGATCACGTCCGGAGGCTGGAGGTTGTCGGCGTCTTCCAGCTCCGGGTCGCGCAGCCAGGTGATGTCGAGGTTCGCCTTGTCGCGACGGATCAGCTCGTCGTAGCTGAAAGGCTTGAACCGTTCGGTTTCCACACGGGTGGATCGGTCCTCCGGGTTGTAGGCCCGAACGAACTCCTGGAGGTGCGCGCGGGTGAACTTGCGCTGACGCAGCGTGAAGTGCTCGCCGACCCGGAAGTCGTAAACCCACAGGGTGTCGGTCCACGGCTTCTCCGGCCGAGGCCGCTTGCGGTCGAAGAACAACACGTTCGCCTTGACGCCACCCGCGTAGAAGATGCCGGTGGGTAGGCGCAGGAGGGTGTGCACATCGAACTCGCGGAGCAGTCGCTTGCGGATTTTCTCCCCTGCGCCGCCCTCGAAAAGGACGTTGTCCGGCACGACGACCGCCGCCCGACCGTCGATCTTGAGCAGGTCGGCGATGTGCTGGACGAAGTTGAGCTGTTTGTTGCTGGTCGTGACCTGGAGCCGGTCGTAGCTGACATCGTCCCTGGTGACCTTGCCCGCTTCGTCGATCGTGGTGAAGCCGGACTTGCGGCCGAACGGGGGATTGGCCAACACCAGGGACGCACGGCGTTCGGGTTCCTCGGCCAGAGCGTCTCCGACCTTGATCGCCGCCGCCCCGCTCGCCGTGCCGATACCGTGGAGTAGCAAGTTCATCTGGGCGAGGCGGGCGGTGTCGTGCACGAGTTCGACACCGGTGATGTTGCCCTCGCGCAGCCGGTTGACCTCGTCCTCGGTCAGCTTGTCCCGGTGGTTGTCGAGGATGTGCTGGTGGGCTGCCAGGAGGAAGCCGCCGGTGCCGCACGCCGGGTCGACGATGGTGTCTCGGGGTGTGGGGCGGACGCAGTCCACGATGGCGTCGATCAGCGCTCGCGGAGTGAAGTACTGGCCTGCGCCGGACTTGACGTCTTCCGCGCCCTTCTCCAGCAGCGCTTCATAGGCGTCGCCCTTGATGTCGACACCCGTGCCGGACCAGTTGACCTTGTCGATCAGGTCGACGATCAGTTTCTTGAGCGTACCGACGTTGCGGATCTTGTTCTCCGCGCCGTGGTAGATGAGGCCGCGAGCCGTGTCCGGCTTCATGCCCAGCTGTTCCAGGACGAACTCGTAGTGGTCCTTGAGGTCTTTCGCGTCCTTGTCCAGCAGCGTCTGCCAGCCCAGGTGCTTCTCGCCGCGCGCTCCAGCAGCTTCTGCAAGCTGACCTGACGCTGGCTCGGCGGCTGCAAGGGTCGCGCGTCCACCAAGGGCGAGTCGGTCACGCCGACCGCGTCGACCAGCAGGAACTTCTCCTTCGCCCTGGCGTCCGGGGTGATCGTTCGGAACAGGTCGGCGTCGATCGTGCGCGCACCGCGACCCTTCATCTGTTCGAAGTAAGTCGCGCTCGACACGCCACGCAGGAAGAACACGCACTCCAGCGGCTTCACGTCGGTGCCGGTGGCGATCATGTCCACCGTGACGGCGATGCGGAACCCCGCGTCGGTGCGGAAGTCCTTGAGCAGCTGGTCCGGGTCGTCGGCCCGATAGGTGATCTTGGCGCAGAACCGTTCGTCTTTGTCGAATACTTCGCGCACGATCTCCACGATGTCGTCGGCGTGCTTGTCGTTCTTCGCGAAGATGAGAGTTTTCGGCACGTATCGCCGGTGGGGGAAGTACTTCGGCCACTCGTCGGCGAACGCTGTGATCGCGGTGCGGATCTGGCTGGGGTTCATCACGGTCCGACCGATCTGGTCGGACGTGTAGTCGAGCGTAGTGTCGAGTCGCTCGTAGCGTTCACGGCGAGTGTGCAGGTCGACGATGCGGACGGGCGTGTTCGCCGGGATGCTGCCGCCCTGCTCGCCGACCTCGGTGCGGATGCGCATGATCTCGTAGTTGACGTTGACCCCGTCGGCGACGGCCTGCCGGTAGGTGTACTGGCTGACCAGGTTCTCCCGGAAGAAACCGAAGGTCTGCGCCACGGGCGTCGCGGTGAGGCCGACCAGGTGGGCGTCGAAGTACTCCAGCACACCGCGCCACTGACCGTAGATCGACCGGTGGCACTCGTCGACGATCACGAGGTCGAAGGCTTCCGGCGGGATTGTGGCGTTATAGCCGACCTCGACGGTCTGGTCCACGTTGTAGTCGTCGAGACTGTCGTCGTCCTCCGGTCCGGCCTCTTCGCCGCGCAGCAACGAGAACATCCGCTGCACAGTGCTGATCACGACGTGGTCGGAGTCCCGTAGGGTGCCGCTGCTGAGCCGGTTCACGTTGTACAGCCCGGTGAACAGTGTTCCGTCGTCAGGCGTGCGGAATCGGCCGAACTCGGCCTCGGCCTGCTTGCCGAGGTTGTTCCGATCGACGAGGAACAGCACTCGTCGGGCGCCTGCGAACCGTAACAGCCGGTACGTCTCGTTGACGATGGTGAACGTCTTGCCGGCGCCGGTCGCCATCTGGATCAACGCGCGGGGACGGTTGCTCGCCAGCGATTGCTCCAAGCCGGTGATGGCCTCGACCTGAGCCGCCCGCAGATCGCCTGTGATCGGCCGGGCGGGCAGCAAGGTGAGCCTCGCGCGCAACGTCGGCGCCGAGTCGTCGGCGTCGGCCTCGCGCATCCACCGGTCGATCGTCGCGGGCTGGTGGAACGAGAAGACCCGGCGGGCACGAGGCAGCGGGTCCAGCGTGTTGGTGAACTGGGTCTCCACCGCGGTCGACTCGTACCGGAACGGCAGCGGGGAACGCCACGCCGCGAGCCGGAGAGTGGCGTCCGCATCCTCCGCGTAACGCCGGGATTGCTGCTCCGCGCTGGTCAGGCTGGAGCCCTCGCGCTTGGCCTCGATCACCCCGACCAGTTTCGCGTTCACGTAGAGCAGGTAGTCGGCGCGACCACGGCCGACGGTCATCTCACGAACGGCGACCCCGGGCGCCGCCACGACGTTCATCTCGGCCTGGTCCTGGACGTGCCAGCCCGCCTCGGCCAGCATCCGGTCGATGATCCGCCGGACTTGCGCCTCGTTGAGACGCGGGCGGCTCGCACCGGCCGAACGTTCGATCATCTCGTCCCGCACGGCCGGGTCGACCGGAGGCGGAGTGGGAGTGGAAGCTTGCCTGGTGAGCCGCGCCTGGAGCTCGCCGACTTGGCTCGCCAGTCCTTCCACCAGCCCTCGGAGGTCGCCCTGGGCGCGGACGGCGGTCAGGATCTCCTGGTTGGCGGCTTCCCTGGCCCTGGCTTCGGCGGCGGCGAGCGCGGTCCGACGCTCCGCTTCCCGGTCGATGACCAGCCGCATCTCGATCAGCTCTTGCCGGTACCGGGCCAACATGTCGTGCAGTTCGGCGTCTTGCCCGGCCCCGGCGGCCGGCTGCGGCGGCACGAAGGGCGGCGCGTCATCGGCGCCGGTCACCATTCGGTGGAACCAGGCTCCCAGCTCGTAACAGGCCCGTACGAGGCGAAGCGCGTCCTTCTGCCCTTCGAAACCGTGGTGGTTCGCACGGTTGCCGGTGAGCCTGACCAGGTTGAACCAGTCTTTGACCCGTTCGTCGATGGTGCCCTGGTTGCTCAGCACGTTGAGCCGCTGGTACTGGCTGCCGGGCATACTGGGAATACCCAAAGTGAGGAATGCCGTCGCGGTCAGCGCCTCGCCGAACTGGCGCGCTTTCAGCATCGAGGTGTTGGGGTCGCCGAAAACGTACGACTCCGCCGCCGCGCCGTGCACCAACAGGAGGCGCTCGTGCCGCAGCAGGAATCCGAAGTTCGGCGCCCGCCGGGCCAGCTCGCGCAACCGGTCGTCTTCGGCCCCCATGCCCACTACCTCCGTCTTCGGCTCCCGCGCAAAATTAGCAGCGGAGAACGATCGCGTGGTTGTATCGAGGTTGCATCGCGCGACTGGCCCCAGTCGTTAGCCTGAACCGGAACGCCGGGCCGGTCGACGGGCTCGGCACCGTGCTCAGGACCTCGGCAAGGACGCTGTCTTGAAAGCCGCCTTGCGAGCGGCCTTGGCGATCTTCTTGTTCGGGTGTCCCTCCCCGAGAGCCTTGAGCACCGAGGGCACCTCCGGGTGCGGCACCCGCCAGAGCATCTCCAGGATGTCCGACTCCAGGCCCTCCGGGACCACGGTGGCGAACTGCTCCACGAGCCCCCCGATGTCGTCTGGGCTCCACGCCGCCGCGAGCATGTCGGCGGTCAGCCACGCGGCGTCCACGGCGTCGGGCTGTCCGCCCAACGCGATACGGGCGTAGGGACCCAGCGGCACTGTGTCGGCGACTTTCCGCCAGTGGTCATCCGCGTCCAGTTCGTTGACGATCGACACGGCGAAC
The DNA here is from genome assembly GCF_001905065.1 of Saccharothrix sp. CB00851. Classification (NCBI taxonomy): domain Bacteria; kingdom Bacillati; phylum Actinomycetota; class Actinomycetes; order Pseudonocardiales; family Pseudonocardiaceae; genus Saccharothrix; species Saccharothrix sp. CB00851. Next base: position 141,089 of record NZ_LWLC01000008.1, read on the forward strand.
ACCCGCTCCGCCGCGTCGCCGTCGGCGGCGGTGCGCAACAGGTCGGCGATGGCCGCGTCGGCGTCACGGGACGCCAGCCAGGCGCTCCGCTCGGCGGTCAACTCGTCGGTCGTGAAGCCGTCCGCGGCGGCGATCAAATCTCGTGCGCTCATCTGCTCTACCGGTGGCAGCAGCGGGACTTGGATACCGCCGGCGCGCAAACGCTCACGCATCCCCCACGTGCCGAGCGGGGTGAGTCGAGCGCTGTCGTCGACGAACTCCACCGCGCCGTGCTTCGACATCCGCTCCAGCAGCACGTCCGCAGGGTCCCCGTTGGCGGCGATCCAGTCCGCCCACTCGGCGCGCAGCTGTGTCGTGTTGTGTTCCCCGGTTGCCTCGACCATCACCGCATCACGCAATTCCGCTACCGGAGCTCCCTCGGAGCGGCTGAAGAACATCGCGAGTGCCACCAGCATTCCGGTGGACTCGACGAGGAACGGAACCTCCCCTTCCTCGTCGTCCAGCGCGAGCGGGTCCACGAGCAGGTGCCCGAAACCGTCGCTCCACAGTTCCAACGCCGTTTCGTCCTCGGCGGACGGCCAGTCCTCCAGGGACGGCCCGGCGACCGCCACGGTGACGTCGTCGTCGAAGTCGATGAATTCCATGGCTGCCGCGACGCGCCACAGGTGCGTAAACTCCGCTTCGGTGACACCGAGGACGCCGATCGCCTCGGCCGTGTCGGCCACCTCCAGCTCGGCGACTTCGGTGACCGGCCGTTGTTCGCCGACCCACACCGCCAGTTTCCGCACCATGGCGAACAGCCCGCTGGCGCGGGCCGCTGTCGCGAGCGCCTCGGTGTCCGGCAGGCGTACGGGTGGAAGCCGGCTCGGCAGACCGAGCGCGGCGGACAGGTCCACCGAAAACACGTCGTCACTCTCGTCCCAGCCTGACACGTCGAGCAACGCGGGAACGAAGTCCGGCTCGGCGGAGTCCAGTTCGGCCGAGAACCGCGTGGCCCGTTCGGCCGGGAGTCGCTCGGTGTCGACGAAGAACGCGAGCAGCGCGCGAGCGGTCGGAACCACCCCCGCCGGGTCTCGTGCGGTCAGCGCGCCGCGTTCACCGGGGAGCACGTCCAGCAGCAACTCGGCGAGGTCGCCGCGTTCCAGCTCGGCGGGATCGGTGACGCCGAGGTGGCGGCCCAGCAGATCGAGGAGCAGCGCCGCGTCGTCGACGTCCGCCCCCGGATGGTTGTGATCAACGAGCCATAGGGCGAACTCGCGGACGATTCGGTGGAGACCGGCCATCATGCTCGCGGACCCTATCGCCTTCAAAAGTCGTCTTGCCGTGCGGTGTCAGACCGGTCGGAGCACCCGGCGCACGAAGGCCACCACGTCGGCCAGGACCTCGGCCGAGTTGGTCTCGTTGAACACCTCGTGCCGTGCGCCGGGGTAGACGCGCTCCTCGAACAGCAGGCCGCGCAGCCGGTCGGTGCCCGTGCGGGTGTCGGCCAACGGCACCACCTCGTCCGCGTCGCCGTGCAGCCACAAGGTCGGCAGGTGCTCCAGCGCGGGCCCGTAGTTGACCTCGTCCAGCGCGCTCTCCAACGCCGCCAAGGTCTCCGCCTTGTACGGCCCGTGCCACACCAACGGGTCCGCCGCGTACGCCTTGCCGACCTCCGGGTCCCGCGACAGCAGGCCGGGGTCGAGGACCTCGTCCGGCCGGTCCAGCCCTTCCCACGTGCCGAGCACGGGCGCCGACAGCACCAGCGCCGCCAAGGGGTTGGACTGCGCGTACCGGGCCGCGACCAACCCGCCCTCGCCGTGCCCGACCAGCACGGTCGGCAGGTCCGACGCCGCCGAGCTCACCGCGGCGCCGACATCGGCCACCACGCCGTCGAAGTCGGTGATCAGCGCCCGTTCGCCCGCGGACCTCCCGTGCCCGACCAGGTCGGCCGCCACCACCAGCGCCCCTGCGGCCACCAGCGCCTCGGCGACGTGCCCGTATCTGCCGCTGTGCTCGCCGTAGCCGTGCACGATGACGGCGAGCCAGTCGGCGTCCAGGTTGGGCCAGGTGCGGACGGCGAGCTCACCGGCGTGGCCGGGGACGTTGGACTCGATCACCTAGGCAGCGTAGAACGCGCTGATCTCGATCTTCCCGCCGGCGCACACCGGACCCAGCCCCCACGTCAGGTCCACCGGTTCCGTCTCGTCCGGCGGGATCGCCGCCGCCCGCGCCGCCTCCGCCTGGCAAGGCCGGTCCACCGGCTCGTCACCCGTGGGCACCACCGTCCAGTGCAGGTTCGCCGCCGCCGCCGTGCCGGGCACGAGCGTCACCGGCGCGGGCCCGGGGTCGGGCGTCCGCTGGAGGTCCGTCGGCAGCGGGTTGCCCGCCGCGTCCAGCAACTGCAACCCGCTGTAGCCGTTGATGGTGCACGGCGCCGCGCCGTTGTTGGTCACCACGAGCTTGCCGTACCGGTTCCCCGCGCCCGCGTCCCCTGGCCGCACGGATCCGGCCAGGACGGCGGCGGTGCACCGGCCGGACGCCGGGGTGGCGGTGGTCGCCTGCCCGGTCGTCAGCGGTGCCGACGACGGTGGCACCGGGGCGGAATCCGCGGGCTCCGGGGACGACGGCTGGACCGACAGCGTCGACAGGTCGGCCGCCTGCTGAGGGCTCCCGCACGCGGCAAGCGCGACCGCGAGGGCGCCGAACGCCACGAGTCGCCTCATGTCCACCTCCTGGCTGGGAAACGGGTCCTTATCAGGAGGACGTACCCCACCGCCGAACGGTTGGGTGGATAGGCGAGGAATTCACCGGATCGGGCGCATCATTGACGCCTGGCAACCCACCCGTCGGACAGCACCGGCATCCCGCCCACGGCCGCCGTCCACACGTAGGTCCAGCACACCCGCCCGTCGGGCAGCGTCACCCGCACCCGCCGGTACTCGTCACCCTCGTACTCGTCCAGCACCGGCAACGCGTCCTCGGGCCGGTCGAGCCACAGCACGTGCCCCGGCACGCCCGGCCCGTCCCCGGGCCGCAACGCCGGGTACCCGCGGCCGGTGTCGTGCAGCGTCCCCGGCAACGACGCGGGCACCGGGTCACCGTGCACGAACGGCTCCACGAGGTGCCACGCCGCCATGCCCGGCTGGAGCGTCCCGTACACGAAGAGCAGGTCCGGCCAGTCGTCCGGCGACGGGTCGCCGTGCACCGGCGTCACGTCCAGCCCGTCCCCGTCCGCCGGTCGTCCCCCGAGCCGGCGCGCCTGCCGCTGGTCCACCTCGGCGCACCGCACCGGCCGGCCGTTGACCAGCAGCGGCATCCGCCGCGTGCCCGCGCCGGTGTAGGCGAGCACCGAGTCCACCACGCCACCGTTGAACAACGTCACCCGACCGGTGTGCACCCGGACCAGCCGGTACCGCAGGCCGCGGCCCTCGCACCGGTCGAGCACCCGCAACTGCTCCGCGGTGGCGAACCACACCGCGTGCTCTTCCTCGACGCCCGGCGCGGCGGCGAGCGTCGCCGGCCGCTGCCCGTCGGTCTTGCGCAGCCCCGCGGCCCACACCGCGGCCAACCCGTCGCACCGGGCCCGCAGCACGACCGCGGGCCCGGTCAAGCCCAGCTCGTCGCGCAGCCACGTCACCTTGGCGGGGTTGGCGTTGGAGCCGTACGCCAGCACCGGCATCCGGCCCGCGAGCGGCGGTTCGCCGTGCTCCGCGAGCCAGCCGTCCAGGTCCTGCCCGTCGGGGGCGACCCGCCATCCGGAATCGGCACCCGGGTCGGGCGTCACGGGCCAGCCGGCGCCGTCGAGGTGCACGAAGCAGTGTCCCGGCCGAGCTCCCGGATAGGGCTCGGCCGGGTGACTATCGTCCGTGAAGGGCTGCGTCATGGCACCCATTCTGGCAAACCTCACCCCGAATTCACCCGGTGTTGGGTTCTGCAAAGCGCAAAACACCCGACCTTTGAAGGCGGATCGGCGAGGGTTACCGGTGGACCGAGGGCCGACTGCCAATACAGGTCGGAGGTTTGGGCGTGATCTGTCACACGTTTACGGCGTTCCCGCGTATACCGGGTTCACGCGCTCTCGGCGCGCCGAGCGTCGTACTTCTGTTGCGCCGCCAGGAAGTTCGGCAGGTTCTCCTCGATCCAGCCGAACAGCTCGCTGATCTGCTTCGCCGCGTGGGTGCCCAGCGGCGTGAGGGAGTACTCCACCCAGGTCCGGCCCGACCTGGAGAAGCTGATCGGCCGCGCCCCGACCACCATCGAAGACGCGGTCCGGGGCCTGACCGCCTAACCGCCGGCGAGCAGCGCCGCGTCGATCTCCCGGTGCGCTTCGGGGTGCTCCTCCCACCACTTGGCGTACACCGGGTTGCGGGGCAGCACCGAGCAGTACGCCCGCGCCGCCGCGGCGAACACGTCGTGCGCCCGGCCGGCGGCGGGCCCCTCCCGCCGGGTGGCCAGCATCAGGTCGACCATCAGCGGCGCACCGCGCAGCGGCCGGATCACGATCCCCTCCCCGCTGCGGGACTGGGGCAGCGCGAACGACACCGCACCGCCCGCGACCAGGCCGCGGGCGGTGCTGGCCTCGTTCACGTGGTGGGTGAAGCGGGGCGTGAAGCCGGCCGCCGCGCACGCGGTCAGCATCTGCAGCCGGTTGCCGACGAACTCGTCCGGCGGCGCGACCCAGTCCCGGTCGGCCAGCTGCGCGAGGTCGACGTCCTCCTGCGCCACCAGCGGGTCGGTCTCGGGCAGCGCCACGAACTGCGGCTCGCTAACCAGCCGGCGCAGCTCCAGGCCGCGCAGCTCCCGCCGTTCCAGCCCTTCGAACCGGTCCAGCACGCCCAACTGCACCTGGCCGGACACCAGCAGCTCCAGCAGGTCCGACGCGCCGGGCATGATCTCGGTGCGGACCTCCGAACAGGGGATCACCCGCCGCAGCTCCTCCACGAAGTGCCCGAAGAACAGCGTCGGCACGCCGCCGACCAGCAACGGTCCGGCCCGGCCCGCACTGGTCCTGGCACGGGCCAGCGAGACCAGCTGGTCGACCTCGTCGAGCACCAACCGGGCCGTACCGACGACCTGTTTGCCCAGCTCGGTCGGCAGGGAACCGCCGGGGGTCCGGTCGAACAGCCGGCCGCCGACGATCCGTTCGACGGTCCGCAGCTGGGCGCTCATCGCGGGTTGCGTGAGCCCCAGGCGCGAGGCGGCCTTGGTGAGGCTGCCTTCCTCGGCTATCGCGCAGACCGCGCGGAGGTGGCGTAGCTCAAGCTCGGGCATAACGCTCTTCTATCCCCCTTTCGTATGAGCCGCCAGCCTTTCCCCCCGCCATAGTTGGCGGAGTCCCCACTCGAAGGAGATGCAGATGATGCGCCACGCGAGCCAGATCTACTAGGTGCGGGCTTCGGCCGTCCCCGCCCCGACGCCACGCCCCAAGACGTGGTCGAGCGACCCGGCACACCGTTTACGTGGGCGGAAGTGCCGCGGGACGCCGGGGAGCGGGTGACGGGCCAAGGGGGTGCGAGGCGGACGTCCCCACCCCGTTCGGGGCCGCCGGTCGGCATTGCGGAGTGTGCGACCGGCGGCCCCGCCGCGTTCTGGGTAGCGTCGGGGCATGTCGGTTCAGGACAGCCCCGTCGACTGGGTGAACGAGCACATCGGCAAGTACGTCGCGTCCGGTGGCGAAGAGGGGCACGAGTGGCAGCCGGGGGTCTTCACGCTCCTGCTGACCACGATCGGGCGGAAGTCCGGGCAGCCCCGCCGCACCGCGTTGATCTACCAGCCCTACGGTGACGCGTACGTCGTCGTGGCGTCGTACGGGGGCGCCCCGGAGCACCCCGCCTGGTACCGCAACCTCGCCGCGCGCAACGAGGCCGAGGTGCAGGTGAAGTCGGACGTGTTCCCGGCCAGGGCCCGCACCGCGACCGGCGCGGAACGCGCCGAGTTGTGGAAGCTGATGACCGAGGTGTGGCCGGCCTACGACGACTACGCCAAGAAGACCGACCGCGAGATCCCCGTCGTGGTGCTGGAACGCGTCCAGGGCTAAGCGGTGATCGGCACCGCCGCACCGGTCACGGTGACCCGCGGGTCGTCGGGCGAGACCGCGATCTCCAACAGGCTGGGCCGACCCATGTCCACCCCCTGGTGGATGGTGATCGACCTGGCCCTCCCGACCGCACCGACGGCCCGCAGGTAGCCGCCGAACGCCGCCGCGGCCGACCCGGTCGCCGGGTCCTCCACCACACCGCCCACCGGGAACGGGTCACGCGCGTCGAAGACGTCCCCACCGGCTACGTCCTCGTCCCGCTGGTGCACCAGCTGCGCGGTGACGGCGTCGTTGGCCCGCAGCAGGTCGGCCAACGCGTCGAAGTCGTAGTCCAGCGCCGCCAGCCGCTCCCGCGTGCGCACCGCCAGCACGAGGTGCCGCGACCCGCCGAACGCCCAGTGCACGGGGTAACGCGGGTCGAGGTCCTCGGCCGACCACCGCAGCGCGCGCAACGCCTCCGCCACGTCCCGCTCCGACGCGGGCGTGGACGACGTCGGCACGCTGGTCAGGCTCGCCTTCCCGGGCGTCGTGGCGATCTCCACCAGCCCCGCGGGCGTGTGGAACCGCAGGGTGCCCGTGCGGCCCGAGGCGACCGCGGACGCCACCGTCGCGTGACCGCAGAACGGCACCTCCACCAGCGGGCTGAAGTACCGCACGTCGAACTCGCCCTCGTTCTCGCGCGGGAACAGGAACGCGGTCTCGGAGTAGCCGACCCCGGCCGCGATCTCCAGCATCGCCGCGGCGTCCAAGCCGGTAGCGTCGAGCACGACACCGGCGGGGTTGCCGCCGGCGGGGTCGGTGGTGAAAGCGCTGTAGCGGAGCACGTCGTCCATGCCGACAGCTTCTCCCACCGCCCTTCATCGAGTCCAACGATTCCCTGCGATGTGACCTATCGGTATTGTCGATGCGGTGGACACCCGCCTCCTGCGCACCCTCCTGGTGCTCGCGCGCACGGGCAGCTTCACCGCGACCGCGGCCGAGCTGCACCTCGTGCAATCCACGGTGACGAGCCAGGTCAAAGCCCTGGAACGGCACCTCGGCGCCCGCCTGTTCGACCGGCTGCCCAGCGGCGCCCGGCTGACCGAGGCGGGCAGGCAGGCCGTCGAGCACGCCCGCGAGGTGCTGACCTCCGAGCAACGCCTGCGTGACGCCGTGCGCGGCAGCACGGCCGTGGAAGGCGACGTCCGGATAGCCGCGCCCGAGTCGATGTGCGCCTACCGGCTGCCGCAGCGGATCGCGGACGTGGCCCTGCGCTGGCCCGGCATCTCCGTGCACCTCTCACCGGCGGGCACCCGCCAAGCCCTGGCCGGCGTCCGCAACGGCACGCTGGACCTCGCGCTGGTGCTGGAGGACTCGCTGGTCGCGGCGGGCCTGAAGGTGACCGCCATCGGCGTGGAACCGATCGAGCTGGTGTCCGCGCCCGGCGTGGTGCTGGACGAGCGGTACTTCCTGCTGGAGGAGGGCTGCTCCTACAGCGACCGGTTCGTGCGGGAGCTGTCCGCGACGCCCAGCATCACCCGGTTCGGCAGCATCGAGGCCGTGCGGTCGTGCGTGGTGGCGGGTCTGGGCTGGACCGTGCTGCCGCGCGTCGCGGTGGCCGAGCAGCTGGACGCGGGCACGCTGCACCGCGTGCGCGAACTGCCCGACAGCACGCTGTTCCTGGTCACCGACCCGCGCCGGACCCCGACCGCGGCCGTCCGCGCCGTCGCCGCGGCGCTGAACTAGGGCCTGTTTCACAAGTCCGTGTTCGCGATAGTCGGGCCTGAGGCGGCCCCTGGGGGCACGGCCGAAGGGGCCACATACAACAGCGGTATGCGGCCCCTTCGGCCGCACCGCCAGGAGCCACCTCAGGCGCGACTCTCATCGAACGAGACTTGTGAAACAGGCCCTAGCCGACCACCTCGGCCAGCATCCCCTCGCAACTGCGCACGACCACCGCCGCCGCGCGCCGCTGCCCGTGGTCCAGCGCCGGGTCGACGGCGTGCTCGCGCCACCGTCCCAGCGTCTCCAGCACGGCGTGCCGCAACTCGCTCTCCGTCGGCTCGTAGTCCATCCCCAGCCGCACCACCGGGTTCGTGCCCAGCCCGCCGACCAGCCGGGACGCCTCGGCGTCCAGGTCACCGGGCAGCCGCGTGCGCCCGCCCTGCAACGCGGCCAGCAGCCGCAGCTCCCGGAAGTCGTGCGCGGAGGCCAGGATCCGCTCCAGCGCCGCGGCCAGCCCCACCGACCCGGGCCGCGGCTCGGCGCGCAGCACCACGTCCAGGCCCAGCAGCGCGGCCCGCGCCTTGAGCACTTCCTTGCGCTCGGTGAAGTAGACGCCGATCGAGTCGCGCAACTCGCCCAACCCGCTGCGCTGCACCAGTTGCCCGGTCAGCTTCACCTGCGTGTCGAAGCCCTGCCGGATCAACGTGGTGGTCAGCCGCACGCCGAAGATGCCGAACCGCTCGACCAGGCCGCGCCGCACCGCCGGGTCGAGCCGCACCGGGAAGTCCTCGCCCACGAACCGGTCCGCGGACAGCAGGTGGTCCTCCAGCTCCGCCCGCCCCAACGACGCCAGCGCGGCCAGCGCCGCGAACTCCTCCGCCCGCAGGGTCCGCGCGGCCACCGCGAGCAGCCCGGCCACCGCGACCACGTTCTGGCACAACGGGGTCACCGTCGCCTCGCGCCGGTAGCGGCGGGCGATCTGCTTGGCCGAGGACAGCGCGTCGATCCGGCCGCCGCCGATCTCGTCGGCCCGCGACAGCACCAGCACCGTGTTCACCGGCGCGGTCCGCGCCACCGGGTGGTCGTGCGCGGTCTGCAGGAACCGCACGTCCGTGGTGTGCAGGTGCCTGGTCAGGTACAGCACCGCGTCGGCCTCGCCGTAGACCTGCTCCACCGGCGCGCCCGCCGGCGTGTCGATCACGACCAGGTCCCGCAACGACCGGGACGGCCACTCCACCGTCACCCGTTCGGCGTCCGGCGCGTCCACGAACGCCTTGCCGTCCCGGCGCAGCACCGGCACCTCGTACTGGCCGGCGTAGGCCTTGGGCCGCGGCCCGTCCTGGTACCACGTGGTGGCGCCGGTCGGCACGAACTCCTCGCCGATCAGCGCACTGACCACAGTGGACTTGCCCGACCGCGGCGCACCGGCGACGGCCACCCGCACCGGCTCGCCGAACCTGGCCTGGTGCCCGCGCAGCCACGCCACCGCGCGCGGGCTGTCCCGGTAGACCGCCAGGGCGTCCTCGAGCAGCGCCCAGACCTCGTCCTCCACCGTCACGCCACGATCCCCACCGTCACGCGCTGATCCCCAACGGCGGTGCCTGGCCACCCGCGAGCGCCTGCACGCGCTGGTAGAGGCCGACGAGGTCGTCCAGTTCCCGCTTGGCGTCCCGGTTGCGGCGCTCCCGCTCGGTGTTGTCGGCCTGCACCGCGCGCCGGGCGCTGCGCGCCGATTCGAGCAGCGTCTCCTGCAGCTCCTCGGCCAGCGTGGCGAAGTGGTTGCGCAGGCTGCGCTGGATGTGCCTGGCCGCGTCGCGGCAGTCCTTGCTGAACTTGAGGAAGAAGTCGTCCACGTGCCGTGCCGCGGCGGCCTTGGCGGCGGCCTGCCTGCGGCGCAGCCGCTGGTCGCTCTCGTCGATGATCGACTTGCCGCCGAACAGCGCGCCCGCGCCCAACGAGATCGCGTTGATCAGCGGCATCCCGGCCAGGCTGGTGGCCAGGCCGAACATCAGCACGCCGCCGTAGGAGCCCTTCAAGCCGGTGAACGCCTTCTGCATCAGGCTGAACTTCTCGATCAGCGGCTTGTCCATCGGCGCGACCCGGTCCAGCACGTCGTCCGGGAAGATCGACTCGGGCAGCAGGTCGTCGCGGGCCACCGGGAAGCTCTTGGCGACCTTCTCGGCCACCCACCCGGAGCGGTCGAGCAGCCAGGCGAAGTTCGTCGTGGCGGCCTCGGTGAGGTTGTCCTCCAGCCACGTCTCGAACTTGTCCCAGCCCAGCGCCGGGTCGGCGGTCTCGAACGTCTTGTCCACCTCGCGCAGGATCTTGCGGGTGCGGTCGCGCAGGTCGTACTCGATGTCGGAGACCAGGTCGGCCATCTCGTCGGCCAGCACGGTCTGCCAGCGCGCGGACCGGCGGCGCAGCTCGTCGATGCGGCGCTGCGCCTCGTTCAGCGCGGCGATCGTCTTCTCCGGGCCCTGCGCGGCACGGGCGGACAGCTCCTCGCGCACCGGCGCGACCAGCTGCTTGATCGCCGACGCGGCGGTGACCGCGACCGTGCGGCGGGCCAGCTGGTCGGCGGCGGCCACGATGTCCTGCTGCACGCAGGTCAGCAGCTCGGGGAAGCCGGACTCGGCGTTGAGCGCCTTGTCACCGGTCTTGGCCGCCCGAAGGCGCAGCGCGGCGGACACCGGGATGAGCTTCGCGGACACGCCCGCGCGGGCCAGGTGCGCCCGGTTGCGCTCGACCACCCGCCGCCACTGCGCCGCGATGTCGATCTTGGTGAGCACCAGGATCACGTTGGGGCACGAGGTCATGACCTGCTTGAGCAGCTCCAGTTCCGACCGGGTCAGCTCGGCCGTGGCGTCGGAGACCATGAGCACCGCGTCGGCCTGGAGCAGCGCGGCGAACGTGCTCGCGGTGTGCGCGGGCCGCAGGTCGCCGACACCGGGGGTGTCGATCAGCACCAGGCCCGAGTCCAGCAGGGCGCGGGGGATGCCGACCTCGGCGCGCACGAGGTCGCCGCCGTGGTGGTGGTTCGCGCTCACCTGGCTGGCGAGCTGGTCGATGGGCACCGGGATGCGCTCGGTGGGGGTGTTCGCGATGGACGGACCGCGCACGAGTGCCGCCGACGGGGTTTCCGCGTGCTGCACGAACGTGGGAACGGTGGTCGTGACGTCGTCACCCACCGCGCACACCGGGGCGTTCACCATCGCGTTCACGAGCTGGCTCTTGCCCTGCTTCGGCTCGCCGATCACGAGCACGCGGAGCTTGGGGTCCAGCTGGCGGGCGCGCTTGTCGCGCAACCGTTCGGCCAGGTCGGGCCGGTTGTGCGCAGCGCAAGCCCGGATCGTGTCGTCGAGCACGTCGAGCCAGGGCGCGGACATCACTCGGCAGAGTGTGCCGGTAAAACCCGCCCGGGTGAAAGTCCGGGGACCTTCCGGGCACAAAGCGAGGGCCGGTTCCGTCCCCGAGACAGAACCGGCCCTCTGGTAGTGGATCAGTCTCAGAAGAGCAGGTTGTCGACGCCGAGCGAGTCGACGACCGGCAGGTCGAGGCCGTCGACCGTGTCGGTGACGTTGCTCACGACGCCGCCGACACCGGCGGTGCTCGCGACGTTCCCGACGGTCTCGGTCACGCCGGACAGGGGGTCGGCGCCGTGGGTGTCGAAGGCCGCCTTGCCCTGCGCGGAGCCGGACACGCCGAGCGAGTCGCCCAGACCGGCCACGTTGCCCAGACCCGCGACGTTGCCCAGGTCGGCGACGTTGCCTAGGCCCGCCACGTTGCCCAGGTCGCCGACGGGCAGGGAGCTGGTGAGGCCACCGGTCACGTTGCCGACCACGCCGCTCAGCGAGTCGAGCGCGCCGAACGCGGTGCTGGTCAGGCCGTCCGCGCCCGGCAGCGAGCCGGTGACCCCACCCGCGGTGGCGACGGCACCGTCCAGCGTGCCGGTCGCCGTGTCGGTCAGGTCCGAGACCTGGCCGGTTGCGGTGTGCAGCGTGCCGTCCAGGGTGTCGGTCACGTCACCCACCGCGGAGAAGTCGCCCTCGACCGACAGCTTCACCGAAGCGGAGCCGTCGAACAGGTCCCAGCTCGACACGCCGCCGAACACCGACAGGCCGTCGGCGTCCGCGCTGAGCGTGCCCGCCACGGCGGCCTTGACGTCACCGGCGCCCGTGGCACCCGACACCGTGAGCTGGTCCGTGACGGCCTTGAGCCGGAAGATCGCACCGGCCTGGCCTGCGTCGACCAGGTCGAGCGGCAGGTCCTCGAGCAGCGAGCCGTCGAGAGCGGGCAGGCTCCCGGTCGGCACGTAGTCGAGCACCAGCGGGATGACTTCCTGCACGTCCAGGGCGCTGATGTCGCTCAGGCCCGCCCTCGCCAGGGTGCCCTCGGCGTCGGCCTGGAAGTCGGCCAGCGCGGTCGGGTCGCTGAGCAGGTCGAGAACGAAGTCGTGCAGCGTGTTGGGGCTGGAGCCCATGATGGACATCTCCTGGTCAAGTAGGACGCGGGGAGCCGGCCCGGCAGGGGTGGGGGTCCGGCCTGTGATCAAGGTATGGGCGGGGGGATCACCGGCCATCGGGGATTACTCCCAGTAGATACCGCAACCACTATGGGGTGGTTGTCGTTCACTCCCTAGGGGATTAGGGGATGCGCTTGTGACCATCTCGTAACCCGTGTAGGTACTGCCCGTAGTTCGTTCAGGTGAGTGAGGGAGGCTCCGAGTTGCCGTACGTCCTCGGGGTCGACGTGGGCACCACGCGCACCGCCGCGGCCGTGTGCAGGCTGGGCGGCGCGGGGCGCGGCGAACCGGAGTTGGTCGGCCTCGGCGGACCCGGCGGTGGTGTCGCGTCGACGTTGCGGCTCACCGCCGATGGCGCGTTCCTCGTCGGAGAGCCGGGCGACCCGCGGTGGACGGCCACCGGCTTCGGCCGCCGGGTCGGCGACGCCGTGCCGATCGTGCTCGGACCCGACGCGGGCGGTGCGGAGCGGTGCCCCGCGGAGGAGCTGACCGCGCTGCTGATCAGGTGGGTCGCCGACCAGGTCGCGGCCCGCGAGGGCGAACCGCCCGCGCACATCGTGCTCGCGCACCCCCCTGGCTGGGGCGCCCACGCCAAGGGCCTGGTGCACCGGGCGCTGCGGTCGGTCGGCGTGGAGGCGTCGCTGGTACCCGAACCCGTCGCGGCGGCGGAGAACCACGCGTTCAGCCGGTCGTTCGCCGGGCCGCTCGGCGTGTTCAGCCTGGGCAGCCACGGGTTCGGCGCGTCCGTGGTCGGCCGGAGGTTCGAGCTGGTCAACACCGTCGAAGGGGTCGACCAGGCGGCCGGCGCCGACTTCGACGACGCGGTGTTCGCGCACGTGCGCACCTCGCTCGGGCGGGCGCTGGCCGAGCTGGACGCCGACGACCCGCGCACCCGCGGCCTGTTCGGCAGGCTGCGCCGCGACTGCGAGGCGGCCAAGCGGGTGCTGTCCGGCGCCGTGGAGACGTCGATCCCCGTGCACCTGCCGTCCGGGCCGGTGGACGTGCCGATCACCCGGGCGCAGTTCGAGGACCTGATCCGGCCGGACGTCGAGCAGGCCGTCTCCGTGTTCGACCGGGTCGTGGCCGGTGCGGGTACCGGCGGCGTGGAGATGACCGTGCTGGTCGGCGGCAGCACCCGCATCCCGCTGGTCGCGGCGTCCGTGCCCGGTCGGGTGGTGCTGGAGGCCGCACCCGAGACCTCGGTGGTGAAGGGCGCGGCGCTCGCCGCCCGGCGGCTGGTGATCGGACCCGACGCCGAACCGGAGCCGATCGAGACGTCGGTGATGGTGCGCGACGACGACCCGCTGCTGAGGTTCCCCGTGGGTGGCATGGAGGTGCCGGACGCGGAGTTCACCGCGCCACCACCCCGGCCGCCCGTCGACATCACACCCCTCGACCTGCCGGAACGGCGCACGGTGAAGCGCGTGGTGCGCGGGCTCGTGCCGACCGGTGGGCGTCGTTCCCGTGACAGCGAGGATGGCCGTTGAGCCCGAGCACAACCGCACGCCCCGTGTGGTCCCCCCAGGTCGCGCAGGTCCTGGACGCCATCGCGGCCGGTGCCGTGGTGCGGCTCGGCGTGGTCGCGCCCGGCGGTTACGGCAAGACGACCGTGCTGCGGGAGATCAGCCGCGCGTTCGAGGACGCGGGCGCGTCGGCCTCGGTGGTGGACGACGCGCACCTCCTGCCGGACGCCGAGCTGCTGGCGCTGCGCGCCCTCGTCGAACGAGGTGCGGAGAGCGTCGTGGTGGCCTACCGCCCGTGGCCGCGGTCGCGCGCGCTGGCGGCGCTGGCCGAGTCGCTGGGGCGGGCGCGGCCGGCGCTGATGCTGGAGCCGTTCAGCCGGGAGCAGGTGCGGGCGGTGCTGCCCGCCGCCGCCCGGGGGCTGGTGGACCACGTGCACCAGCAGACCGGTGGCGTGCCGCGGTTCGTGCAGCGGCTGGCCGGGCTGACCGCGGCCGAGGTGCCGCCCGAGGTGGTGGCGTCGTTCCGGGCCGAGCTGGACTGGCTGGACGCCGACGTGCAGAAGTACCTGCTGGCCGCCGAGGCGGGCGCGGCGCTGCGGCTCGACCTGCTCGGCGGGCTGCTCGGCATCGACGCCGACGCGGTGGGCGACGTGATCGAGGCGGGACGGGCCACCGGCCTGGTCGCGGCGGACGGCACGCTGGTGCCCGTCGCCCGGCTGGCCGTGGCGGCGCTGAGCCGGACCGACCGGCGGATCGCGGTGCGGCAGCGGCTGGCCGAGCTGCAACTGCGGTCCGGCGGGCCGGTGCTCGACCTGGTGCGGCCGTTGATCTCGGTCGGCGGCGCGGGCCACCAGACCGGGGTCGCCGGGCCGGGGCTGGCGCAGGCGTTCCGGGCCGCGGCCGACGAGGCGCTGGCCACCGACCCGGCCCTGGCCGCACAGCTGCTGGCCGCCATCGGCACGGCGGGCCCCGACGTGGCCGTGCGGCGGGCCGTCGCCTCGGCCATGGCCGGTGACCTCGACGCCGCGCTGCGGCTCGCCGACCAGGTGATCTCCGGCGGTGACGTCGAGCACCGGGGCGCCGCGGCGGAGGTGGCCGCGATCGCGTTGGCGCACCGGGGCCAGCTGGCCCGCGGCACCGAGCTGCACCGGTGGTCGCCGAGCTCGACGTCGTCCGCGTTCGCGGTGATCGGCCAGGTCGGCACCGGGAAGCTGCCGTCCGCGCCGCTGCCCGTCGCACCGCCGACCATGCTCGACGGCGGCGCTTCGCTGATGGCGCAGGGCGTGGTGGAGTCGGTGACGTCGTCCACGACCACCGCACTGTCCACTTTGGTGCGTGCGGCCGGGTTGCTCGAACCGGCCGGGCGCGGCGTGCTGCTGCCGGACACGCCCGCCGCGCTGGCCGCGCTGGTGGCGTTGCACAGCGGTGAGCCGGGGGTGGCCGAATCGGTGCTGGACCGGGCGATGGCCACGTCGTCGGGCGGCGCGCTGATGGCGGTGCGGCACCGGCTGCTGCGGGCGTGGATCGCGATGCAGCGCGGCAACCTCGCGCAGGCCAGGGAAGCGCTGGTGGCGCTGCGGAAGGCGGGCCGGCCGCTGGAGCCGCGGGACTGGCTGTTCGCGGTGGCGCTGGAGATCGGCGTGGCGCGGCGCAACAGCGACCTGGCGACGTTGAAGCGGACGTGGGAGCAGGCGTGCGAGGCGGTGCTGCGGCACCCGGTGGACCTGTTCACGTTCCTGCCGCTGGGCGAGTTCGCGACCGCCGCCGCACGGCTGCGCGACCAGCACCGGCTGGCACCGCACCTCACCGCGGCGCGCAACCTGTTGCGGGACCTGGGTGATCCGTGTCTGTGGGCCGTGCCGCTGCACTGGAGCGCGCTGCACGCCGCGATCATCGCCGAGGAGACGTCCGTCGCCGAGGAGCACGCGGCTTCGCTGGCCGCGTGCCGCGACCAGAGCCGGTACGCGGGGATCGTGTCGGCGGCGGCGGAGAGCTGGCTCGACGTGGTGGCGGGCAAGGTGGACGCCGACCAGGTCGAGGAGTCCGCGCGCGGCCTGCAGGCCGTCGGCCAGTGGTGGGACGCGGCCAGGCTCGCCGGCCAGGCCGCCATCCGCACGTCCGACCGCCAGGCGATGGTGCGGCTGCTGGACTGCGCGCGCCTGCTCCAGGGCCGCACCACCGCGACCACGCGCAAGCAGCCCGAGCCGGTCGTGGAGGCCGACGCGGGCAAGCTCAGCGACCGCGAGCGCGAGGTGGCCGAGCTGGTCGTCGGCGGGCTGACCTACAAGCAGGTGGGCGACCGCCTGTTCATCTCGGCGAAGACGGTCGAGCACCACGTGGCCCGCATCCGGCAGCGGCTGGGCTGCACCAGCCGGGCGGAACTGCTGGACCAGCTCCGCCAGATCGTCGGCTGACGCGCACCAGGCACCCGAATCGGCACGACACCGGCCTTCACGAACGGGTGAACTCTTGCTCGTCTGAGCAATTTCCAGCTCGGCCATGCTAACTTTTGCTCGTGCGAGCAAAGTCCCTCACCGAGCAGGCACGACGGGCGCAGATCGTCGCCGCGGCGATCGAGGTCCTGGCCGAGCTCGGCTACGGGGCGACCTCGTTCAAGCAGATCGCCGCCCGCGCGGGCCTGAGCAGCACCGGCCTGATCTCGTACCACTTCAAGGGCAAGCAGGAGCTGGTCGACTCCGTCTACGCCGAGGTCAGGCGGAAGTTCACCGAGTTCGTGCTGGAGCGGATGGACCGCAGCGCCACGGCCGCGGGCGAGCTGGGCGCGTTCCTGAGCGCCAACCTGTGGTTCCTGCGCACCCACCGGGCGCACATGGTGGCGTTGGCGCAGGTCCGCCCGCACGTCTCGGCCGTCGACACGGCGGACGACGACCACCGCAAGATGGCCGACCTGCTCCGGGAGGGGCAGCGGCGGGGCGAGTTCCGCGAGTTCGACGCGGACACCGTGGCGATCTTCGTCCTGGCCCTGCGCAACGGCGTGCTGGCCAGGGCGGGCGACCACCCGGAGGTCGACCTCGACCTCTGCGAACGCGAGCTCCTCACCATGGTGGAGCTCGCCACGAGAAGGGGGTGACCCATGCGTCGGGGGACGTGGGCACTGATCATCACGATGGTCCTGACGGCCTGTGGGGGTGGGGACGTGGGACAACGGCCACCGGACACGGTGCGGGTGGAGAACGGCGAGGTGCGCGGTGTCGTGCACGCCGACCGCACCGTCTTCCAGGGCATCCCGTACGCGCCGGCGCCGAAGGGCGAGCTGCGCTGGCGCTCACCGCACCGGGCCGCGGACTGGGAGGGCGTCCGGGACGCGACCAAGCCGGGCAACCCGTGCCCGCAGGTCGGCTCGTCCTACTCGCCGACCAGGGCGACCGACGAGGACTGCCTGTTCCTCAACGTCACCACGCCGTCCACCGCGGGCCGCAGGCCGGTCCTGGTCTGGATCCACGGCGACGGCGCGATCGGCGCGGGCCACCACTTCGACGCCGCCGCGTTGGCCACCAAGGGCGACGTGGTCGTCGTGACGCTGAACTACCGGCTCGGCGTGTTCGGCGGCTTCGGCCTGCCCGGTCTGGAGGGTTCCGGCACGTTCGGCCTGCAGGACCAGCGCGAGGCGCTGGAGTGGGTGCGGCGCAACATCGACAGCTTCGGCGGCGACCCCGGCAACGTCACGCTGTTCGGCGTCTCCTACGGCGCGTCGGCCACGGCGGCGCACCTGGTCTCGCCCGCGTCACGCGGCCTGTTCCACAACGGCGACCTGCCGCACTGGCCCGCGTTCGGCGAGGGGCGGCACGTGCAGTCGCTCGCACCCGGCGCGATCATCGGCGTGGACTACCGGGCCGAGCACCGGCTCGACTCCTGGGGGAACGAGTAGGGGTAGCGGGCCGGAGGTCGTCCGGAGGGGGACGACCTCCGGCCACGCCCGCTACGGGGCCGGGTCTCGTTTGGTGGCGTGCAGCAGGATCAGCCCGAGCGCGGCGATCACGAAGTTCTGGAACGCGGCCGCCAGCCCGTTCCACTCCTTCGACTGCCACATCACGAACCACTCGCCGCCGATCGCGATGAACCCGCCGCCGAACAGCAGCGCCTGCATCACCCAGCCCGTGGACGACAGCAGGCGCGCCACCTCCTCGCGGCGCCGCAACCAGGCCACCAGCCCGGCCAGCAGCACCAGCGCGGTGACCGCCTCCCAGGCGATGATCAGCACGTAGACGACGGTCACGACGGTCGGATCGGTGATCGCGCGCCACGACGTGTTGGGGGACCCGAAGGTGGTGTCCATCGCCAACACGTGTTGCACGAACGCGTGGTTGGTCTCGTAGTCGGTGATGTTGCCGAACACGACGAGGCCCATGTAGAGCGCGGTGATCCCGGTCAGCGCCGTGATCGCCGTCCGCGGGCTCCCCACCCTGGCAAGTGAACGCATGATCTGCAGAACCTAGTCACGTTCGGTCACGAGTACGTGAACGCGCGTCACCACGGGTTCGGGGTGCGGACCGGTCAGGGGCAGGGCGGTTCGTAGTCCAGCTGCGGCAGGTGCTCGCGCCAGCGGTCCTCCGGCAGCACGCCCTTGGTCTTCACGCACACCCGCTCGATCACGTGCTGCAGGTCGAGGTCCCACACCCGGACCGTGCTGTCCGAGCTGGTGGACGCCAACCGGCGGCCGTCCGGGCTGAACGCCATGTCCCGCAACCCGCCCTCGTGCCCGGTCAGCACCTGGCCGACCGGCACGGGGCGGCGCAGGTCGTGCACGTCCCACAGCCGGATGGTGCGGTCCTCGCCGCCGCTGGCCAGCGTCCGGCCGTCGGGGCTGAACACCACCGCCACCGCCTCCTCGGCGTGCCCGCTCAGCGGCGCGCCGATGGGCTCGACCCGGTTCGGCACGGTCAGGTCCCACAGCCGGATCGTCCGGTCGTCGCTCGCGGTGGCCAGGGTGCGGCCGTCCGGGCTGATGTCGCCCGCGCGCACCGCGCCGGTGTGCCCGGTCAGCGGGTGCCCGATCGGCTGGGCGGCGGCCGGGTCGGTCACGTTCCACAGTCGCACGGTCTTGTCCGCGCTCGCCGTGACCAGCGTCCCGCCGTCCGGGGTGAACTCGACGTAGTGCACGTACTGGTCGTGGCCGACGAGCCCGCGCCCGAGCGGCACGGGGTGCTCGCGGTCGCTGAGGTCCCACAGCTGCACGGAGTTGTCGTCGGACCCGGTGACCAGCACCTTGCCGTCGTGCCGGAACGCCACCGGCGAGCTGTAGCGGGTGCCCACCTCGATCGGCTCGCCCAGCGGCCGGGGCGCGTGCGGGTCCGTGAGGTCCCACAACCGCACCAGCTTGTCGCTCACGCTGGCCAGCGTGCGGCCGTCCTGGCTCAACGCCAGCGACCACACACCCGCGCCGTGGGACAGCTCGGCGATCGGCTTCGGCTCGGCGGGGTCGGAGGTGTCCCACACGTGGATCGACTGGTCCTCGCTGGCCGACACCAGGTAGTGGTCGTCGGGGGTGAAGCGGGGACCGATGGTGCGGGCCGAGTGCCCGATGAGCACGGTGTGCGGCAGCGACCACAGCCGCACCACCGAGTCGTGGCTGCCGGTGGCCAGCGTCCGGCCGTCCGGGCTGAACGCCACCGCGTACACGATGCCGTTGCGCCCGCTCAGCGGTTGGCCGAGCGGCACGGCGTGCGCCGGGTCGGCGATGTTCCACAGCCGGGTGGTGCCGTCCGCGCCCGCGGCGGCGAGCAGCCGGCCGTCCGGGCTGAACGCCACCGACCACACGCCCTCGGTGTGGTCGGTCAACGGGCGGCCGACCGGCTCGGGCGCCGCCGGGTCCGCCACGTCGAACAGCCGCACGCTGTGGTCCTCGCCCGCGCCCGCCAGCAGCCTGCTGTCCGGGCTGAACGCCAGCGAGTGCACGGTGTCCTCGAACCCGGTGATCGGCTCGCCGAGCTGCTTGGGTGAGCGCACGTCGCGCAGGTCGAACAGGACCACGGTCCCGTCGTCGCCCGCGGTGGCCAGCAGCGCGCCGTCCGGGCTGATCGCGACCGCGCGCACCTGGTCGGTGTGCCCGCCGAGCGGTTCGCCGAGCCGGCGCGGCCGGGCCGGGTCGGTCACGTCCCACAGCCGGGCCGTGTGGTCGGCGTTGGCGGTGACCAGGGTCCGGGAGTCCGGCGTGAACGCCAGCAGGTAGATGGTGTCGTTGTCGCCGCGCAACGGCTCGCCGAGGGAACGCGGGCGTTCCGGGTCGCTGACGTCCCACAGCCGCACCGTGGCGTCGTCGCCCGCCGTGGCCAGGGTCCGGCCGTCCGGGCTGAACACGGCCGAGGTCACCCAGCTGCGGTGGCCGGGCAGCGGCGAGCCGAGCGGCTTGGGGTCGTCCGGGTCGCGCAGGTCCCACAGCCGCACGGTCTGGTCGAAGCTCGCGGTGGCCAGGAACTTGCCGTCAGGGGAGTAGGAGGTCAGGTACACCGGGCCGGTGTGCCCGGTCAGCGGTATCGCCAGCGGCGTGGTCTGGGTGGACAGCAGCCGCGTCTGCACGTCCCGGTCGTCGGGCCGCATCCGGTGCGCGACCAGCGCCAGCTGCGCCGACAGCGACGGGTCCGCGTCCTGCAGCCGGTCCGCCTCCGCCACCACCTGCCGGAACACCGCGTCGTCCCGCTGCCGCACGGCCAGCACGGCGGCGGTGGCGGCGATGAGCGCGAGCACGACCACGCACGCCACGGCCGCGCGTCGGCCCCACGCGGCGCGCCTGCGGTGCTGCATCGACACGGCGAGGAAGTCCTGGGCGGTGCCGGTCAGCCCCTCGGGGCCCGCCGCGTCGGCCCAGTGCCGCGCGGTCTCCAGCCGCGCGCCCCGGTAGAGCAGCGACGAGTCGCGGTCCTGGCCCGCCCACGTCGCCGCGTCCTCCTCCAGCCGCTGCCGCAGCAGCTGGCCCTCCCGGTCCTGGTCGATCCAGCTGCGCAGCCGCGGCCACGCCTGCAGCAGCGCCTCGTGCGTGATCTCCACCGAGCCCGCGTCGAGCGTGACCAGCCGGGCCCGGGCCAGCACCTCCAGCGCCTCCTCGCCCGCGGCCCGGTTCGCGGCCTGCTCGACCAGCTCGTGCCGGGTCGAGCGGCGGCGCGTGTCCTGGGTGTCCTCGCCGACGCGCACCAGCCGCAGCAGCAACGGCCGGGCCGCGTGCTGCGCCTCCGGGGCGAGGTCGGCCCACGCCCGTTCCGCGGTCGCCGCGACCGCGCCCTGGATGCCGCCCGCCGAGCGGTAGCCCGCGATGGTCAGCTTGCCCGCCTGCCTGCGCTGCCAGGTGGCCAGCAGGGCGTGCGACAGCAGCGGCAACGCGCCCGCGTCGTACGCGCCCTGCCCGGCCCTGGCCTGCGCCCGGCCGCTGCGCACGCCCAGGTCGCGCAGCATCAGCTCGATCAGCCCCGGCTCCAGCTGCAGGCCCGCCGCCTTCGCGGGCCGCGACACCGCCTCGCGCAGCTCCGCCGACGTCATCGGGCCCAGCACCATCTGCCGGTCCTGCAGCGCGTCGGCCAGCTCCGGGAACGCCAGGCAGCGGCCGTAGAAGTCGGCCCGCACGCCCACCAGCACCACCGCGGGTGCCGTGCCGCCGGGCACCGCGGGCGTGCACGCCACGTGCAACGCCTGCACGAACACCTGCACCCGGTTCTCGTCCGAGGACAGCGTGAACGCCTCCTCGAACTGGTCGACCACGACCACCACCCGGTCGCCGCCGTGCCGTGCCGCGTAGGCCGCGAACGCCGCCCGGATCTGCGCGGCGAACCGCATCACGCCCATCAGCGTCTGCCCGAGGAACGTGTCCGGACCGTGCCCGGAGGCCACCAGGTCCTGGTCCATCCCGTCCAGGGTGAGCGCCATGTCCAGGATGTCGGCCAATTCCGGGATCTGCCCGATCAATTCCTTCACCGGGTCGCCGCCGGGCGTGAGGACGACCGCGGGCCAATTGGTCGAGCCGGGCACCGCCAACGCGCCGTCGCGAATGGACGGAATGACGCCCGCGCGCACCAGTGACGTTTTACCGGCGCCCGAGGCGCCCACCAGCATCACGATTCCGCCGGTTTCCGCGGCACTGCCCAGGCGGGACACCAATGCGGCCGTGCTGCGTTCCCGGCCGAAGAACCAGCTCGAATCCTCCGGCTGGAACGCGGCCAGTCCCCGGTAGGGGCACACGCCGATCTCGTCCGAGCTCGGCGGGTCCTCGTCCACCGGCGCCGACACCGGGCTGGCCAACGCCTCCTCCCACAGCGCGCGCCACGCGTCCAGGTCGTACAACCCGGCCGCCGGCGGCTGCGGGCGCGACTTCCTCGCCTCACCGATCAAAATTTCAAGCACTACCGAGAGTGCCGAGAACCGGGCGGGCACGTTGCGCCCGCGACGCCAGTCGCTGACCCGCTGGGCGGTCGCCCGCACCGGTCTGCCGCGCTCGTCGGTGCGCCGCGCGCGGCCGACGGACTCGGTCACCTTCTTCAGCGGCGGATCACCCGCCTCCGCGTAGAGCAGTGCGAACCGCTCCGCGAACACGGCACGGGGACCCGACCCCTGACCGGAACCAGCCATCCGCGGCGTGCCTCCTAGCGATCCGGTGTTTCCGGACCGGAAAACCGGATGTGAGCGCGTGAACAGGTCGTTTGCCGACCGGTGGAGCACTTGTCAGTCCACCCTAACGACTTGCGCTGACAAGCTGGTCCGGACGTTGCAGGTGACGTCGACAGGTTGTGCGAAGGGATCGGTCAAAGTGGTTTCGCAGGCAACTACCGCGAGTGGCAGCTCGTCGTGCGCTGAGGAGTCCTGGGGGTCTTCTCAGCGCTGCGCACCGGACCGACCAGTGCGGTGGAACGGTGCGGCGACCTGCCGTGCAGAGCGGAGTTGACCCGGTGCGAACCGCCCGTTCGCCGGTCACGGCCCGTGAGGACCGGGGTGTCCCCGGTGAAGCACGGGTCTGCCCGATCCTGAGGACGGTGCTGGACGGGCACCGGCGCGATCGGGCCGAGGTGAGGCTGGACCTGCTGGCCAGGCTCGCCGCCCCGGCGCACCACTAGTCGATGTTCGACCCGGGGGCGCCACGGCCCCACCGGCGCGCCGCACAGCGCGGTGCGGCGCGCCAAGTCCACCACCCTTTTCGTCCATGTCGCATTTCCGCCGGCCACGGGGTCGCGCGTTGACCGATGCTGGTGCCGTGCACGAAGACGCGGAACGTTGTGTCCGGGCCGTGCGGTCGAAAGACGCCCGGTTCGACGGGTGGTTCTTCACCGCGGTCCTCACCACCCGGATCTATTGTCGACCGAGTTGTCCGGTCCCGCCCGCCAAGGACGGGAACATGCGGTTCTACCCGAGTGCGGCGGCGGCGCAACAAGCGGGATTCCGCGCCTGCAAGAGGTGCCGGCCCGACGCGTCACCCGGTTCTCCGCTGTGGAACCACCGCGCGGACTCGGTGGCGAAGGCCATGCGGCTGATCGCGGACGGCGTGGTGGACCGAGAGGGCGTGCCCGGGCTGGCCGTCCGCTTGGGCTACAGCGTGCGGCAGGTGGAACGGATGCTGCTGGCCGAGCTGGGCGCGGGGCCGCTGGCACTGGCCAGGGCGCAGCGCGCGCAGACCGCCCGGCTGCTCATCGAGACGACCGCGCTGCCCATGGCGGAGGTCGCGTTGGCGGCCGGTTTCGCCAGCGTGCGGGCGTTCAACGAGACGGTGCGCGAGGTGTTCGGGCTGTCGCCGACGGACCTGCGCACGCGCCGGCGTCCCGCGCCGGACACCCCGGGCGTGCTGTCGCTGCGGCTGCCGTTCCGCGTGCCGCTGCGGCCGGACAACCTGTTCGGCCACCTCGCCGCGACCGGTGTGCCGGGGGTGGAGGAGTGGCGTGACGGCGCGTTCCGGCGGACGTTGCGGCTGCCGCACGGGCACGGGGTCGTGTCGCTGACACCGCAGGACGACCACGTGGCGTGCAAGCTCTCGGTGAGCGACCTGCGCGACCTGTCGATCGCCATCGCCCGGTGCCGACGGATGCTCGACCTCGACGCCGACCCGGTCGCCGTCGACGACCAGTTGCGCTCCGACCCGCTGCTCAGGCCCGTGGTCGACGCGGGTCCCGGGCGGCGGGTGCCCGGCACGGTGGACGCCGCCGAGTTCGCGGTGCGCGCCGTGCTCGGGCAGCAGGTGTCCACGGCCGCCGCCCGCACCCACGCCGGTCGGCTGGTGCTCGCGGCGGGCGAGCCGATCACCGACCACGGGTTGACCCACCTGTTCCCGACGCCCGAGGCGCTGGCGTCGCTGGACCCGTCCGTGCTGGCCATGCCGCAGGCGCGCAAGATCGCGTTCCGCGCGCTGGTGGAGGCGCTGGCCGACGGTTCGCTCGACCTCGGGGTCGGCGCGGACTGGGAGAAGGCGCGCGCCGACCTGTCGGCGCTGCCCGGGTTCGGGCCGTGGACGGTGGAGGTGATCGCGATGCGGGCGCTCGGCGACCCGGACGCGTTCATCTCCACCGACCTCGGCATCCGCATCGCCGCGCGCACCCTCGGCCTGCCCGGCACACCCGCCGCCCTGGTGCGGCGTGCCCAGGCGTGGCGCCCGTGGCGGGCGTACGCCGTCCAGTACCTCTGGGCCACCGGTGACCACGCGGTCAACCGGCTGCCCGCCTGAAGGGACGTCCCACCCGATGAGCCACACCACCGTGGACAGCCCCGTCGGACCGCTCACGCTGGTCGCGCACGACGACGTGCTGTCCGGGCTGTACATGACCGAGCAGCGGTACCGGCCGGCCGACGACACGTTCGGCCCCGAAGACCCCTCGCCCTTCGGGGACGTGATCACGCAGCTGGCCGAGTACTTCGCCGGCACGCGCACGGAGTTCGACCTGCCGCTGGACCCGATCGGGACGCCGTTCCAGCGCACCGTGTGGCGGGCGCTGGGCGAGATCCCGTACGGCGAGACCGTGACGTACGGGGAGCTCGCGCAGCGGCTGGGCCGTCCGTCGGCGGCGCGAGCGGTCGGGCTGGCCAACGGTCGCAACCCGATCGGGATCATCCTGCCGTGCCACCGGGTGGTCGGCGCGAACGGCGACCTCACCGGGTACGGCGGCGGGTTGGCGCGCAAGCGTCAGCTGCTCGACTTGGAGCGGGGGTCAGACCCCTACCTGCTGCCGCTCTGACCTGCCCGCCCGCTGTCGGCGCTTGCGGGCGTCACCGCGTTCCAGCCACCACTCGGCGATCAGCAGCGGCACCACCCAGCCCAGCCACGCGGCCAGGCCGGAGACCGTCTGCAGCAGCGCGACCTCGCTGCCGCCGAACGTCGTGTCGAGCTGCGGTGACAGCGTGATCGCGGCGACCACCGCCCAGATCCGGTTGCTCATGATCGACGCGGTGAGGGCGAAGCTGCGGATCATCCACCGACGGTGGTCGACGAACCGGCGCTGCCGCGCCATCCGGAACCCGACCACGGTGAACACCAGCCACAACGTGCCCATGAGCACGTTGCCGGCCTGGTTGAGCGGCCCGAACGGCGAGACCGCGCCGATCGCCACCGCCGTCACCCCGCCGGGCAGCACCCCGCCGAACACGTAGACCCGGCCGACCACCCGGTGCGCCACCGGGTACCGCTGCCGGAACCAGGGCCACACCTGCACCACGCAGGTCAGGATCGCCACCGACCCGAACACCACGTGCGCCACCAGCACCGCGTAGTGCCACGAGTACCCCTCGGCCTCCGGCACCCGCGACAACGCCGGGTCCAACGTCAGGTACGGCGGCAACGAGAACGCCACGAACACCGACACCACGAACGCGAACGGCGCCACCCAGGGCCGCCGAAACCACTGCACTTTCCCCATGCCCGCACCCTCCCCACCCCCACTGACAACCCACGCACCAACCACGCACAACCGCGAGAGTCGAACGCTCAGCGCCCGAGAGTCGTACGTTCACGCACCCCGAGTTCAACACTCGCGCCTAACGGTGTTCGGGCCGAGCGTTGAACTCGGGGTGCCTGAGCGTTGGACTCTCGCGCTCTGGGCGTTGGACTCTCGCCACCGACGAGAAAGTTTGTCTTGACAGATTGAGTTGTCGGTGGGAGGGTTTGGGCATGTTGGACGTGGCAGTGATCGAGGACCCGGCGGTGGCCGAGGTCTCGTTGGACCCGGTGCGGGCGAGGTTGTTGGCCGAACTGGCCGAGCCGAGCTCGGCGACCATGCTGGCGGCGAAGATCGGCCTGCCCCGGCAAAAGGTGAACTACCACCTGCGCACGCTGGAGCAGCACGGGCTGGTGGAGCTGGCCGAGGAACGCCGCAAGGGCAACATGACCGAACGCGTCATGCGCGCCACCGCCGCGTCCTACGTCATCTCGCCCACGGCGCTGGCCGCCGTCCAGCCCGACCCGGAACGCGCACCCGACCGCCTGTCGGCCCGCTGGCTGCTGGCCGTCGCCGCACGGCTGGTCCGCGACGTCGGCAACCTCATCACCGGCGCGACCAACGCGGGCAAGAAGGTCGCCACCTTCGCGCTGGACGGCGAGGTCCGCTTCGCCACCGCCGCCGACCGCGCGGCGTTCGCCGAGGAGCTGACCACCGCCGTCACCGCCCTGGTCGCCAAGTACCACGACGAAGCCGCGGCCGGCGGACGTGCGCACCGCGTCGTCGTCGCCGTCCACCCGAGCATCCCGAAGGAGTGACGATGGGTCACGCGTTCGAAGGCGTCAACGAGGTCGAGCTGGACGGCGTGACGCCGGAGCAGGTCTGGGAGGCCATCGCCACCGGCCCCGGCATCGACTCCTGGTTCATGGGCGCGAACGACGTCGAGCCCGGAGCCGTGGTCCGCCAGGCGTTCGGCGGCTACCAGCCGGCCCACCCGATCACCGCCTGGGAACCCGGCAAGCACCTGGCCTACGGCGGCGAGAAGGAGCCCGACGGCCGGTTCGTCGCCTACGAGTTCCTGGTCGAGGGCCGCGACCACGGCAGCACGGTCCTGCGCATGGTCGCGAGCGGCTTCCTGCCCGGCGACGACTGGGAGAACGAGTACGAGGCCATGACCGCGGGCGGCGAGATGTTCTGGCAGACCCTCGTCACCTACCTGCGCCACTTCGCCGGCCGCACCGCCCGCCCGCTCACCGCGTTCGGCCCGCCCGTCACCGACTGGCCCGCCCTGTGGCCGAAGCTCGGCCGCAAGCTCAGCCTCGACCACGCCCCGAAAACCGGCGACCACGTCACCCTCGACGGTGAGAGCGGCGTCGTCTACTTCGCCAACGCCCAGACGGTCGGCGTCCGCACGGCCGACGCGATGTACCGCTTCTTCCAGGGCATGCCCGGCGTCGTGATCGCCATGCACCACGTGTTCACCGACGACCACCGCGACGAGCGGACGTGGTCGACTTGGATGGGAGACCTCGCATGACCACCCTGCGATCCACCCGCACCGACACCGACACCACCCGGCTGCTGCTGGGTTGCGGCGTCCTGGCCGGCCCGCTCTACCTGGTCACCGGCTTCGCCCAGGCGTTCACCCGCGAGGGCTTCGACCTGACCCGTCACCCGTTCAGCTTCCTGTCCCTGGGTGAGGGCGGCTGGCTCCAGATCGCGAACTTCGTCCTCTGTGGACTGCTCTTCCTCGCCTCCGCCGTCGGCCTGCGCCGCATCGGGAAGGTCGGCCGGGTGGTACCGGTCCTCGTCGGGATCTTCGCCATCGGCATGATCGGCGGCGGCGTGTTCGTGGCCGACCCGGCGTTCGGCTTCCCGGCCGGCGCCCCCGAAGGCCAACCGGCGACGCTCTCGTGGCACGGCGTGCTGCACGGCGTGGCGTTCTTCGCCGCGTTCCCCGCCCTGGTGGCCGCGTTCTTCGTGCTCGCCCGAAAGCTGAACGGCCCGTGGGCACGGGCGAGCGTGGCGGCCGGCGTGCTGTCGCTGGTGCCGCTGCCCTTCATGGGCACCGGACTCGGCACCACCCTGCTGTACCCCGCGGCCGTCGTGGCCTGGCTGTGGGCCTCTGCCGTCGCCGCCAAGCTGCGCTCCGAGATCTGAAGGACAGGACAACCATGGGACAGGTCGTTTCCAAGGACGGCACCGCGATCGCCCTCACGCGCCGCGGGTCCGGACCGGCGTTGATCATCGTCGACGGCGCGATGTGCTACCGGGCCTTCGGCCCCTCCAAGGCCCTGGCCGACGCGCTGGCCGAGCACTTCACCGTCTACACCTACGACCGGCGCGGCCGGGGCGAGAGCGGCGGCGGCACCGCGCCGTACGACGTGGAACGCGAGGTCGAGGACATCGCCGCGCTGATCGAGGAGGCGGGCGGCTCGGCGCACCTGTTCGGCATGTCGTCGGGTGGCACGCTGGTCGCCGAGGCCGCGCACCGGGGCGTGAACGCCGAGCGGATCGCGATCTACGAGTCGCCGATGGTGGTGGACGGCACCCGTGCGCCCATGGACCCCGACCTGCCCGCACGGGTGGAGCGCGCGGTCGGTGAGGGCCGCCGGGGCGACGCGATCAAGCTGTTCATGCGGTACGTCGGCACGCCCGGGTTCTTCATCGCGGTCATGCCCCTGATGCCGATGTGGACCAAGCTCAAGGCCGTCGCGCACACGTTGCCGAACGACTTCGCGCTGACCGGCGAGTTCCAGCGCGGCACGCTCCCGCCCGCCGACCGGTGGGCCGGCGCGGACGTGCCCGCCCTGGTGATCGCCGGCGGCAAGAGCCCCGAGTACATGCGCAACGCCCAGCGGCACCTGGCGTCGGCGTTGCCGCACGGCGAGTTGACCGTCCTGCCCGGCCAGACCCACATGGTCAAGCCCAAGGCGACGGTTCCGGTGCTGGTCGACTTCTTCGACGGCCCGCGCTGAACCCGCCGAGGGCGCGCGGAACCTGGTGGTGGGCGGGAACTTCCCCGTCCACCACCGTCGCGTGCGACGGCCCTCAGGGCTTGCGGCCCACCGCGCCCGCGATGCAGTAGCTCACCGCGTCGAGCTCCTTGAGCCGCGGGCCGTCCGGCCACCAGTCCGCGCAGATCACCAGGCCCGGCTCGACCAGCTCCAAGCCGTGGAACAGCTCCAGCAGCTCGCCCATCGTGATGAACTTCCCGCTGCCCATCGGCGAGTGCAGGAACGTCTGCTCCATCCGCCGCGCGATGGCGGAGTGCTCCTCGGTCTCCGGGTCGAGGAAGTGCGAGATCGCCACGTACGAGCCGGACGGCAGGGCCTCGATGTACTCGGCCATGATCTCGGCGGACGTGGGCGAGTCGCCGTTGTAGTGGTGCAGCGTGCCCAGCTGGAACAGCGCCAGCGGCTCGGTGAAGTCGATGTGCTTGCGCACGACCGAGTCGTTGAGGATCTCGCGCGGGTTGAAGATGTCGGCCGCGGAGAAGTGGGTCTGGTCGTTCTCCTCCAGCAGCGCCCGGCCGTGTGCCAGTACCACTGGGTCGTTGTCGACGTACACGACTCGGGCATCCGGGTTAATCCGCTGGGCCACCTGGTGCGTGTTCTCCGCGGTGGGCAACCCGGAGCCGCAGTCGAGGAACTGGTTGATCCCCGTCTGGCTGGCGACGAACCTGGTGGCGCGGATCAGGAAGCTGCGGTTGTCCACCGCCAGGGTGGCCGCTTCCGGCGCGACCTGCTGCACCCGGCGCAGCACCTCGCGGTCGATCTCGTAGTTGTCCTTGCCGTTGAGGAAGGCGTCGTACACCCTGGCGATGCTGGCCTTGGTGGTGTCGATGTAGACGGGGGCGGCGGCGTCCGAGGACGTACCCGGCATTGTGGTGACCTCGCATTACGGGGATGGGAGTGATGTTGTGTGCACCGCGTCACAGTCCGGTCAGCGTAAGGGTATGGGCTCAATGTGTGAGTGAGGCTCGTGCCGCTGTCCGGGCAAGATCATGGGTGTACGTTCAGTGACGATGCGAGTCAGCCCTCCTCGGGCGCAACCGCTGATCGGGTGGGGCAGGCACGACGGTCGGGAGGAACGGCGATGGCGACGGACGAGTCCACGCCGGAGAGGGAGAGCGGTCCGACCGCGCTGAGGATCGTGCTCGGCGCGCAGTTGCGCAGGCTGCGAGAGGCCGCCGAGATCAGCCGGGCGGACGCGGGCTACACCATCCGCGGCTCGGAGTCGAAGATCAGCCGGATGGAGCTCGGTCGCGTCGGCCTGAAGGAACGCGACGTGAACGACCTGCTGACCATGTACGGCGTCAGCGACGCCGACGAGCGGGCGAAGTTCCTCGGCATGGTCCGCCGGTCCAACGAACCGGGCTGGTGGCACCGCTTCACCGACCTGATGCCGGACTGGTTCCACGACTACGTCGGCCTGGAAGAGGCCGCGTCGCGGATCCTGATCTACGAGACGCAGTTCGTGCCCGGCCTGCTGCAGACCGAGGAGTACGCCACGGCGATCGCGAGCCACGGTCGGCCCGAGCTGGTGACGCCCGAGGTGCGGCGGCGGGTGTCCTTGCGGATGCAGCGGCAGCGGATCCTGGCCCGGCCGGGTGCCCCGAGAGTGTGGGCCGTGATCGACGAATCGGTGCTCTACCGGGCCATCGGCGGCCGTCAGGTCCTGCTCAACCAGCTCGAATACTTGCTCAGCGTGACCAAGGACGGGCCGATCACCCTCCAGATAGTGCCGTTCCCGTTGGCCGGTTACGCGGCGAAGGGTCCCTTCGCGATGCTCAGGTTCGGTGAACCCGACCTGCCGGACATCGTCTACCTCGAACACCTCGCCGGTGCCCTCTACCTGGACAAACTCGAAGAGCTGGAGATCTACAGCCGGGTCTTCGACCGCCTCACGGTGGACGCCGAGACACCCGATCGGAGCCGGCAGATGCTCGCCAAACGGCGGGCGGAGCTCTAGCTGTCGTCCGACCGGGTGGGATTCACGCTCCGCATCTGCACGTGCATTTACCCGTGCATCGTCCGGTGCTACGTTCCGTACACAACCGGATGCACATGCAGATGCATCTGCCGGCTTGGAGGGTGAGCGCATGGCCACCGAGGTTCTCAACGGCATGTCCGCGGCCGACCTTAAGGGCGTCACGTGGACCAAGAGCTCCTACAGCGACGCGATCGGCAACTGCGTCGAGGTCGCCGCGCTCGACGGTGGTGACATCGCGATGCGCAACTCCCGGTTCCCCGAGGGCCCCGCGCTGGTCTACACGCGGGCGGAGCTGGCCGCTTTCGTGGCCGGGGCCAGGGACGGGGAGTTCGATGACCTCGTCCACTGATCTCCCCTCGCGGACGACGTTCCAGCTCCGCGAGCTGATCGCACGGGGATTCCAGTTCCTCCACCCGCGCGACGCCAGGGGCGAGCTGGCGGCGGTGGTGGGGGTGCGGGCGCACGACGCGGTGATCGACGTGGTGCGCCTGCACACCGAGGACGACGTGGTGGCGATGCGGATGCCCGCCGACGAGGTGAACGTCCTGTCGCCCAGCCGTTTCTCGTGGCGCCGCCGTGGGCCTGCCACGCACGTGCTCGAAGAGCTGCTCGACCTCCCGGACGACGACGACCGAACAGCGTGATGGCTTCCCGTCCGCTTCCGCGGTGGCGGACGGGACGAGAGGGGCGAGCCCTCTCATCGGCGAACCTGACCTGGAGACGCAGCGGGAGTCGACTCCGCGCCGGATCTGTCGACGCCACGCTCGGAGCGCAACTCCGTGTTCGTCGCGTACCGGCGCGGAGACCGAGGTCGGCTTCGGTCTCCGCGCCGGCACACCACCGCGAAACCTCGGAACGGCTGGTCAGGGGCGGCGCAGACCGCTGAGCACCACGTCCAGGCCGCGGCGGAACTCGATGTCGAGCGTGATCGTCCGCGCGGTCGCGGCGGTCTCGGCCAGCAGCGGGTACTCGTCCATCGCGGCCATCGCCTCGGTGCCCAGGCTCGACAGCGGGCCGCGGTGCTCGATCTCGGTCGCGCCGATCAGGTAGGCCAGCAGCGCGCGTAACGCGATCACCCGCTGCTCCCCGGTGAAACCGGCCCGGGTGAGCACCTCCAGCACGGACTCCGACCAGCGCAGCAGGCTCGGGCACCGGTGCCGGTGCGCCATCGTGAGCGGCACGGCGTTGGGGTGCGCGGCGATCGCCGCGCGGATCCGTTCCACCAGGACCGCGATCTGCTTGTCCCACAACGCCTTCGGCGGCGCGGTGTCCACTCGCGACATCATGTGCTCGACCGCCAGGGCTTCCAGCGCGTCCCGGTCGGCGACGTACCGGTACAGCGACATCGTGCCCATGCCCAGCTCCGCCGCGACGGCGCGCATCGACAACGCGGCCAGGCCGTCCCGGTCCAGGACGGCGAGCGTCGCGGCGGCGAGCGCGGACGTGGTGAGCGACTTCGGGCGTGGCATGGCCTTGACAGCGTACAAGTTACGCACATAGCTTGGGTGAGCGTACAGCACACGCCTACGGTCGCTCAGGGGGAACCGTGAAGATCAGTCCACGTGAATGGGACACCGTGCTCGGCGGCACGGTGCGGGTGCCGGACCCGCAACGACTCGTGCACCTGCAGTTCCGCCGCTTCGCCGGCTGCCCGGTGTGCAACCTGCACCTGCGGTCGATCGTCCAGCGGCACGACGAGATCACCGCGCACGGCGTCACCGAGGTGGTCGTGTTCCACTCCTCGGCCGCCGAACTGCGCCCGCACGCCGCCGACCTGCCGTTCGCCGTGGTCGGCGACCCGGAGAAGCGGCTGTACGTGGAGTTCGGCGTGGAGTCCGCGCCGCGTTCGGTGCTCGACCCGCGGGCGTGGGGTGCGATGGTGTGGGGCACCCTCCGCGACCTCGGCCCGGTGCTGCGCGGTCGTCGTCCGCTGCCCAAGGCGGAGGGCGGCAGGCTCGGCCTGCCCGTTGACTTCCTCATCGCGCCGGACGGCACGGTCGTCGCGGAGAAGCGTGGACAACACGCCTACGACCAGTGGTCGGTGGACGAACTGCTCACCCACGCACAGGCGCTGACCAGGCAGGACTGAGTTGTCCACAGGCTTGTCCCCAGCTGTGGAAAAATCGAACAGGCGTTCGACCAGGGGCTCCGTCACCGCCGGGAGGAGCCCCGCACCAGCCGCAGCAGCCGGTCGGGATCGCGCAGCGGGGGTCCGTGGCCGAACAGCACCAGCTTCGGCCGCAGCTCGGCGAGCCGGCGCATCGCCGACCGGTTCCGCCGGTCGTCGTAGCTGAGGAACTTCGGCGGCGGGCCGAGCCGCAGCACGTTGACGAACACGTCGCCGCAGAGCAGCACGCCGTCGTGGTCGCGCCACAGCGCGATGTGGCCGGGCGAGTGGCCGGGCACGTCGAGCACGGTGAACCCGGCGACCTCGTCGCCCTCGACCAACCCGCGGGCGACCGGGTGCGGCGCGGGCATCCTCATCCGGAACGGTTGTCCAGCTGCCGGTGATCCGCCGCCGTGCCGCCGTGGTGCCCGCGTCCACGAGGACGTCCTCCACCAGGTAGGCGTTCACCATGTGTGGAGGACGTCCGAGCAGTTGGTGCACACCGGGAGCCAGTGGTCGCACTCACCGATAGTAACGCGGTGTTAAGCTCAGCGTGACGGGTCGCGGTTGAACAGGGCCCGTGACCAGGCGTAACCGATGACGGTGAGGGCCAGGCACCAGCCGACCGCCCAGTACCCGCTGTCACCGATCGGCGTGCCGACGAGCAGCCCGCGCAGGGTGTCGATGATCGGCGTGAACGGCTGGTGCTCCGCCACCCACGCCAGCCCGCTCGACATCGAGTCGGTCGGCACGAACGCGCTGCTCACGAACGGCAGGAACTGCAGCGGCAGCGACGAGCTGTTCGCGCCCGCGGGCGTCTTCGCGGCCAGGCCGAACGCGATGCCCAACCAGGTGAACGCGAGGGCCAGCAGCACCAGCAGCCCGGCCGCGGCCAGCCAGTCGGCGAAGCCCGCCGTCGGGCGGAACCCGGTCAGCGCGGCCACGCCGATCACCAGCGCGAGGCTGACGACCGTGTTGAGCACGCTGCTCAGCGCCTGCCCGGTCGCCGTTGGGGCCGAGCAGCGCGAACACCGTGCCGCGCGGCACCCGCAGGTCGAGGCCGTCGAGCACGACGTGGTCGCCGTAGGACTTGCGCAGACCGGTGGCCGTGATCGCCATGGTGGTCCTCCTAGTCGGTGAGCAGCGGCAGGGACTGCACGCCGGTCAGGTTCGGTGACGGCATGAACGTCGGCCGCCGGTCGGGGTCCGTGCGCAGCCGCGGGAAGCGGTCGAGCAGGACGTTCAGCGCGAGCCGCCCTTCGAGCCTGGCCAGCGGCGCGCCGAGGCAGAAGTGGATGCCGCGGCCGAAGCCCAGGTGCGGGTTGGGGTCGCGGGTGACGTCGAGGACGTCCGGGTTCGCGAACTGGCGCGGGTCCCGGTTGGCCGCGCCGACCCACAGCAGCAGCATCTGGTCGGCCGGGATCTCCAGGCCGCCGAGCGTCTCCGGCTTGTTCGTGACCCGCGCGACCGCCGCGAACGGGGTGAGGAACCTCAGCGACTCCTCGATCGCGGCCGGGACGAGCGCCCGGTCTCCGCGGACCTTCGCGAGCTGGTCCGGGTACGCGTCCAGGGCCAGCACGGTGTTGCCGAGCAGCATGGTGGTCGTGATGTGGCCCGCCACCAGCAGCACGGCGGCGAAGTTCACCACCTGGGCGTCGGTGAGGCGCTCACCGTCCACTTCGGCCTGGACGAGGTCGTTGAGCAGGCCGGGGCGCGGGGTGCGGCGGCACCGCGCGGCGTGCTCGCCCAGGTAGTCCAGCATCGGCCGGAAGTTCTCGACGCTGTCGCGGATGCCCTCCCGCTGCTTGGCCTCGTCGTCCTTGAGCGAGAACTGGTTGGTGCTCTCGAACAGCTTGTCGACCCACGCCTTGAACAGGTGGCGGTCGTCGCTCGGCACGCCCAGCAACTCGGCGATCACGATCACCGGCAACGGGTAGGCGAGGTCGCGGACCAGCTCGAAGTCGTCACCGGTGACGTCGTCGAGCAGCTCGTGGGTCAGCTCGGTGATGCGGGTCTCCAGGTCGGCCACGACCTTCGGCGTGAACGCGTGGCTGACCAGGCGGCGCAGCTTGCGGTGCTCCGGCGGGTCGAGCTGGATGATGTTGCCGTCGTTGAGCGACTGGTCGACCGCGGGCAGCAGCCGGGACGTGTCGGACGAGAACCGGGCCCAGTCGCCCAGGACCTCGGTGGCCTCCGGGTGGCCGTAGACGTTCCAGAAGCCCAGCTGCTCGTCGTAGGCGACGGCGTGCTCGGGCCGTTCTCCGCGCAGCCAGAACTGCTGCGGGTTGGTGTCCCACATTGTCGTTTCCCCCATAGGAATTGTGCGTGCCAGGTGTGGTTACGAGCGGTGGATGAGGATGTTCCCCAGGTACGTGCGGGCGCGGACCTCCACCCGCTCCTCGGCGTCGCCCGGGGTGTCGGTGCCCGTCAGCTCGTTGCGCACGCGGCCGGCGGTCGAGCGCACGTCGAGCCAGGCGGCCGTGCCCTCGCGGATGCCGACCTCCAGCTCGCCGGACTTGGTCTGCATCTCCAGCGTGCCGCGCACGACCTCGGTGACGCGGATGTGGCCGTTGGCGGTGCCGGCGCGCACGTCGGCGGCGGCGTGCCCGACGTGGATGTCGCCGTTGGCGGCGTTGACCTTCAGGTCGCCGGTGACCTCGCCGATCCAGGTCAGGCCGTTGGAGTTCTTGACCGTGCCGGGGCCGTCGAGCGTGCCGACGCGCAACTCGCCCGAGCCGGTCGACAGCTCGGCCCGGCCGGTGACGCGGCCGACCAGCACGTCACCGCTGGACGTGCTCGCCTTGAGCGGACCCGTGTCCGCCAGCCGGAGGTTGCCCGCGGACGTGGTGAAGCGGCACTCGCCCAACGTGCCCTCGGTGTCGAAGTCGGCGAGCGAGCCCTTGGCGACGACGGTCGAGCCGGTGGGCAGCCGCACGACGACGGCGACCGAGCCGGGCCTGCCGAAGATGCTGCGGTTCCTGGGTGTCTTGACGGTGAGGCGGCCCGCGGTGAAGTCGACCTCGGTGCCCTCGGCGGCTTTGACGTCGTTGGCGCTGTCGGGGTCGCCGGGGCTGACCTCGACCGCGGTGTCGTCGCGGTCGGCGGCGGTGATCAGGGCGGTGCCGCTGACCAGGTCGAGGGTGAGCGAGATGGGTCCGGGCGTGGCGAACGAAGGCATGGCTGTTCCCTTGGAGTGGGTCTGGTGGACGTTTGCGCTGCTAGCGGACCCAGCCGGTGTAGCGCTGGGCGGCCGAGGTGCGGGACGGGGTGCGGGTGCCGTGGCCGAGCGCGGCGGCGGCGGCCCGCACCAGCCAGGCATTGGTGGAGATGCCCTCCCGGCTCGCGGCCTCCTCGACCCGGACCTTCAGGGGCTCCGGCAGCCGCAGGTTGATCCGCGCGACCGGGCCCTCGTCGGACACCACCGGCGGCAGCTCTGTGGCACCATCCTGGCTCGACGTGGCATCATCAGGCACCGAGACGACGAACTCGGGGTCGCGACCGCGCAGCCGCACGTCGACCGAGCCGGGGGCCAGCTCACGGGTGATCTCGTCCATGGCCGTGGACAAGGCTTCCAGCAGCGTCAACCGCACCGCCGACGCCAACGGGGCGGCGAGCCGTTCGGCCAGGGCCCGTGCCTCCGCGCCACCCGCCTCGGCGGCGGTGGCGAGCTCCCGACGGAGGTTGTCGACATACGGTGTCAAGTCCATGGCACCACTATGGCACCACAGTGGCGCTATCGCAAGTCAGGATGGCGTCACGGCAGCGGCGCATCGGGTGGCGATGGTGCGTCGCCACGTTGTCGATCATGAAATTCCACCCGGTCGAGTGATGCCCGAGAAATGCGGACCACTGGTCCCGGTGATGATTTACTCCACCCGTTCGGACGCCTTTCGCGATCCGTGAGATGGAATAGCCCAGGTCGTTCGCGGTCCGCCGCCTCTCATGATCACGAGTGTCACCGGATCGGGTACGGCCGAACATGCAGACTTCCTTCCCCGTTCGGGGTGCCGGCGTGGTGATCGCCGTCGTCACCGCCGGCTGGGGACGATCTCGAAGAGGTCGTCGAACTGCATCGGCGCGAGCGCCGTCAACGCACCGCCGATGAACGCCGGGCCGGGCTGGAGCTCACCGCTGAGGACGCGCGCGACCGTGGAGCGG
This sequence comes from Saccharothrix sp. CB00851, assembly GCF_001905065.1. Classification (NCBI taxonomy): domain Bacteria; kingdom Bacillati; phylum Actinomycetota; class Actinomycetes; order Pseudonocardiales; family Pseudonocardiaceae; genus Saccharothrix; species Saccharothrix sp. CB00851. The sequence continues at coordinate 177,912 of NZ_LWLC01000008.1, forward strand.
TTCACATCCATCGCCTTGGCCAGCGCGTAATCCGACCGGAACCCGGCGAGGCGGGCGGCCTTGGTGAAGACATCGGTGCGGAGCTTGATCGTGTTCGGCATGGCCTGCCTCGTGTTGTGCACACCTAACGCAAGTTGTGTGCTCACAACGCTAGGCATTCTGTTTCGTAAGCGCAACTAACGTTGTGTGGGCACAACGTGCAGGTCAGCGGCACCTGGGGGGAGTGCGCAACCCGCGTTGCGTGCGCGCACGTACCATGGCGGCGTGACCAAAGCCGAGAGTGCGGACTCGTCCTGGTCGGACTTCGTCCAGAAGCAGATGGACGACCGAGGGATGAGCACAGGTGACCTGACCGAGAAGACCGGCTTCGACCGGAGCCGCCTGACGGCGTGGCGGAAGGGCGAACGCCCGACGCTCGACACCGCCCGCGTCGTCGCCAAGGCGTTCGGCCTGAGCCCACTGGAAGTCATGGTGGCCGCCAAACTGCTCACCGCCGAGGAGACCGACCTGCGCGGCGTCGCCAGCCCCGACCCGGGCGCCCTCACCGATCAACAACTGATCGCCGAACTGACCCGCCGTCTCAAGCGCAAGTCCTGACCCGCACCTCGCCACCGACCGGCCCGAGCGTTCCGGCCGGTCGGTGGCGAGGCGATCGGCGTGGACGCCGTGTCAGGAGGCCGGGTTCCGCTCCGACCGGCGAGCGTGGAGGGCTTCCACCGTTTGCGGGTCGGCCGGGTAGAACGCCTCGACGGTGAGCTCGGCGAGGACGACGTCCAGGGCGGTGCCGAACGTGGTGATGGTGCTCAGGAAGCTGAGCACCCGGTCGCCGTCGCGGACGCGGACCGGCAGTGCGATCTCGTGGGCCGGTTCGGAAGGCGTGGGTACCGCGGTGCCGTACCGGGCGAGTTCGTCGTGCAGGGCGACCAGTTCGGCGTCCCCGGTCAAGGAGGCCTCGCGGGCCAGCCGGTTGAGCAGGTGGTCGCGCACCTCGTCGGGGTTGACCAGTCGTCGGGCCAACTCGTTCGGGTGCACGGCCAGCCGCAGGACGTTGACCGGCGGCCGGAGCAGTTCCGGGGCGGCGCCTTCGAGGAGCAGGTCGACGGCCTGGTTGGCCAGCAGCAGGTTCCACCGCCGGTCGACGACGAGGGCCGGGTAGGGCTCGTGCCCGGACAGGATGCCGTGCAGCACGTCCCGGGCAGGCTCCATCTCCGGCGAGTCGAGCGACCGTTGGACACGCCGACGTCGATGGCCAGCTCGAGCTGGCTGAACCGCCGGCGTTGCCGCCACTGGCGCAGCAGGTCACCGAACGGGCGGCTGGCGGTGTGCACGCGGGCCTCCTCGTGGTGGGCCGGGCCGTTCGCGCGGGAGCGGCCCGGCCCGTCGGCTCACAGCCTGCCGTACAGCTCCGCGACCTTGGCGGGGCCGGCGATCAACGGCAACGTGTCGAAGTAGAGCGTCCAGCCGTTGCGGCGGTCGAACCGCTCGATGATCCCGAACGACGTCGGGCTCGGGCGGTCGGGGGTCGTCACCGTGCCGTACCACTCGTAGTAGTCGGCTTCCCGGGTTCGCACGACCTGGCCGGGCTCGACGTGCAGGCTGGTCACGCTGCCGAACAACCGTTGCAGGTAGGTGACCTTGCCACCGGGCGTGCCCAGCCTGCCGTCGCCGAGGCCGGTGCCGGTCAACGGTGCGTTGCCGGTCGGCGCGACCAGCGCCGCGGCATCCCGGGCGTTCCAGGCCGCCGCCCTGGCAGTCGGGTCGTCCGGCGCGGCACCTGTCCCGGGGAGTCGTCCCGTGGTGTCGCGCACTCCCTCGAACAAGCTCTCCAACTCCGGGTCCAGGCCGCTGAACCAGGTGTAGCGGTCGTAGTAGCGATGCCCCTGGATCACCCGGCCGTCGTCGCCGAGCACCACCCGGTAGATCGCCGGGTAGCTGATCGCGTTGCCTTGGACGGTGACCTCGTTGTGGGCGCCGTAGAGGACGACGTTGCCGTCCACGGCGATCCGGGTCGGCCCCATCCGGAACGACGGGAGCTTGGTCAACGAGCCCGTGATCGCGGCCCGGATCGCCGCCCTGCCCTGGATGACCGACCCCGCCGCTTCCCAGAGCGTGCTGTGCTCGTCGAAGATCGCGTCCGCGTAGAGATCGATCCGCTCGGGACCGGTCTCCATCGCCCCGAACCGGTTCTGCCGGTCGATGAACGCCTGGGCGCTCGATGAGACCTCGCCCTCCACCACAAGGGCGGATCCCGCCGGCTGCTCCGCGATGCTCGTGGCACCTGAACCCAGCATGGCGACCGTGCAGGCGAGCACCCCCACCGCCACCACCGTTCTCCTCTTCACCGAACGCCCCCCTCACAAGGACGATCTTCGCGGGATCACCCTCACCCGGAAGGCGTAGCGGTGTCGATTACCTCGGAGGTAAACCCGGCCGTGCAACCACCCGACCGCAGTCGCGTCGCGACCGAACCCAGGCTCTGTGACCACCACCCGTACCGGCCCGAAGTGACGAGTCGAGCAGGCTCCACCACGACCCTCTTAAGAGGCCTTCCCTGCGGGGTCGGAGCCGCTTCGCGGAGGGCGGCAGACGGGGGCGAATGCCGGCTGACGCCGACTGACCGAAAAGATCAAGCCCCGGCCGCGTTTCCGCTGGCCAGGGCCTGATTCACCCGGCGAAAGGTGAGTGCCCCCGGCGGGAGTACCAAAGGATGGGAACAGTGCTGACCAGCGGTTTCGTACCGGCAGCCTAGTAGATTGTCGCGGCTAATTCTTGGGGTATAGGTGGCGGAGTTTG
>NZ_LWLC01000009.1:0-177574 GCF_001905065.1 Saccharothrix sp. CB00851
AGGCCTCACCACGGAACACACGACCGTCTTCCAACACCAATGCCGCGTTAATCGGCACGCTCCCCCCAGCGCACTTCTCCCTGACCTCGCCCAGCGCGCGGTCGAACGCACGCCGAACAAAGCCGGGTTGAATCGTCGGATCCAGTTCAGCCGAGCGGGCACAATGCCGCGGCCCGGTCGAGAGTTCAGTGGCGGTCGGTTCGGCGCGGCGAAGACGAAGGTCGAACGTGGCTCGTTCGAAACACCTTCTCCGGCTCGGCCTCCCCCCTGGTCCCACAGCATTCGCGGTGCTGATAATTTGCTGCCGTCCAGACATTGGCAGATTAGCAGCAGTCGTCGTCCGATCGGCAAGGTGGCCATTCGGGTCAAAGGCATTACCATATGTCGGTCATTCGCCTGAAACATGGCGTTCACACGAATGGTTCATAGACACCCCGATCATGCCGCTGATCGCCAGGGGAGGTGCTGGTGATCGGCCCATCGCGAGTCCGCAGAAAGCGGTGGTGGGTCGGCAGGTGGCCGGGTCGTTGCTACGCCGAACGATGGCGGTGTCCGCCACCGCCCGACACTCGTTCGGACGAACGTCGACAGTTGACGTTTTTCCGGCGAAAGAAGGCGGAGGGCCGGTTGTTTTCGGCGGTGAAATCGGTATTGACCTGCGAAAAGGCGTGAGTCTCCGGCGCGGGCGGTGCTGTGAAGATCGTCCTGCGGACCGGTGGCCGTGACCGGGTCCACCGTCCGGCGTCCGACAGCGGAATCCCGCAGGCCGCCACCCGTACGAGGGCGTCACGGCGCTCCGCGGAGAGTTCACCCGAACCGGTCATCCGGCCGTCCGTACCGCCGGCCTTGAAACGATCTTGGTCGGCGATACGCTGGACGCCATGACCGAAGATCACTACGGGTTCGCGACCAGGGCAATCCACGCCGGCCAGGACCCCGATCCCACGACCGGTTCGGTGATCGTGCCGATCCACGCGACGTCGACGTTCGCACAGGACGGCGTGGGCGGGCTGCGCGGTGGGTTCGAGTACTCCCGCACCGGCAACCCGACCCGGGCCGCACTGGAGGAGTGCCTGGCCGCGTTGGAGGGCGCACGGCACGGGCGGGCGTTCGCGTCCGGCATGGCGGCGACCGACACCGCGCTGCGCACGATGCTGCGGCCCGGCGACCACGTGATCATCCCCAACGACGCCTACGGCGGCACGTTCCGCTTGCTGGACAAGGTGATGGCGCACTGGGGCATCGAGTACACGCCCGTGGCGCTGGCCGACGTGGACGCGGTGCGCGCGGCGGTGCGGCCGAACACCCGCCTCGTCTGGGTGGAGACGCCGACCAACCCGCTGCTCTACATCGCCGACATCGCCCTGCTGGCCGAGCTGGCGCACTCGGTGGACGCGCGGCTGCTGGTGGACAACACGTTCGCGTCGCCGTACCTGCAGAGCCCGCTGGAGCTGGGCGCGGACGTGGTGCTGCACTCCACCACCAAGTACATCGGCGGGCACTCCGACGTCATCGGCGGCGCGCTGGTCACGTCCGACGACGAGTTGAACGCGGCCTTCGGCTTCCTGCAGAACGCCGCCGGCGCGGTGCCGGGGCCGTTCGACGCGTGGTTGACGCTGCGCGGCCTCAAGACCCTCGAAGTGCGCATGGAGAAGCACTCGGACAACACCGAGAAGATCACCGAGGCCCTGCTGCACCACCCGAAGGTGACCAAGGTCTTCTACCCGGGCCTGCCCGAGCACCCCGGTCACGAGGTGGCGACCAAGCAGATGCGCCGCTACGGCGGCATGGTGTCGTTCACCGTCGAAGGTGGCGTGGATGCCGCGCTGCGCGTGTGCTCCCGCACCCGCCTGTTCACGCTCGCCGAGTCCCTCGGCGGTGTCGAGTCGCTGATCGAGCACCCCGGGAAGATGACGCACCTGAGCACCGCCGGTTCGCCGTTGCAGGTACCGGGTGACCTGGTGCGGCTCTCGGTGGGCATCGAGTCGGCCGACGACCTGATCGCCGACCTGGTGGCAGCCCTCGACTGACCCCGCACCCGACCCGAACGAACACCGCGGCCACCCGTCATCCGAAACGGTCGGCCGCGGTGTTCGCGTCTCGGCGCACGCCACCGACTCGGTCGTGGGCGCGGTGAAACGTACCCTTTCAGACCAGTACTCGAACCGGGTCTTGGCTCTCTTACGGAGTAGCTCCCACTCCGAAGCGAGGAACCATGCCCCTGAACGACCTCACCAAGCCCAAGCCCGGCCGCGTCCCGGACCACGAGCGCGTTTCGCTGAAGGCCTTGCTGAACGGCAACGGCTTCACCGACGTCGAATACCTGAAGGCGTGCAGCGCCGACGCGGACGCCCAGGACCTGAACACCAGGTTCGCCCGGGTCGAGGCAGTGGAGAAGCAGTTCGACAGCTCCAACATCACCTCGCAGAAGCGGCGCAAGCTGCGGATCGACTTGGAAACCGAGTACGACCTCCTGCTCGACGCCGCGCAGCGGTACGTGGGCGACGCGACCACCGCGTACCAGGACGCGGTGGAGGCCCAGGTGGACGTGCTCCGCGGCGAGAACCCGGGCAAGGACGAGATGTTCATGAACATCTGGAAGGACCGTTCGCCGCGGATCGCACCGGACGCCCGGCTGGCGAAGTGGGTGGTCGCCGACCAATTCCGCACCGACATCCGCAACCGGTACAAGGCCAAGTACAAGCTGAGAGCCGCGAAGGTCTCACCGCTCACCGAGCAGGAGCAACACGCCCTGCAAGTCGAGCAGCACAACATCACCGTCCAGCTCAATGCCTGGGACGGCAAGCGCGACGACGCGCAGGGCTGCAACGACATCGGCACGTGGGGCACCTCGGCGGGCGGCGCGGGCGCCGGCTTCGCGGTGTCGGCGGTCAGCCGGAACGTCTGGAACGAGCTCGCCGTGTGGTGGCGCGGCAAGCAGAACACCTGCATCACCCCCAGCGACACGAGCAACTGGTCGCTGAAGAAGTCCCGCGTCGTGAACGACAACCGCAGCCCTCGGTTCAACTACCACATCAACATCGCCTGAGCACGAGCGAGGGCGGCACGACGTCGACCGTGCCGCCCGGTCGGTGCATCGCCTTGACGGCCGTGCTCGACTTGGCGCAGGCAGCGGGCGACCAAGGAGGAGTTCACCGGGTCGGACCGACACGTCTCGGTCAACTGGGACCCTGAGACCGGCTTGTACGGCACCATCAAGTTCTCCAGCGAGGACCCCGGCCAGGGTGGGGGCCGACGAGGCGGGAGGCGACGTCGATGACAGAGCCGGCAAGACCGTACCGGTGGCGGGTGTGCCTGGGGGTGCGCAGCGCCGGTCCCACCGCGGACGACATCACCGCCTGGCTGGGTGTTCCGGCCGAGCACACGTCGTCGGTGGCCGCACGTCGGTGGCCGCACCTCTGGGAATGGGACTCCGGGCTGTCACCTGACGCCGAACTGGAAGAGCACCTCGTCGCGCTCCTCCACCGGTTCCACGACCGGGTGGACGCGGTCCGCGAACTCGCCCGGCGACCGGACTGCGAGGTCGCGATCGAGGCCGTGCTGCACTTCGACGCCCGCGACGAGGACGATTCCCTGCCGGCGATGTGGGTGCCGCCGGAAGTCGCGGCCTTCGCGGCGGCCTGCGGGATAGGCCTCGACATCGACGCCTACCTCGACCACGGGACCTCGCCCCCGTCACCACGGTCGGCGACCGATGGTTGAGCCCGCTGCGCCACGTCACGAGGCTTCACACCGCAAGGTCACCGAGCCGTCCACGGTGTCCCAGAATTGGCCAGTGACCGCTCCGTCGGCCGGCCGGCTCAGAGGTCGAACCACGCCTCGACGTCACGCCTGTTGAGCATCAAGAGGACCACGGCCGCCAGTCCCACGCCGATCAGCGCGTAGACCGGATCGGCGGTGAACACGGCCACCACACCGGCCACCAGGTTCACGGCCTGGAAAACGATGATCGTGGTGCGCACCCAGCGCTTGCGCCAGGAAATCCCGAGCGCGCAGACAACCAGCACCGCCACCATGAGAAACGCCACCAACGCGACGACAAGCCCGGGCAAGACGTCCTCGACGTCGTCCCGACCGCGCCCGACACCCTCCACGACCTCGGCCGACACCGCGATCGTCACGACGAGGTTCGCGACCGCCTGGAACCACAGCAGGCCGCCCACGACCTTGAGCCCGAGCGGCATGGACTCCGGGTCGTATTCGATTTCGTCGGTCATGGCCATCCCTTCTGCCTTGCGGGAGCGTCAAGCAGAACAAGCCGCGATACAGCACGAAGACAGCTCGGAATTGCGGCGTTCCAGCCTTGGTGAACCGGCCCCAGGCTCACCGCGGAGCGGACCCCAGCCTGTCGTGAATCCCGTCGATCAAGCCGTAGTCGAGCGCCTCCTGCGCGGAGAACCACCTTTCCGCGGCGAAATCCGCGGCGACCCGCTCGACGGTTTGGCCGGTCTGCTCGGCGACCATGATCGTCGTCTCGCGCAGCGTCCTGGCGAGCAGGTCGAGTTGCACGTCCGTCACGGGAGGAGGGTCAACAGTGCCAAGCGGCGGAACATGCAACGACCGTAGGCGGGTGGAACACGCGGCGGGATCCGCTGACCTGATGCTGCCAGAACCGGCTCGGGTGGAATATCGAGCCGGACGTTACCGGACCAAGTGGAATATTTCGCTTTACGTGTGCACCTCTCACCAAACTCCGCACCCACCGGTGATTACCCCTGATGGGGTATCCCGGGCGGGGTCGCAGCGGCTAGATTTGGCCCGGCGGGCGTGCGGTTCACGAGTTCCGTGAGGATCACGATTGTGGACGCGCCACCTGTTCGATTGGGGGACTGGTGTCGGGTATTTCTCGTCTTCGTGTCGCGGCCATCCTGGTAGTGGGTGTCCTGATCGGCTCCTGTGGCACGGCCACGCCCGCCGACCCCTCGCCGACCGCCAAAACGGCAGCCGAGTACCCGGTCACCGTCGGCGACCTGACCCTGGCCGAACGGCCCGCGCGGATCGTCGTGCTGGCGCCCACGGCGACCGAGATGCTGTTCGCGATGGACGCGGGCGACCAGGTCGTGGCGGTGGACGACAACTCCACCTACCCGGCCGAGGCGCCCAGGTCGGACCTGTCGGGGTTCCAGCCCAACGCCGAGGCCATCGCCTCCTACGAACCCGACCTGGTCGTGATCTCCAACGACATCAACCAGGTGAAGGACCAGCTCGGCACGCTGAAGATCCCCGTCTACCTCGCCGGCCCGGCGCAGACGCTCGACGACACCTACACCCAGCTCGAAGACCTCGGCCGGCTCACCGGGCACGGCACGGAGGCCGCCGACGTCGTGCGGCGGATGAAGGACGACATCGACAAGATCCTGGCGGACACGCCGAAGCGCGCCGACAAGCCGACCTACTACTACGAGCTGGACCAGTCGCTGTACTCGGTCACCGGTGACACGTTCGTCGGCTCGCTGTTCGACCAGGTGGGCCTGGTCAACGTCGCCGACACCGTGGACCCGCGGCAGCTCAACGCCGGCTACCCGCAGCTGTCCGTGGAGTTCCTCATCCAGGCCGACCCGGACCTGATCTTCCTCGCCGACACCAAGTGCTGCGGCCAGAGCGCGGAGACCGTCAAGGCACGTCCGGGCTGGGGCGCGATCACGGCGGTGCGGGAGGACCGGATCGTGGCCCTGGACGACGACATCGCCTCGCGGTGGGGGCCGCGCGTGGTCGAGCTGGTCCGGGTGATCGCGGACGCGGTGGGCAAAACCGGGTGAAGGGCCGCGCACCGTGGTGAAACCCGCCGACCGCGACACCCCCGCGCAGCACGTCCGCGTCCCGCTGCGGCCCGCGCGGTTGCGGCCGGTGTGGTTGGTGGTGGGCCTGCTCGCGGTCGTCGGCTCGCTGGTCGTCGGGGTGAGCGTCGGACCGGTCAACCTGCCGCCGACCGGCGTGGCGCGGGAACTGGTGAGCCTGCTCCCGTGGGTCGACCTGGACAGCGGGTTGTCCGAACGACAACAGGCGCTGCTGCTGGAACTGAGGCTGCCCCGGGTCGTGCTCGGGCTGCTGGTCGGCGGGCTGCTCGCGCTGGCCGGTGCCTGCTACCAGGGCGTGTTCCGCAACCCCCTCGCCGACCCGCACCTGCTGGGCGTGGCGGCGGGCGCCGGCCTGGGCGTCACGGCGGTGATCACGTTGCGCCGCAGCGGAGGTGGGGCCGCCACCGGTGCGTTGCCGTTCGGCACCCCGCTGGCCGCGTTCGTCGGCGCGATCGCCGCCGTCACCATGACCTACGCCCTCGCGTCGCGAGGTGGTGACCGGGCGCCGTCCACCCTGATCCTGTCGGGCGTCGCGGTGTCGGCGTTCCTCGCGGCCGGTCAGACGTTCCTGATGCAACGCGACGCCGACGCCATCCGCGAGGTCTACTCGTGGCTGTTGGGCAGGCTCGGCACCGCGGGGTGGCGCGACGTCCTGCTGGTGCTGCCCTACGCGATCGTGACCGCCGCGGTGGTGCTCCTGCACCGGCGGGACCTCGACGTGCTGTCGGTGGGTGACGCGGAGGCCTCCGCGCTCGGGCTCGACCCGCAGCGCACCCGATACCTGCTCACCGCCGCGGCGTCGCTGGGCACGGCGGCGGCCGTCTCGGTGTCGGGGCTGATCGGTTTCGTCGGCATCATCGTGCCGCACACGGTCCGGCTGCTCGCGGGCGTCGGCTACCGCACCATCCTCCCGGTCTCCGCGCTGGTCGGCGGCGCGTTCCTGGTGCTGGCCGACCTCGTCGCCCGCACCGCCGCCGCGCCCGCCGAGGTGCCGATCGGTGTGGTCACCGCGTTCCTCGGCGCGCCGTTCTTCGTCCTCGTCCTGCGCACCAGCACGGCGGCCCGCTCGTGACCGCCGCCGACCCGGTGATCGAGACCCGCGGCCTGCGGGTGGAACTGGGCGGCAACCGCATCCTGGACGGCGTCGACCTGGTCGTCCACGCGGGCGAGTGGGTGACGGTCATCGGACCGAACGGCGCCGGCAAGTCGACCTTCCTCGGCGCGGTCACCGGCCTGGTCCCGGCGGCCGGTGAGGCGTACCTGCTCGGCCGGGACGCGCGCCGGATGCGCCACCGCGAGCGGGCCCGCCTCGTCGCCTCCGTCGCCCAGTCACCGGTCGTGCCGCCCGGCGTCACGGTGCTCGACTACGTCCTGCTCGGACGCACCGCGCACATCCCCCGGTTCGGCCGCGAGTCGGCCGCCGACCTCGACGTCGTGCACGACGTGCTGGTCCGGCTGGAGCTGCACCCCTTCACCGGCCGCGTGCTGACCACGTTGTCGGGCGGCGAGCTCCAACGGGTCTTCCTGGCCCGCGCCCTGGCCCAGCAGGCACGGCTGCTGCTGCTCGACGAGCCGACCAGCGCCCTGGACATCGGTCACCAGCAGGAAGTCCTGGACCTGGTGGACGCCCTGCGCCGCGACCACGAGCTGACCGTGCTCACCACGATGCACGACCTGTCGATCACCGGCGCGTACGCCGACCGGGTGGTCCTGCTCGCCGGTGGCCGCGTGGTGGCCGACGGCACCCCGCGCGAGGTGATCACCGAAGCCGCGCTCGCCACCCACTACCAGGCCCGGGTCCGGGTGATCGACACCGGTGACGGGCCGCTGGTGGTGCCCATCCGCGCCCGTTGACCCGCCGGACCGCACATCGGGACACAGAGGAGGACTTCGTGGAACAGCAGCCCTGCACCGACTCCACGGAACTGCTCGCGGACCGCGCGCGGCTGGCCGACCGCCTGGCCGACGAGGGCTACCTCTACCTGCGGAACGTGCTGCCCCTGCGGCTGCGCGCCGGGACGATCGTCGGCTGGGAGACCGACGTACCCGTCGAGACCGTCCACTGTGGACCGGTAAGTCCCGGTGACGTCCTGTTGTTCACCGCGCACACCGTGCACGGCGGCAGCCCCGACACCGGCGGCCTGCGGCTGTCCGCCGACTGCCGCTACCAGCCGTTGCGCGAACCGGTGTGCCGCGACTGCGTCGAACTCGACGACGGCGACTGGGACGAGGTCTACCGCACCTGGCCGGGGCAGGGCCGCGACGACCCCCTGGCCCACTACTGGCGGGGGCTGCCGCTCGACGTCGTCGCCTACGACCCGCGCGCCGACGTGGCGCGGGAACGTGAAGCGATCGCCGCCGGTCGCCGCCACGACCCCGCCGCCGCTCGCGCGTTGCAGGTCACCGCCGAGCACAGCGCCGACCCGGCGGTCGCGGCCGAGGCAGCCGCCCTGCTGCGCGTACTCACCTAAAGACCAAGACAACGAATTCAGGAGGACACCGTGGCGTTGAGCCCGCAGGCGGAACTCGTCTGGCAAGGTCGCATCCACCTGGGCGACGAGCCGGGCATCCACGGCAACGCCGCCTACAGCGGCCTGGGCGTGGAGTTACCCCTCACGCTGGACAAGACCGACCCCTCGGCGGCGGACACGACGACGCTGGTCGTGCGCACCCGCGACGTGCAGACCTTCCAGGGCTACCCGGGCCACCTGATCACGGTGACCGCCTACGTCCCCGACCCCGGCGACCCGAACCACAGCGTGCCCACCGTGCTGGCCACCGAACGCCTCACCAGCGCCGACGACAACGTCAAGGAGGTCGAGGTCGACCTGTCCGGGCTCGCCTTCCCGGCGTTCCTCGGGGTGCGCGTCGCGGTGGACACCGAGGTGCCGCCGGGCCTGTACGACGATTTCCTGCTCGTGCGGCTGAGCAACTCCGCGGCGGACTTCGCGTTCGTCGCCACCTTCGGGTTCCGGGCATGACCGCGTCCAGCCCACCCCAGGAGCACTACACGTCCGACATCGTCGGCGCGCACGTCGGCGTCCCCGGCGCCGGCCTGCACGCCTACTTCACCAAGGACCTGCTGCACCCGCCGATGGTCGCGGACACCGAGATGTGGGCCGACGGCGAGCAGTGGTGGCGCGGCTCGCGGGACCACACGCTGGACGTCGGCAGGCTGGCCAGGCTGGTTCCGGGTGAGCACGTCCTCGACGTCGGGGGCGGCGTGGGCGGCCCCGCCCGGCTGCTGGCCGAGCACTACGGCGTACGGGTCACCTCGGTCACGAACTCCGTCGCGCACGCCACCACCTACCGGCGGATCACCGAACGCCACCCGCAGTTCCGCGAGACCGTCCGCGTGCACCTCGCCGACTGCCAGCGCGAACTCCCGCCCGGGCCGTACGACGTGGCGATCAGCATCAACATGATCTACCAGGTCGCAGACCACCAGGCCGCGTTCACCCGCGTGTTCGACGCGCTGCGGCCCGACGGCCGGTTCGTGGTGGACGACTGGATGCTCACCCCGCTGGCCGACGACCGCGACGTCGAGCGGCTCTCGGCCCACTTCCGGTACCCGCACTTCACGCACACGGACCGGATCGAGCACGAACTGCTCGCGGCGGGCTTCCCGCCCGCCGAGGCGATCCTGGACCTCGGGCACATCGGCCGCGGTCCCATGGCCGAGCACTTCGAGCACCAGATGCGCAGCTACTTCGCACCCAGGGTGCTCGCCGACTGGCCCGGTGACCCGCACGTGCTGCCGGGACGGCCCGCCTACGGGCAGTTGATGCTCGACGAGTTCATCGCGGCGGTGAACCTCACCCTCCAGCTGTACCGAGACCACCGCATGACCTACCGGCGGCTGCTGGTGCGCAAGCCCCGCTGACCCGTCCCGCGCGAGAGGATCCGGCATGGACGCGAACACCGAACTGGTCGAGGGCCTGGCCCGGGACGGTTTCTGCCTGGTGCCCGGGGTGCTCGGCCGAGCCGAGCTGGACGGGCTGGCGGAACTGGCCCGGCGCAAGCTCGACGCCGAGCGGCCCGAGCACTTCGAGCGGTTCTCCCACCACGGCAGCCTCATCCCGGTGCGCTACGACGACCCGGAACTCGTCGCGGTCCTGCTGTCACCGGGCGTGCGGGAGGCCTTCCGGAGCCTGGGCATGACCGACCCGAAGTGGATCAACGGCTACGTGATCGCGAAACCACCGCGGTCACCGGGCCTGTGGTGGCACCAGGACTGGTGGGCGTGGGGCACACCCCGCACGTACACCGCCGAGCCGACCCAGCTGTTCTGCATGCTCTACCTGCAACCCACCACGCCCGAGAACGGCTGCCTGCGGGCGATCCCGGGCAGCCACCTCGCCCGCCACCCGCTGCACGACCTCCCGGAACCGCACACCCTGGAGATCGAGGGCCAACCCGCCGACTCGCCGTCGCACCAGCGGTGGCCGGGCGAGGTCGACGTGCTCGCCCAGCCCGGCGACCTGGTGATCGGTGACGTCCGGGTCATCCACGCCACCCACCCGAACACCACCGACGCGTGGCGCACCGCGGTGGACCTGCTGCTGGTGCCGCACTTCTCCTCGCTGCCGGCGGAGTTCCGCGCGCACTACACCAACCAGTTCTGCCAACCGCCGGTCGGCTGGTGGGAGGACCCCGAGCACCCGCTGGTCGGCACCCCGTTCGGCGAGCTGCTGCCGACGTACGACGGCCCGGACCGGGACCGCATGATGGCCTACTCCCGCAAGCCGACGTGGCCGAACCCGTGACGGGCGAGGCGATCACCACGACCGGTCTCGGCCGGGCCTTCGGTGATCGCCACGCGGTGCGCGACCTCCACCTGCAGGTGCCGACCGGTCAGGTGATGGGGTTGCTCGGACCCAACGGCGCGGGCAAGACCACCACGATCCGGATGCTGACCACACTGCTCGCGCCCACCTCCGGCAGCGCCCGCGTCGCCGGTCTGGACGTGCGGCGGTACCCGGCCCGCGCCCGCGGGCACATCGGGTACGTGCCGCAGGAGAAGGGGGTGCGGCACCTGCTCACCGGCCGGGAGAGCGCGGAGATCGAGGCGGACCTGCACCACATCCCGCGCCGGGACCGGGACCGGCGGGTGACCGAGGTGCTGGACCTGCTCGGCCTGCTGCCCGACGCCGACCGGCTCGTGTCGGAGTACTCCGGCGGCCTGCAACGCCGGTTGGACCTCGCCTGCGGGCTGCTGCACCGCCCCGACGTGCTGATCCTGGACGAACCGACCCTGGGGCTGGACGTACCGTCCCGGCGGCAGGTCTGGGAGCACGTCCGGCAACTGCGCGACGGTGGCGGCACGGTGCTGCTGGCCACGAACTACCTCGACGAGGCGGACGCGCTGTGCGACCGCGTGACGATCCTGGACCGGGGTCGAGAGGTGGTCACGGGGACACCGGCCGAGCTGAAGCGGAAGGTCGGGGCGGACGTGGTCGTGGTCCGGACCCGGCAGCCGGACCGGTTGGGCCGGGCGCTCACCGGGCTGCCGTGGGTGCGGCAGGTGAAGGTGGTCGATGCCGACGTGTCGGTGTTCGTCGGGGACGCGCCCTCGGCACTCGCCGCGATCATGGCTGCGGCGCGGCGGCACGACGTGGCGGTGCTCCGGGCGACCTACGAGCGGCCGACGCTGGACGACGTGTTCGTGCACTTCACCGGTCACGCCGCGGCGGGCGTGCCGTGACGGGCCGGCTGTGACGGGCGCGGCCCGTGCCGCCCGGCTCGGCCCGTGGGCGCAGGAGCTGCGGGCCCTGCTGCGCCGGTGGTACCTGCAGTTGGTGCGGGAACGGGCGCACCTGGTCCTCACGCTGTGCCAGCCGGCGTTCTGGTTGGTGTTCTTCGGGCTCGGCGTGGGCAGGCTGGTCGACCGCGCCACCGTCGGCACCGACGACTACACCGCGTTCATCCTGCCCGGGGTCATCGGGTCCACCGTCATCGGCTCGGCGATCAGCGGCGCCGTGCCGTTGTTGTGGGACAAGGAAACCGGCTACCTGCACAAGTTGCTCAGCATGCCGATCCACCGCGGTTCGATCCTGCTGAGCCGGCTGCTGTTCCAGGTGGCGGTGACCGGCGTGCAGGTCGCGTTCATCCTGCTGGTCGCCGTCGTCCTCGGCGTGCGCGTCGCCACCGGTTTTGCCGGGCTGCTGCTGGTGTCGCTGGTGGCGGCGCTGCTCACGGTGGCGCTGACGGCGGCCTTCCTGGCCCTGGCCCACCACGGTCCCGGGCACAACACGTTCTTCACCGTCAGCGGCTTCGCCGCGCTGCCGTTGTTGTTGGCCAGCAACGCCTTCGTGCCGCTGGCCGCCATGCCCCGGTGGATGGCCGCGGTCGCCCGGCTGAACCCGCTGACCTACGCCAACGAGGCGTCACGCCAACTGGTGCTCGGCGGCTGGCACCCCCGCCTCGTCGGCTACCTGGCGGGCCTGTCGCTGTTCGCCGCGGCGTGCGTCGCAGCCGCCTACCTGGCCTTCCGCAAGCAAGCAGGGGGAGCGTCGTGACACCCGAACTGCACCTGGCCGCCGGCGCCCCACTCCTGCTGTGGCGCCTCGACCACCCGTGGTTCGCCATCTCGTCCGCCGTGCACGGCGGCGGCATCGGCGAACGCGAGTGGGTCCTCAACGCCACCGTCGGCTCCGACTACCGCCGTGACGACCCGGGCGACCACGTGGCGGAACTGGCCGCCGCGTGCGGCCTGACCGGCACCGGCACCGGCCTGCTCACCGCCCTCGACGTGCGCCGGCAGGTGACCACGACCGACCGCGGCGTCACCGTCACCGCCACCACCGGGATCGGCGCGCACTGCACGTGGGCGGCCGGGGACGGGGAGCTGGCCTGGCTGCCGGGCACGATCAACGTCGTCGCCTGGCTCCCGCTCCGCCTCACCCCCGCCGCGCTCGTCAACGCCGTCGCCACGGTGGCCGAGGCGAAGGCGCAGGCGCTGCGCGAAGCCGGCCTGCCCGGCACCGGCACCCCCACTGACGCCACAGTCCTGCTCTGCCCGACCACGGACCCGTTCGACCGCTACGGCGGCCCTCGCTCCGTCTACGGCTCCAGGCTGGCGCGCGCCGTGCACGCCTGCGTACGTGCGGGCCTGCGAACCTCCCCGATGTCGTGAAGCGGCCCCGGGGTCGGCCACTCCGCCGTCCCGAGGGGCTGGGGACATGCGGCGGGTCGAGGCGGGCCTTGTTGTTTCTCCCGACGTTTCAGACGAATAATAACACCGTGTTCTTTGGTGTCGGAAGCATGATCACCCGATCGTGGAACCGGCATTCGGCAAAGGTGCAGGTCAGAGAGGTGGCTGGCGTCACGCCCCGCGGTTGGCCCGTATCAACATCGCCGCGTCCGAGAGTTGGCGGTCGCGGCCGGATCGACCACTGGCAGCTCGCGTGGCGGTTCGGCGACCTTTGAGGCAGCACCGGCGACGGTGAGCCGGCCCAAGGACGCCGGCCGCCGCCACCGGCGTGCAGCGGGCCGGGTCCGGGCCATTTGCCCGACGCCGCCCAAACTCTCGTGCTGGGCGAGGCCGAAGCTCCGCGCCGCGGGCGTCCGACTGACCCCGCCCCGGGGACCTCCGCCACCGGTGGCCCCGTTCCCAGCAGATGAGCGTTCGTCCGGACGGTCGCGGTGAGCAGGTACGGTCCGTCGCGCCAGCCCTGATACGGCCATCGGGGGAGTGTCTGCTCGAACGAGCAGGGAGGGGACGAGCCGTGCGCCGTCGTACGTATAGGACCGCTGTTGCCGCGATCACGTTGACCAGCCTCATGGTGGTGAGCGCCTGCGCGAAGGACTCCGGCGCCGGCGCCACCGGGTCGTCCGCTTCCGCCGGTGCCGCTTGTGAGTTCGCGCCGGCGCCCAGCGCGCCCGCAGGCTCCAACACCAGCGCCACCGAGGACAAGGGCGGCGAGAAGGTCGACGCGAGCGCGCTGAAGGTCGGCCTGGCCTACGACATCGGCGGTCGTGGTGACGCGTCGTTCAACGACCTCGCCGCCGCCGGGTTCGACCAGGTGATCAAGGACACGGGGGTGAAGAAGGAGAACACCCGCGAGCTCTCCGCCGCCCCGAACGAGGACGAGTCGGTGAAGCAGTCCCGCCTGCGCCAGCTCGCACGCGAGGGCTTCGACCCGATCGTCGCCGTCGGCTTCGCCTACACCGAAGCGTTGCGGGTCGTCGCGCCGGAGTTCCCGGACGTCCAGTTCGGCCTGGTGGACTCGGCGGTGGAGGGCGCGGCCAACGTCACGCCGCTGGTCTTCGCCGAACAGGAGGGCGCGTTCCTGGCCGGTGTCGTGGCCGCGTACCAGAGCAAGAAGTGCCACGTCGGTTTCGTCGGTGGCGTCGACATCCCGCTGATCCACAAGTTCGAGGCCGGTTACGTCCAGGGCGCCAAGGCCGCCGCGCCGAACATCGTGGTCGAGAAGAAGTACATCACCCCGGCCACCGACTTCACCGGCTTCCAGGACCCCGCGAAGGGTCTGGAGACCGCGAAGGGCCTGATCGAGAAGGGCGCGGACGTCCTCTACCCCGCCGCGGGCGCGTCCGGCATCGGCGTCTTCTCCGCGGTGAAGCAGGCCGGTGTGCTGGCGATCGGCTGTGACGCCGACCAGTACCACCAGCCCGCGCTCGCCGACACCAAGGACGTCATCGTCGCGTCGAGCCTCAAGCGCGTCGACGTGGCGGTCTACGACTTCGTCCGGGCCGCCGCGAGCAACGACCTCGCGTCCCTGCCGAAGGTCTTCGACCTCAAGGTGAACGGTGTCGGCTACGCCACCTCGGGCGGCCGGATCGATGCGAAGCTGCAGGGCATCCTGGAAGGGTTCAAGGCCCAGATCATCGAGGGGAAGATCAAGGTCGCGGACAAGCGTTAGACGGCGGGTGCACGCCACGCGTCCTCGTGGCGTGCACCCGGCTTGGGAACCCACCGGCACTGCTCCAACCTCGTGACGAAGGACGTTGATGATTTCCGCACGCGCATTCACCGCGATCTCGGCCACGGACCCGCTCGTCCCCGGTGTGGTCGAGCGGCGGGACGTCGGTCCGAAGGACGTGCTGGTCGAGATCGCCTGGGCCGGGATCTGCCACTCCGACATCCACACCGTCCGGGGCGACTGGGGTCCGGTGCCCTACCCGCTCACGGTCGGGCATGAGATCGCCGGGACCGTCGTCCAGGTCGGGGCGGAGGTCACCGGGCACGCGGTCGGTGACCGGGTCGGCGTGGGGTGCATGGTCGACTCCTGCCGCGAGTGCGCGAACTGCCGGTCCGGTCGGGAGCAGTACTGCCTGCGCGGGTTCACCGACACCTTCAACGCCATCGACCGCGACGGCCGCGTCACGCAGGGCGGCTACTCGTCCCACATCGTCGTTGACGAGCACTTCGTGCTGCGCCTCCCGGACGCCATCCCCTTCGCGAAGGCCGCACCGCTGCTGTGCGCGGGCATCACGACCTACTCACCGCTGCGGCACTGGAACGCCGGGCCCGGCAAGAAGGTCGCGGTCGTCGGCCTGGGCGGGCTCGGCCACATGGCCGTCAAGTTCGCGCACGCGATGGGCGCCGAGGTGACCGTGCTGTCCCACAGCCCGCGCAAGCGAGAGGACGCGCTGAGGTTCGGCGCCGACCACTACCACGCGACCAGTGACCCGGCGACCTTCGAGCGACTGGCGAACACCTTCGACCTGATCGTCAACACCGTCAGCGCCCCGCTCGACTTCGACGCCTACCTCCGGCTGCTCGCCCTCGACGGCACGATCGTCAACGTCGGCGCGCCGCCCGAGCAGGTACCGGTTTCCCTGTTCACGCTCTTCGCGAACCGCCGCTCGTTCGCCGGGTCGACGATCGGCGGTATCGCCGAGACGCGGGAGATGCTCGACTTCTGCGCCGAGCACGGCATCACCCCCGAGGTCGAGGTCATCCGTGCCGCGGACATCAACAAGGCGTGGCAACGCGTGCTCGACGCCGAGGTCCGGTACCGGTTCGTCATCGACATCGCCACCCTCGCGGACTGACCCGGGGTCATCACCGAACGCGCGTCGGACCCCGCCACGGCCCGCTCGTGCCGACCGACGTCCCACAGCGCCGAAGTCAGATCGCCCCGGCACGTCCACCGCGACTCACCCGTCCACCCCTACCCGTGGTGACCGGCGGGTGCACGGTTGTCGGTCGTCACTGCTCCGCACGGGCCGCATCTCGCAGATCTGTGAAATAGCGGTGGACGCGCAAGATCACACGCGCGGGTAGTTGAATACGACGCACCGTAGATATCGCCTCCGGCTCTCACCGCATCGGGGCGGTAATTCACTCGCACGGCATAACGGCGGCACGTTATCCACAGGCCTCTTTCGAGTGACTTCACACGGTTGGAAGGCGCTGCTAGCGTCGGGTTCGTCGTTCTCCGAATAAGCGCCGCAGTAATGACCGACCGCGGCGCTCATTCCGCTGCGGTCGGGCGTTGGCGTGAATTGCCTCAAGACTCGGATTGGTGGTGCTCGTGACTCTCGCGCAACCGGTGGAATCGGTTCCCGACGCGTCCGAGACCAGGCTGAGCCTCGGCCCGGCCGCCGCCCGCAACCTCGCCACCACGACCAAGTCCGTGCCGCAGATGCAGGCGATCTCCTCGCGGTGGCTGCTCAAGGTGCTGCCCTGGGTCGAGGCCGAGGGCGGCACGTTCCGGGTCAACCGGCGGCTCAGCTACGAGGTCGGCGACGGCCGGGTGACGTTCACCGACACCGGTTCCGGGCCGGCCGTCATCCCGGCGGAGCTGGGCGAGCTGCCGTTGCTGCGCGGGTTCGACGAACCGGATGTGCTGGCCGCCCTGGCGGGCCGGTTCGAGCGGCGCGACTACGAACCGGGCGACGTGGTGGTCGCGTCCGGCGACCCGTCGGACGAGGCGTTCCTGATCGTGCACGGCAGGCTGAACCAGGTCGGCACGGGCGAGTACGGCGACCGGACCGTGCTCGGCGTGCTGGCCGACGGCGACCACTTCGGCGACGACAGCCTCACCGACCCGAGCAGCACGTGGGACCTCACCGTCAAAGCCGTCACCCGGTGCACCGCGCTGGTGCTGCCGCAGCGAGCGTTCGACGAGGTGCTCGCCCAGTCGGAGGCGCTGAGCGGGCGGCTCCGGTGGTTCCAGGCGAACCGCGGCGCACAGCGCAACGAGCACGGCGAGGCGGATGTCGCGGTGGCCTCGGGCCACGAGGGTGAACCGGACCTGCCGAGCACGTTCGTGGACTACGACCCGGCGCCGCGCGAGTACGAGTTGGAGGTCGCGCAGACGATCCTGCGGGTCCACCGCAGGGTCGCCGACCTCTACAACGAGCCGATGGACCAGACCGAGCAGCAGCTGCGGCTGACGATCGAGGCGTTGCGGGAGCGGCAGGAGCACGAACTGGTCAACAACCCGCGCACCGGGTTGCTGCACAACGCCGACCTGAAGCAGCGCGTCCGCACCCGCGGCGGCCCGCCCACCCCGGACGACCTGGACCACCTGCTGTCGTTGGTGTGGAAGGAACCGGGCTGCCTGCTGGCGCACCCGCGCACCATCGCGGCGATCGCGCGCGAGTGGAACCACCGGGGCCTGCACCCCGACCCGGTCGAGGTCCACGGCCACCACGTGCCCGCGTGGCGGGGCGTGCCGCTCTTCCCGTGCAACAAGATCCCGATCAGCGGGCACCACACCAGCTCGGTGCTGCTGCTGCGCACCGGCCTGGAGAACCAGGGCGTGATCGGCCTGCACCAGACCGGCCTGCCCGACGAGTACCGGCCCGGGCTGACCGTGAAGGACATGGGCACCGACGGCAAGGCGATCACCTCCTACCTGGTCAGCGCCTACTTCTCCGCCGCCGTGCTGGTGCCGGACGCGCTCGCGGTCCTGGAGCAGGTCGAGATCGGGCGGGAGGAGGCATGACCGCCGTCGAACCGGCCGAGTCGGTCGAGCACGCCGAGCACCGCCTGAGCCTGGGCACCGAGGCCGCCCGGGTGCTGGCGACCACGACCAAGACCCGGCCGCAGGCGCAGGCGATCACGCCGCGGTGGCTGCTGCGCCGGTTGCCGTGGGTGGAGGCGGCGGGCGGCACGTACCGGGTCAACCGGCGCCGCACCTACGAGGCCGGCCACGAACGGGTCGCGTGCACGGCGCTGAGCGGGCGGTTCCGGGTCGTGCCCGAGACGCTGGCCGAGCTGCCGCCGCTGCGCGACTGCGACGACGAGGACGTGCTCAGCGCCCTGGCGGACCGGTTCGAGCAGCGCCGGTACGCGCCGGGATCGATCCTTGTCGGCGCGGGTGAGGCGACCGACCGCCTGGTCGTGGTGGCACACGGCCGGGTGTCGCAGCTGGCCGCGGGCGAGTACGGCGACCAGGTCGTGGTCGACGTCCTGGCCGACGGCGAGTGCCTGGGCACCGAGGTGCTGACCGGCGCGCCGGGCACCGCGCGGTTCACCGCGAAGGCGCTCACCCCCGTCATCGCGCTCACGTTGTCGTGGCAGGCGGTGGCCGACCTGCTCGACGCCTCACCGAGCCTGCGCGCGCACGTCGAGCGCAACCGCGACCGGCCGCTGCCACCGCGCAACAAGAAGGGCGAGGCGGAGATCGCGGTGGCGTCGGGTCACGCGGGCGAGCCGGAGCTGCCGAGCACGTTCGTCGATTACGACCCCTCGCCGCGCGAGTACGGGTTGGAAGTCGCGCAGACGGTGCTGCGGGTGCACACCAGGGTGGCCGATCTCTACAACGAGCCGATGGACCAGACCGAGCAGCAGCTGCGGCTGACCGTCGAGGCGTTGCGGGAGCGGCAGGAGCACGAACTGGTCAACGACCCGCGCATCGGGCTGCTGCACAACGTCCACCCCAGCCAGCGCATCCACGCCCGCAGCGGCCCACCCACCCCCGACGACCTGGACAACCTGCTGTGCCGGCGGCGCAAGACGCGCCTGTTCCTGGCCCACCCGCGCACGATCGCGGCGTTCGGCCGCGAGTGCACCCGCCAGGGGCTCGACCCCGGCACGGTCGAGGTGGACGGCGGTGTCCGCCAGCCGGCGTGGCGTGGGGTCCCGGTGCTGCCGTGCGACAAAATCCCGATCAGCCGCCGCGGCACCAGCGCCATCCTCGCGCTGCGCACCGGCGAGGCCGACGAAGGCGTCATCGGCCTGCACCAGACCGGGCTGCCCAACGAGCTCGAACCGGGGCTGACGGTGCAGCCCATGGGCACCGACGCGAAAGCGATCACCTCCTACCTCGTCACCGCCTACTACTCGGTCGCCGTACTCGTCCCGGACGCCTTGGGCGTGCTCGACGACGTCGAGATCGCCCGCTGAGAACACCCCTAAGGAGAAACCACATATGACGACCACCACCGCCGCATCCTCCGTCCTGCGCACCGACTACCAGCGGTCCATCGCGGACTACTGGAACAACGAGCAGGACCCGGTGAACATCAAGCTGGGTGAGGTCGACGGGATCTACCACCACCACTACGGGCTCGGTGCGTACGACGAGTCGGTGCTGTCCGGCCCCGCGGAGACCCGCGACGAGCGCGTGATCGCCGAGCTGCACCGGTTGGAGAGCGCGCAGGCCGACGTGCTGCTCGACCACCTCGGCCCGATCCGGCCGGACGACCGGCTGCTGGACGGCGGTTCCGGCCGCGGCGGCACCAGCCTGATGGCCAACCAGCGGTTCGGGTGCCGGGTGGACGGCGTGACGATCTCGCAGAAGCAGGTCGACTTCGCCAACGCCCAGGCCGCCCGGTGGGGTGTGGCGGACAAGGTGCGGTTCCACTTCAAGAACATGCTCGACACGGGTTTCGAGACCGGTGACTTCGCGGCCGTCTGGACCAACGAGACGACGATGTACGTCGACCTCTTCGAGCTGTTCGGCGAGTTCTCCCGGCTGCTGCGCCACGGTGGGCGGTACGTGTGCATCACCGGTTGCTACAACGACGTGACCGGTGGGCGGTCCAAGGCCGTCAGCCAGATCGACGAGCGCTACACGTGCAGCGTCCACGCGCGCAGCGAGTACTTCAAGGCGCTCACCGCGAACAACCTCGTGCCGATCGAGGTGGTCGACCTGACGCCGCAGACCATCCCGTACTGGGAGCTGCGCGAGCAGTCGTCGGTGGCGACGGGGGTGGAGAAGTCGTTCCTGACGGCGTACCGGGAGGGCAGCTTCCACTACCTGCTGATCGTCGCGGACCGGGTGCGATGACCACCGCGCCGACCCCGGCCCCGACCGGACGGATCCCCCGCGGCCCGTCCCTGCCACCAGGGCTGCTCCCGACCGGCACCGTGCCTGCCGCCCCGGTACCCGCCGGCCCGCCGCCTGCCGCTCCGAGCGAGGCGGCCACACCGGTGTCGGCCACACCAAGCGGCGGAGCCGGACCGGTGTCCAGCACGCCGAGTGGAGCGGTCGGGTCGGTGCCAGGCAGGCCGAGCGGGGCAGCCGCGGCAGTGTTGGGCAGGTCGAGCGGAGCGGTCGGACCAGGGCGGGACGGGCCATCCGGCGCGGGCCCGTCCGCCTCGCCGGAACCAGGCGCGGCCGGGCTTGGCGGCGCGGCCCCATCCCTCCCTGCCGATCTGCGCCCGCCGGGGGTCGGCACCTCCCGGCCGGCCGGCGCCGCCCCATCCGCGCCGCCCGACACGAGCGCACCGGGAGCCAGTACTTCCGCCGGCGCGGTTCCGACTGCGCCGTCGGGGCTGGGCACGTCGGGGCTGGGTACGTCCGGGTTGGGTACGTCCGGGTTGGGTACGTCTGCCGCCCGACTCGCGGCCCACTTCGCGGCCGGGCTCGCCGAGGCCGCCGACCGGGCACCCGTTTCCCCCACCACCAGTCCCGGCTACGTCGAGCGGGAGTGGGGTGACGGGACGGCGTCACCGGTCTACGTGCCCGTGGTGGAGCGGATCGATGACGCGCTCGCCGACGAGGTGGACGACCGGCTGGTGCGGTGGGGTGAGGAGTGCGGCTTCCGGGGCGAGGAGCTCGACCAGCTGCGCAAGGCCGGCTTCGGGCGGTTGGCGATGCTCACCCACACCGACACCGAAGACCCCGAGCAACTGCTGATCGCGGCACGGCTCAACGCCGCGTGGTGGGCCGCCGACGACCTGTACGCCGACAACACCGACATGGGCGCCACCCCGGCCGAACTGCCGCCGCGCCTGGCGCTGGCGATGGTGGCGATGGACCCGGTCGCGCCCGCCGGCGAGTTCGACGAGCCGCTGGAGGAGGCGTTGCGCGCCGAGCCGGTGCTGGTGGCGCTGCGGTCGGCCGTCGAGCACCTGGAACGCGCCGGCACCCCGGCCCAGGTGCAGCGGATCTGCTACTCCACGTTCACCATGTTCGTCAGCTGGAACACCTACGCGGCGTGGCGGTACACCGGCGAGTACCCGCCCGCCTGGAAGTACCTCGCCACCCGGCAGCACGACACCTTCGCCACCTCGATGACGCTGGTGGACCCCGTCGGTGGCTACGAGGTGCCGGCCAACCTCTACTACGACCCCCGCGTGCGCCGCGCCATCACCCAGGCCGGGACGGCGTCCGTGCTGGTCAACGACCTGCTGTCGGTGGCGAAGGACGCCGCCGACGCCAACCCCGTCGTCAACATGGTCCTGCAGATCGCGGCGGACCGGAACTGCTCGATCGAGGAGGCGACCGAGGCCACCGTGGCGCTGCACAACAAGTTCGTGCACGACTTCGAGGAGTCGCACGAGAGCCTGAGCGCCGTGCCGTCACCGGAACTCCAGCGGTTCCTGCGCGGCCTGCGCGCCTGGATGGGCGGCGGCTTCGAGTGGCACAACACCAACCCGCGCTACCGGACCGCCCGTTCCTGACCTGGAGCGCCAGGCGCGCTGCGCACGACCGGTGAGAGCATCGGCCAGCGAGGTCACCTGAGTGTCCACGAAGGACCGGGAGACGGCCGCTCTCCTCCACGGCGTCGAAACCGTGGTAGAGGGTGTCAACCTAGTTGACACCGGGCGGCGGCCGGCGGCAACCCAAGACGACCACCCGATCCGCTGACGAACCCGACACCGATGTGGCACCATCGCCGCATGATCACCACCCGAAAGGGCGATGCCGCGTAGGTCACCGGGCGCTGTTCGCGCCGACACCCCGCGCATCCGCCGCCCGCAGGCCACCCCGCCTGCCCACCGTCCCACCGGCGACCCGCCGATCAAGGGACTCAGCCCCGACGCCCAACACGCGGTCGACCGCCTGGGCCTGAGCGCCGGCGCGGCTTTCGAGGGCTACCGACGCTTCCTGCACCAACCGGGCCGCTGGCTCTACGTGCCCTTCCACGACTGCCCGTGCTGCGCCCCGACCCACGGCCGCGACACTTTGGAACTCGCGCTCGACCACCTGCCCCGAGCCGCCCGCGCCGCCCTGCGCCGACTGCTCGCCCCGCTGGACGAGGAGTTCCACCGACGGACCCTCCCGAACCCGCACTCGACCACCCCGGGCCACTGGTGGCACCGACGACTTTACGAACGCGACTAGGACCCACCTTCCGACACCCTGACCTGCACCTTTGCCGAACGTCGGTTCCACGATCGGGTGATCATGCTCCCGACTTCAAAGAACACGGTGTTATTATTCAACTGATACGTCGGGAGAAACAACAAGGCCCGCCTCGACCGGCCGCACGCCCGCACCGACTCGGGCCTCGCGGCTGTCCCGGGGTAAGCCGCCGCCGCCGACGTCGCCCGCCGCGGCCGGCGGCGTCCCAGCAGACGCGTGGGCCGCTCGACGGCTCCGGACTCGAGCACCTCGATGCGGGTGCCGCCCGCCGCGCACGTGGTCGCGGACAGCGACTGCCGCCTCGCGGACCCGGCAGCGCGAGGCCGCTGGCGCCGAGGCCGCTGGCGCCGAGTCTCGCCGGCGCCGAGTCTCGCCGGCGCCGACACCCGCCGATGCCGAGGCGCGCTGGTGCGGGGGGCGCTGGTGCCGGGGGCGCCGGCAGGGTGGCCAGGGCGATGGTTGCCCTGGTCGCCTCGCTGTCCTGCGGTAGTGCGGTGGTCGGGTACCGGCAGGGGCGAGGTCGCGAACCCGTCGGGTCGGGTGCGTCGTGCAGGTGTCGACCTGGTAGGTCCAGCGGTGGTCTGTGTGCGGTCCCGTGCCGGGTCGGTGGAGCGGGGCGGTCACGGGCATCGGTTCCGGCCGTGGGGGAGCGTTCCGGCAAAGGGGGGTGGCAAGGCGTTGGGGCATTGGCGCCACGCCGGGCGCGGGAGCGGCGGGGTTGGGCGGTCGGCACGGGATCGGTCGGCACGGGATCGGTGGGCGGGGGAGCGGGGGACGGGGGACGGGGGAGCGAGGGGCGGGGAGCGAGAGGCAGCGGAGCGGTGGGTGGGTGGGGATTTGGGGCGGCGTCGCACCCAGGAGTGGGTGCGACGCCGGGGTGTGCGGTCAGATGAAGCGCCAGAGGTGGTCGGTGGTGCCGTTGTCGTCGTACAGCACGACCTGGGCGCCGCGGGCGGTGGAGGCGTTGGTGAGGCCGAGGACTCGGCTGCCGTTGCCGCACTGGATGCGGAAGTAGCCGTTGCTGCCGTGGCGCAGGCGCCACTTGTGGTCGGTGGTGCCGTTGTCGGACCACTGGAGCACGCGGGCGTTGTTGGTGTTGGCGCCGTTCTCGACGCCGAGGACCTTGCCGCTGTGCGAGTTGCGCAACCGGAAGTAGCCGTCGGGGTCGAGCACGGCGGTCCAGAGGTGGTCGGCGGTGCCGTTGTCGTCCCACTGCACGACCAGACCACCATCCGAAGTGGACATGTCCTGCACGCCGAGCACCAAGCCACTGGCGCGGTTCTGCACGCGGCGGGCGCCGTTCGGGACGAAACGCCACCGGTTGTCGGCCGAGCCGTTGTCCGAGTCCTGCACGGCCTGCGCACCCTGGGCCGTCGAGCCGTTCAGGATGCCCAGCAGCTTGCCGCTGTTGACGTTGCGTAGCTTGTGGGTGCCGTCACCGTGATCGACCACGGTCCAGCGGTGGTCGGCGGTGCCGGTGTCGCCCCACTGCAGGACGCGGGCGTTGTCGGCGGTGGACATGTTCTCGACGCCGAGCACCTTGCCGCTGTGCGAGTTGCGCAGCCGGATGTTGCTCCCGTCCACGACGATCTGCCAGTTGTGGTCGGCGGTCCCGTTATCGCCCCACTGCACGGCCAGTCCACCATCCGAAGTGGACATGTTCTGCACGCCGAGCACCAGACCGCTGGCGGCGTTGAACAGTCGGTAGGAGGATTCCGAGCCACCACCGGCGGTGTTCCAGTAGACGGTGTAGTTGAAGCCGTGGGCGTCGTGGAACGGGCCCAGGTTGACCGTCGCACCATCGGCCCGCGCGGTGAACGCCAGTGACGACGTGCTGGTGCGGGTGATGGAGTCGACGCTGAGCGCGGGCAGCCGGGACAGGGCGGTGTTGCCGTAGTTGCCCGCCAGGACCGCCGGTCCGTAGGTGATCGCGCCGACGGCGGGGTTGTCGTTGGCGGCCCGCACGATCACCCGCATGGGCAGGCGCAGCGTCACCGTGTCACCCGGCGCCCACGACCGGGTCAACGAGGCGTAGGTGCCGGGAGTGGCGGTGACGCCCTGGGCGACGCCGTTGACGCTGACGGTGGCACCGGTGGTCCACGCGGGGATGCGCAGGCGCATCGTCCACGACCCCTCCACGCTGCCGCTGACCGTGATGGTGGTGGTGTCGGACGCCGGGTAGGTCGTGGTCTGGGTGACCGTGATGCCGCGCTCCGACCACGTCAGCACCGACGGCGCGTAGAGGTTCACCGTGAGCGTGGTGCCGTTGCGGAAGTAGATCGAGTTGGCCAGGGACGTGTTGACCTCCAGGGCGGTGCCCTGGCAGCACCAGAAGGTGGTGTAGTCGGTGCTCCAGTTGCCGCCACCCCACGCGGGCCCGGTGTTGCCGCGTCGGTGACCGGGGTTGAGGCCGGTGAAGTAGCAGATGTGGCCGTGCGGGTCGGCGGTGTTCTGCTGGCCGATGAGGTGGTTGATCAGCGCGCGCTCGTAGAAGTCGAAGTACGCCGCGTTGTCCGGTTGCAGCTGCCACAGCTCGCGGGTCAGCTTGAGCATGTTGTAGGTGTTGCACGCCTCGGCGGTGTCGGTGTTGAGGTAGGAGGCGATGGCGTTGGGCGCGCGGAAGTGCTCGGCCTGGCTGTTGCCGCCGATCACGTAGGTGTGCGCGGCGACGGTGATGTTCCACGCGTTGGACGCGATGTCGCGGTAGCGCGTGGTGCCGGTCGCCTTGTACTCGCGTGCCGCGCCGATCCACTTGGGCACCTGGGTGTTGGCGTGCAGGCCGTTGAGCCGGTCCTGGTTCGCGGCCAACGGGTCGAACACGGCCGCGTGGTCGAACCGCTGGGCGGTCGCGAGCCACCGGGCGTCGCCGGTCTGCTGGTACAGGTCGGTCAGCACGGCGTTCATGCCGCCGAACTCCGTGCCCAGCACGCGCTGCATCTGGCTGTAGGACAGCCTCGCCGTGCGCCAGTCGACCCAGCCCGCGAACCGCAGCAGCACGTCGCGCGCCTGGGTGTTGCCGATGTGCCGCCACACGTCCAGCAGACCGGCCAAGGTCTTGTGCAGCGCGTAGTACGACACGGATACCGGGCTGCCCGCCTCCATCCTGTCGAAGTCGGACTCGGGGAAACCGGACAGGTAACCGGTGTTGAAGCCCGCCGCCGAGTTGTTCGCCTGGCACTTCGCCAGCTCGGCGACCACGTAGTTGGCGCGGTCGCGGCACGTGGTGTCACCCAGCACCGCCCACGCCTGCGCCCACGCGCTGAGGAAGTGGCCTTGGCTGTGGGTGCGGAAGGGGAAGTTCGGTGCCTCCCACCCGCCGAGCGCCGCCGCGCCGTTGGTGGACAGCCGGTGGTTGGCCCGGAAGTTGTACAGCAACCGGTTCACGTCCACGAAGCGCAGGTAGGTCAGCGTGCGGTTCTGGTTGTCCAGCCAACGCCCGGAGGTCAGCCGGACCTGGCTCAGGTCGAACGGGTGCGTGGACACCCCGATGTCGGTGCGGACCGGCGGAACGGAGGCGGCGTGTGCCGTTCCGACGATCAGGGACGGTGCGGTGGTCGCGACGGCGGCGACCCCGGCGGCTTGCAGCAGTCGGCGTCGGCTCAACGGTGAGGACGACATGGCACTCCTGTCGTGGGCCGCCCCGGGCGTCGCGAGTCGTACGAGCCCGGGGCGGCGTGGTCGGTCCTCGGCGCCCTCAGCCGGTCGCGCAGGTGGTGCCGTTGAGGGTGAACGAGGTCGGTGCGGAGGTGTTGCCGGTGTGGTTCGCCTGGAAGCCGATGGTGACCGAGGCGTTCGGGGCGAGGTTGGCGTTGTAGGAGACGTTCCGGGCGGTCACCTGACCGGAGGTCGGGGAGTAGGTGGCGTTCCAGCCGGAGGTGATGGTCTGGCCACCTGGCAGCGTGAACACCAGCGACCAGCCGTTGACCGGGGTGGTGCCGGTGTTGGTGACGGTGATGTTCGACGTCAGGCCGGTGTTCCAGGCGTTGATGGTGTCGGTGACGCGGCAGGTCGAGTCGCCGGGCACCGAGGTCGTTGTCGTTGTCGTGCTGGTGGTCGTCGATGTGGTCGTTGTGGTGGTGGTAGACGTCGGACTGGTGCCTGCGAACTGGTTGACGAACTTCCACACCTCGGCCGACGTCCAGGTCCGCCCGCCGTCCTCGCACGAGCACCCGTCGACCGGAGCCGGGGTGTGGCCGTTGTCGAACGCCGCCCACACGACCGGGTAACCGGCGCGGCAGCCGCTGTAGGTCGTGACCACGTGGGACAGGCTGCCCTGGCGCGGCTCCGGCGGGTTCTGCGCGGTGCAGCCGTTGTTGCGCACGAACGCGTCGCGCATCGTCCGACCCTGGGAGATGTTGAGCACGTTGTCGGTGAGACCGTGCAACCCCATGTAGGCGATGGGCTGGGTACCGCCGTTGCACCCGCTGAGCAGGCCGCCCGCGTAGACGACGACCGCGCGGAACGTGGTGGCGCGGGCGCAGGCCACCGCGTACGACATCGCGCCGCCGTAGCTGAAGCCGCCGGCGAAGCGCTGGGTGGTGTCGATGCACAGGGCGGCGTCGAGTTGCCGGAGCAGGTCGTCGACGAAGGTCAGGTCACGGCCGTTGGTGTTCGCCCAGCCGTTGCTGATGCCCTGCGGCGCCACGAAGATCATGCTGTTGTTCGCCGCGTCCGCTTGCTTCCGCAACCCGTAGTAGGACCAGTTGTACCCGGCGCCACCTCCCGAGTCGACGTCGTTGGCCGTCCCGTTGAGCCAGTGGAAGCCGACGAACAGCCGGTACTGGCGGTTGGGGTCGTAGTTCGCCGGCACCCGCAGGATGTAGCTGCGGTTCTGGCCGCCGCTGGTGATCGTGTGCGTGCCGCTGGCCAGACCGGGTGCCTTGCCGCACCCGGCCGTCGCGGCTGCCGTGCCCACCTGGTCGGTCTGCGTACCGCCGAGCGCGACGCCACCCGCTCCCAGTAAGAGCAGGACACCCGCGGCCGCGGCCGCTATCAGGGACCTGCGCCGGGACGTGGCGCGGTCCGCGTGCTGGTGGAACATCGTTGTCCCCTTCGTTGTGGATGAGTCTGACGCGCGATGTTCACGCTCACAAGAGGTTCTGACGGGCTGTACTTTAGGTTGCACCATTTGATGGAAGTCGATTGGTTAGCGATAACATTCACGGCCTCTCCGGTCGGGAGACGCCGAACGGCCGTCATGGCACACGCGGGTGACGCGTGCCCATGACGGCCGTTGCCTCGGTGTCAGGTTCAGAAGTTCTTCGTGGACACCACCCAGGGCGCCTTCGCCGCCAACCCGGACGGGCTGAGGATGTAGGAGCGCGCTGCCTGGTTGCCGTTGAGCACCATGTCGAGGAACTGCACGACCGTCGTCATGCCGTCGGTCAGCTGGCTGCCGGTGATGAAGCCACCGTGACCGGCCTGCGGGTGGCGGGCCAGCACGGACGGGACGGTGGCCAGGTCGTAGGTGGCCTGGTTGTTGGCATAGGCGACGTCGGACGGACCGCCGTCCATGAACAGGGCGGGCGTGTGCAACTTGCGGACCTCGGAGCGCGGGTAGCCGAAGGAACCGTCGGCGAAGAAACCGCTGTTCAACGAGACGACCGCGGACACGCGACCGTCCTGGCCCGCGACCATGGCCTCCAGGCCGCCGCACGAGTGGCCCGCGGTGGCCACCTTGGTCAGGTCCAGGCGTTGGCGCAGCGGCGCCCCGGAGCGGTTCTGCTCCCGCTCGGCCCACGTGATCGCGTCGGTCAGCAGGGAGGGGATCGGGGATCCGCTCGGCACGCCGTTGGGCGAGCCGTCGACGGAGCCGGTGTCCACCACGACGAAGCCCTTCGACGCGATGAACGTCAGGATCCGGGTGACCTCGCTGTTGTCCGTGTGCGCGCACGCGCCGTTCCCGAACGCCAGCACGGGCAGCGACCGGTCGACCGCCTGCGGGTTCGCCGGGCGGAACACGGTGTAGCGGTTGTCGCCGTACGCGCCTTCCCTGGTGACGGGGAAGTTGTTCTCGATCATCGGACGACCCGGCTGAGGCGTCGTGGTCGTCGTGGTGGTCGTGCTCGTCGTGGTCGTGGTCGTGCTGGTGGTGGTCGTCGTCGAACCGGTGCACACGGTGCCGTTGAGGGTGAACACCGACGGAGGCGTCGTGCGGGCGCCGGAAGTGGCGTTGAAGCCGAACGACACCGTCGCACCGGTGGCGATGGAGCCGTTCCACGCGGCGTTGACGGCGGTGACCTGGGCGCCCGACTGGGTGTGCGACCCGTTCCACGACTGCGTGATCCGCTCGTCACCGGAGAACGACCACGACAGCCGCCACCCGGTCACGGGGTCGCCGAGGTTCGTCACGACCACGTTGGCACCGAACCCGCCCGGCCACTCGGCGGCGAGGGCGTAGTCGACCCGGCACCCGGCCGCGGCCGACGCGGACTGCGACCCGAGCAGTGCCCCGGTGGTGGCGACGAGGGCGACGGCGGACACCAACGCGGCCGATCGTGACGCGCGGGAGTGGTTCCTGCGCATGAACTTGCTCCTTCCCGGCTGATCGGGTTCGAGGGGTGGGAGGACCCGGGTGCGCCGGGCCCT
This sequence comes from Saccharothrix sp. CB00851, assembly GCF_001905065.1. Taxonomy (NCBI): domain Bacteria; kingdom Bacillati; phylum Actinomycetota; class Actinomycetes; order Pseudonocardiales; family Pseudonocardiaceae; genus Saccharothrix; species Saccharothrix sp. CB00851. Next base: position 28,919 of record NZ_LWLC01000009.1, read on the forward strand.
CCCACCGCGTGCTCAGCCGACCTGGCAGGAGATGCTGGGCCAGCTCCAGTTGCCCCCGTGCATGACGGTGAAGCCGAACGTGTTGCCGTTGCCGTTGGGGCGGGCCACCATCACGTTGGCCGACGGCCACGTGGCGGAGGTGTTCCAGGTGGCGATGATCCGCTGCGGCGAGCTGACCGTCACCGTGACGACCCAGTTGTTCGTGCCCGAGACGGTGACCTCGCCGTTGAAGCGGTCACCCCACTTCTGACCCTCGCGGTACGTCGCGGTGCAGCCACCGGGGTTCTGCGGGGTGGTGGTGGTCGTGGTCGGACCGGTCGGGTCGGTGGTGGTGGTCGTCGGGACCGTGGTCGACGCGGCGTTCAGGGCGTTGAGGACCGAGGTGTAGGCGGCCTTCTTGTTGCCGGAGCCGTCGAACAGCAGCGGGGTGCCGGAGGCGCGCCACGAGTCGCTGTCGCGGATGCCCCAGACGGTGATGCCGGTGCAGCGGGTCACGGCGAGGCAGGCCTGCACGACGCCCTGGTACTGCTGCGCCTGCGAGGAACCGGAGCCCTCGATGTCCAGCTCGGTGATCTGCACGTCGACGCCGAGGTTGGCGAAGTTCTGCAGCGTGGTGTGGTAGTTGCTGGGCACCGGGTTGCCGCTGTTGAAGTGCGCCTGGAAGCCGACGCAGTCGATCGGCACGCCGCGCTGCTTGAAGTCCTGCACCATCCGGTAGACGCCCTGGGTCTTGGCGTGCGACCAGTTGTCGGTGTTGTAGTCGTTGTAGCAGAGCTTGGCGCCCGGGTCGGCGGCGCGGGCGGCGCGGAACGCGGCCTCGATCCAGTCGTTGCCGGTGCGCTGCAGGTTGGAGTCGCGGCGTCCGCCGCTGCTGCCGTCGGCGTACGCCTCGTTCACCACGTCCCAGGAGTGGATCTTGCCCCGGTAGTAGGTCGCGACCTGGGTGACGTGGTTGAGCATCGCGTTGCGCAGCGCGGTACCGGACATGTTCTGCATCCAGCCGGGCTGCTGCGAGTGCCACGCCAGGGCGTGACCGCGCACCTTCATGCCCCGGCTGCGGGCGTGGTTGACGATCCGGTCCGCGTTGCCGTAGCTGAACTGGCCCTGCTGCGGCTCGGTCGCGTCCATCTTCATCTCGTTCTCAGCCGTGACCATGTCGAACTCACGGTTGAGGATCCCGACGTACGTGGAGTCGCCCAGCTTGTTGGCGGCGACCGCGGTGCCGAAGTAGCGGCCGCTCTGCTGTGCCGCCGCGGCGAGGGTCGAGGCGGCGCCACTGGCGGGTGACGCGACGAGGACCGCGGCGCCCGCGGCGGCGGCGACCAAGGTGGACACGAGCGCGGCTCGTGCGACTGACTTCGATGTCAGCGTCATGTTCGGCGCTTTCTGGGGTAGCACCCGCCGGAGCGGGTAGGGACGGATGGGGGAGTGGAGCCGTCGGTGGACCGCTCGGGAATCCCTCGAAGCCACACACTGTTCGGCTCGAAACGTTAAGCAGTATCAACCGAAACGTTCGACTGATCAAGGCCCGGTTCGACGGGTTCACGCGCCGCGCTTCAACTTCTGTGAACACCGTCGAACCGGTTAAGCTTGATCTTGAAGTGTGACATATCTGCTGGTGAAGCGCCTTGTGAGTGGTTCGTCAGCTGGGCTGTGAACAAGATCGGAGGAGGGTCGTTCTTTCGAAACAATTCGAAACTGTTTTCGAGGTTCAGGGCGTCGTCAGGTCGAACTTTCGCACCGTGACGGACCCGCCCAGCGCCTGGGTGGCGTGGTTGAAGATGCCGAAGCGGTAGCCCATGAAGAACTGCCAGGCGTTGTTGAGCGTGAACGACGGTCCGAGCGCGGTGAAGGTGGTGCCGTCGGTGCTGTAGGAGAAGCGGGCGACGCGGTTGGACCCGGGTTGGATGTCGGCGTTGACCCGCAGCCAGATCCGGCCGCCGCTGACCGCCGCGCTCGCGGCCTCGGTGCCGGTGCTGGTGGTGCGCCAGCTGCTGTCCATCGCCAGCCCGGTGGTCATGGACACGCGGGTCTGGCCGTTCTCGCGCTTCACCCCGATCCAGGCCGAGGACTGGCGCAGCATGGCCAGGCCGGTCCGGTCGCCGTCGCGCATCGCGCTGTAGTCCAGTTCGACGGTGGCGGTCGAGGTCGGCCCCTGGATGCGGTGGGTCAGCGTGTTGCGGGCGGCGTAGAGGTCGTTGGTGACCGTGGCCGTCCGCAACGTCAGCCCGTTGTTCACCGAATACCGGCTGGTGTCCGGGTCGTGGTTCCACTCCCACTGCGGGCCGAGCGCCGTGCCCGCGAAGGTGTCGGACCCGGTGAGCGGTTTGACCGGCCGGGTCGGCAGCGGCGAGGGGTAGTTCACGCCCCACCGGCCGTTGACCGTCTGCAGGGTCGGCCACCCGTCCGCGGTCCACGTGATCGGCGCGAGCGCCGGGACGCGGCCGCCGGGGTAGGCGTCCACGAACGACATGTAGTACCAGGACCCGTTCTGGGTCTGGACCAGGCCGCCCTGGTGCGGCACGCCGCCGCCGGGGATCGGGCCCGGCAGGTCGAGCAGCACCTGCCGCAGGGTGTACGGGCCGAACGGGTTGCTCGCCTTGAGGACGTACTGGCCGTTCGCGGGCCGGGTCAGCCAGATGTAGTAGCTGCCGTTGCGCTTGTAGAACCGCGCGCCTTCCAGCGTGCCGATGTTCGACGGCGTCTGGAACACCTGCTGCGCGCGGACCTGGGTGCGGCCGTCGGCGGACAGCTGGGCGACGCTGATCGTGCCGTTGCCGTAGGCGACGTACATCGTGTCGTTGTCGTCGATCAGCATGCCCGCGTCGTAGTAGCAGTTGTCGAGCTGGGCGTGCCGGTTCCACGGCCCCTCGACGCTGCTCGCGGTGTAGATGTAGGTGTCGTTGAAGTCGATGCACCCGGCCCAGTAGTAGGTGCGGTTGCTCGGCCGGTACTGCAGCGTGGACGCCCAGATGCCGTTGACGTACGCCCGTTGTCCGTTGGTCAGGTCGTACTTCGTGCCGAAGTCCAGTGAGGGCACGGAGTGGCCGGCGAACTCCCAGTTGACCAGGTCGTACGAACGCAGGATCGGCGCCCCGGGGGAGTAGTGCATGGTGGACGCGGTCATGTAGTACGCGTCACCGACCCGGATGACCTCGACGTCGGCGAAGTCCTGCCACACCACCGGGTTGGTGAACTGGCCATTCGGTGGGGTCGTGGTGGTGGTCGGCGGTGTGCCGACGCGGACGAGCTGCCACTGCTGGTTCGCGCCGCCCCAGTCGCTGTACTGCACGATGTTGGCACCGTCGTTGGTCGCGGCGTTCTGCACCTCGACCGCCTTGTTGCTGTTGCGGTTGATCAGGCGCACGTGGCCGCCGTCGGAGTCGGCCAGCCGGAACTGCTGGTTGGTGCCGTTGCAGTCGGCCCACTGGACGATGGCGGCGCCGTCCGTGGTGGAGAAGTTGTAGACGTCGAGCACCTTGCCGGAGTGGCGCGACTTGAGCCGGTAGTAGCCGCCGCCGGAGTCGACGAACTGCCACTGCTGGTTCGCGCCGTCGTTGCGGGTCCACTGGGTGATGCGACCGCCGTCGGCGGTGGAGAGGTTGTAGACGTCCAAAGCCTTGCCGCTGTTGCGGTTCACGAGGACGTACCAGGCGTTGGTGTCGACCGTGGCGGCGGAGCTGGTCGCCGAGCCGAAGACGACCAGCACACCGCCGAGCACGACCGCGGCCATGACCGCGGCCATCCTCGACACCCGGCTCCGCCTGCGCGTCAAGCGCCGCGGCAGTTCATCGGGGACGGACATGACTGCTCCTCACCCGCCGCTGAAGGGCGGATAACGGCCCGGCGCCCCGCACGTGGTCGTGCGGGGCGCCGGGGGTCGGTCAGCGTTGCAGCGTCAGGACGCCCGGTCGGTAGGGCAGCAGGCCGTAGTCGCCGCCGGAGTTCGGGCTGCGGCCTTGGTAGAGCAGTTGCAGGTTGCAGGGGTCGATGGTCTTGGTCTGGTCGGCGGTGGCGCGGACCAGGTCACCGTGGCTGATGTCGTTGGTCCACGTCGCGCCGCTGTTGGCCTTGCCCGCGAACGGGTTGCTCTCGGTGGCGGCCTGCGGGGTCCACGAACCGCCCAGGCTGCTGGACGTGAACGAGCGGAAGTAGCGCCCGTTCGAGCCGATCGCCTCGACGATCATGAGGTACTGGTTCTGGCCCTTGACCTTGTAGACCTCGGGGGCCTCGAACAGGTTGTTCGTCGTGTCGCTCATGATCGTGGTGTACGACGAGCCGAAGCTGCTCGGGAAGTTCCCGAGCGGCATGACCTGGCGGTAGATCTTGCCGTTGTCACCGGCGAAGAACAGGTACATGTTCGTGTCGTCACCGATGAGCGTCTGGTCGATGGGCCCGGTGCCGGAACCGGTGATGCTGGCCGTGGACAGCACCTGCTGCGCCGACCACCCGTTCGGGTTGGTGGGGTCGGTCGACGTCCGGTAGCTGAACGCGGTCCCGCCCCACTGGTAGGCGAGCACCCAGATGTTCTTCGGGGCGAAGTAGATCAGCGTGGGCGCGACGGTGCTGATGTTCATGGCCTGCTGGGGTGCCGAGGCCATCTCGGACCAGTTGCTGAAGAGCCCGAAGTTCATCGAGCCCCAGCGCGTGCCCGTGTCGTGCGTCGTGCCGTAGACCAGGTGCCTGCCGTTGTAGGGGACGTAGGTGAAGTCCTTGAGCGACACCCAGCCCGACCTCGGCTGCGCCAGCACGCCACTCGACGTCCAGCGGTAGGTCGACGGGAGCGAGCACGTGCCGGGGTTCGTGGTCGTCGTGGTGGTGGTGGGACCGGAGCCCATGCGCACGAGCTGCCACTGCTGGTTGGCACCGCCCCAGTCGGTGTACTGGACGATGTTGCCGCCGTCGTTGGTGGCCGCGCCCTGCACCTCGAGCGCCTTGCCGCTGTTGCGGTTGATCAGCCGGACGTAACCGCTGTCGGAGTCGGCCAGCCGGAACTGCTGGTTGGCGGCGTTGTTGTCGCTCCACTGCACGATGTTGGCACCGTTGGCGGTGGACCAGTTGTAGACGTCGAGCACCTTGCCGGACAGCCGCGACTTGAGCCGGTAGTAGCCGCCGCCGGAGTCGACGAACTGCCACTGCTGCTGGTTGCCGTCGTTGCGGCTCCACTGGGTGATGCGGGCGCCGTCGTTCGTGGCGAGGTTGTAGACGTCCAGCGCCTTGCCGCTGTTGCGGTTCACCAGCACGTACCACGCGTTGGTGTCCACGGTCGCCGCTGACGCGGTCGTCGCGCCGAACGCCGCCAGCAAGCCGCCGAGCAGCACGGTGACGACCGCGGCGGCGAGACCGGCGACCCTGCGGCGCCTGCCGACTGGCGCGACGGTGGTGGGCGGTTGGTGGCCTGACCCGGCCATGGGCGTGCTCCTCTTCGTCGAGGTGGGGGGATTGGGGGTGGGACGGATCAACCGACGCGGACGAGTTGCCACTGCTGGTTGGCGCCGCCCCAGTCGGTGTACTGGACGATGTTGCCGCCGTCGTTGGTGGCCGCGCCCTGGACTTCGAGCGCCTTGCCGCTGTTGCGGTTGATCAGGCGGATGTAGCCGCTCGCGTCGACCGCGCGGAACTGCTGGTTGGTCCCGTTGTGGTCGGTCCACTGGACGATGGCGGCGCCGTCCGTGGTGGAGAAGTTGTAGACGTCGAGCACCTTGCCCGACAGCCGCGACTTCACCCGGTAGTAGCCGCCGCCGGAGTCGACGAACTGCCACTGCTGCTGGTTGCCGTCGTTGCGGCTCCACTGGGTGATGCGGGCGCCGTCGTTCGTGGCGAGGTTGTAGACGTCCAACACCTTGCCGCTGTTGCGGTTCACCAGCACGTACCACGCGGTCGGGTCGATGAGGCCCGGCTGGCCGGAACCCTCGTTGAGGGCGTTGAGGACGGCGGTGTAGGCGGGCTTCTTGTTGCCCGAGGCGTCGAACAGCAGCGGGTTCTGGCCGGTGCGCCACGAGTCGCTGTCGCGGATGCCCCACACGGTGATGCCGGTGCAGCGGGCCACGGCCAGGCACGCGCGGGTGACGGCGGCGTAGGCGTTGGCCTGGTTGGAACCGGAGATGTCCAGTTCGGTGATCTGCACGTCGACACCGAGGTCGGCGAAGCGCTGGAGGTTGGCCTGGAAGTCGCTCGGCGCGGAGTTGGTCAGGTGCGCCTGGAAACCGACGCAGTCGATCGGCACGCCGCGGGCCTTGAAGTCGCGCACCATGTTGTAGATGCCGGTGCTCTTGGCGTTGATGCCGTCGGTGTTGTAGTCGTTGTAGCAGAGCTTCGCGCCGGGGTCGGCCGTGCGGGCGGTGCGGAACGCGACCTCGATCCAGTCGTTGCCGGTGCGCTGCAGGTTGGAGTCACGCCGCCCGCCGCTGGTGCCGTCGGCGAAGGCCTCGTTCACCACGTCCCACGAGTGGATCTTCCCGCGGTAGTAGGACGCGACCCGGTTGACGTGGTTGACCATGGCCGAGCGCAGCGCCGCGCCCTCCATGCGCTGCATCCAGCCGGGCTGCTGCGAGTGCCAGGCCAGCGTGTGGCCGCGGACCGTCATGCCGCGGCTGATGGCGTGGTTGACGATCCGGTCGCCGTTGGTGAACGTGAACTGGCCCTGGTTGGGCTCAGTCGCGTCCATCTTCATCTCGTTCTCGGCGGTGACGCTGTTGAACTCGCGGTTCAGGATCGTCGTGTACGTGCTGTCGCCGAGCTTCCCGGCCGCGACGGCGGTGCCGAAGTAGCGGCCCTTCTCGGCCGCCGAGGTGCCCAGCGTCGTACCCGCCAGGGCCTGGCCGTGGAACGCCGTCACCATCAGGGTGGCGACGAGGCCCACGACGAGCAGCAACGCCGTTGTCATTGCTCGTGTCGAATGTTTCATCAAGTGTCCTTACGGATCCGCTGTTCTGTTAGCGCTAACAATTCGGTGTCCGAGGTGTCGATGTCGAATTGAATCGCGGAAGGGGTGCGGTAGTCGTCACCGCCCGTACCTGTCGTGCCTCAGACTGTGAAGGATGGTCCACGCCGGGGTCAAGACGTCGCGAAAATGTTTCGTACCGAAACGAATGCGGCCCGGATCGCTAAAGTTAACGCAAACAATTTTAGCTCCGTTGTCGGTAAAGCAGGGCCAACGCGGCGAGCAGCGGCGTGATGAGCAACAACGTCCCGGCGCACAGCAGCGGCACGTCCGTGCCCCAACGCCCCTGGAACGCGCCGAGCGCACCCGCCGCCGTCCGCCGCACCGGGTCGTCGACCAGCACGATCGCCAGCAGGAAGTGGTTCCACGTCCAGACCAGCAGCAGGACCGCCAGCGACGACGTCGCCGGCCGCGCCAGGGGCAGGTGCACCAGCCGGAACACCTGCCACGGCCCGGCACCGTCCAGGCGGGCGCTGTCGGTCAGCTCCGGTGGCACACCGGCGAAGTGCGCGCGCAGCCAGAACACCGCGAACGGCAGGTGCACCGCGGCCAGCGCCACCACCAGACCGGACCGGGTGTCGAGCAGACCCAGGTCCTTGAACTGCTGGTAGAGCGGCGTGACGATGGCTTCCAGCGGCAGCACCAGCCCCACCGCGAACAGTCCGAACACCGCGCGGTGGCCGGTGAACCGGAGGTGCCCGAGCGCGTAGCCGGCCGGCGCCGCCAGGGCGAGCGTCAGCGGGACCACGCCGAGCGCGATCAGGCCGCTGGACGCCAGCACGTCGGCCACCGCGGCGGACCGGAACGCCGTGGCGAAGTTCGACCAGTGCGGGTCCGACGGCCAGGTCAGCCCCGGTGGGTAGGTGCCCGGCGGGTGCAGCGCGGTCACGAACAGGTCGGCGAACGGCACCAGCGTCACGACGACCAGCGCGAGCGGGACCAGCCTCCGCGCCGCCCGCTCCCACCGCCCGGTGGTCACCGCGACCACCGCAAGGCGGGTGCCACCGCCGCCAGGACCAGCACCACGAGCACGACGGCCAACGCCGAGGCCAGGCCGACCTCCCGCTGCGCGAACGCCAGGGAGAACACCTCGAAGCCCGGCACGGACGTGGCGTTGCCCGGACCGCCCCGCGTGGTGACGTAGACGATGTCGAAGCTCGCCAACGCGGCGATCGCCGTCACGGCCACGCACACCCCCAGCTCACGCCGCACGCCGGGCAGCGTGACCGCGCGGAACTCCGCCCAGGTACCCGCGCCGTCCAGCCGTGCCGCCTCGTACAGCGCGGGGTCGATGCGATCCGCGCCGGCCAGCAACAACGTCGTGCACAGCCCGAGCAGCACCCACGCCCCGATCAGCCCCACCGCCGCCAACGCGGTCGCCGAGTCACCCAGCCACGCCCGCGAGAGACCGCCCAGCCCGACCACGTCCAGCAGCCGGTTCACCGCGCCCGTGGACGACAGCAGCAGGCTCCACGCGATCCCCGCCGCCACCAACGGCACCGCTTGGGGCAGGAGCAGCACCGCCCGCACCGGCCTCGTCGCGGCACGCCGGATCACCGCGGCGGCCAGCAGGCCCAGCGGCACCGGCAGCCCGGTGAAGAACACGACGAGCACCAGCGCGTGACCGATCGCGCCGTACAGGTCGGGGTCGGTGAGCACCTCCCGGTAGTTGGCCAGGCCGACCCACGTGGACGGGCCGACACCGTCCCACCGGTACAGCGAGTACTGGGCCGTCAACGCGAGCGGGCGCAGCACGAACACCGCGTACACCACCAGCGCGGGCAGGACGAACAGCCAGCCGACCCGCCGCCACCTCACCGGTCGACCTGGTCGGCGTAGTCGGCCTGCACCTCGCGCAGCAGGTCGTCCGGCTCGCACTCGCCCGCCGCCAGCTCCTGCAGGCGCGGCGTCCAGCTCTCGGCGAGGACGGCGCGGGTGGCGTTGGCCATGAAGTCCATGCCCGTGCCGTCCGCGGCGACTCGGGCGGCGGCGGCGAGCGTGGCGGCCGTGACCGAACCCGGCTCGACCGGGGGCACGTGCGCGTCGGGCGGCCCGAGGGGGAGCGCCCCGCCGACCCGCACGGTGATCTCGCGCGCCGCGCGGTCGGTGACCGCCCAGTTCAGGAAGTACGCCGCGCAGTCGGGGTGCGCCGCACCGGCCGGGATGCCGTACGTCGGCGGTCCGGTCATCGCCGCCCGCGGCTCACCGGCCCGCACCGGCGGCACGAGGAAGAAGCCGACCCGGCCCGGCATCAGCCGGTCGAGCGTCGCGGACTCCCAGTCGCCGTCGACCATGAACAGCGCCCGGCCGGAGGTGAACCGGTCGAGCATCCGCGCGTAGTCGGTGGCGTTGAGGTCGGCGTCGAAGTACCCGGCGGCCAGCCACCGCCGCAGGTGCCGCACGGCCTCGGTGTTCGCCGGGGTGTCGATCCGCGCCCCGGGCTGCTGGAAGGTCCAGGCGTCGATCACCGATGGTGAGCCGTAGGCGGCCATGAGGCCCTGCAGGGGGAACGCGAGACCGGCCGCGGCACCCGAGTTGAACCCGGCCAGCGGCGTGATGCCCGCGTCCTTCGCCCGCGCCAGGGCGTCGTCCCACTCCGCCAGCGTCGAGGGCTCGCGGAACCCGATCCGCGCCGCCAGGTCCTTGTTGTAGAACACGCCGGTCACGCTCGTGGAGAAGCCCATCGCGTACAGCGGACCCGTACCGCGCGGCCGGCCGCCGGGGTCCACGCGCAGCTGCCGCAGGTGCGCCGCGGGCCAGTCGTCCCAGCCGAACCACGCCGCGTAACCGTCGAGGTCGCGCAGCAGGCCGTCGGCCGCGAGGTCGGACACCTGGGGCAGCCGCACGAGGTCCGGCGGGTCGTCGGCCAGCAGGCGCGGCGCGTTCTGCGTCAACACCGCGTACTGCTCCTCGCGGACCTCCCACGTCACGTCCGGGTGCTGCCGGGTGAACTCGTCGGTGAGGGCCCTCGCCAAGGGGAAACCGGCCTCGAAGCGGGCGCGCAGCACGACCGGTCCGGTGCCGCAGCCCGGTTCGGACGTCACGGCCGCCGACGTGGCCGCGCCGGTCGTCCGGTCACCGCCCGGCGCCGCGCAGCCGACCAGGAGCGCCGCCGCCAGCGCGGTGATGGTGACCGCGCTGGATCGTCGTGGACCGGACAAGGCTCTCCCTCACCTGCGCTAAATCGTGTTAGCTTCCCAGAGTTTCAGGACGGTCCGATCCGGTGTCAAGGCCGGTGGCGGTCCCTTGAGGACGGAGGAGCGCAGTGGGGCGACGACGCGTCACGCTGGCCGACGTGGCGAAGGCGACCGGTGTCTCGACCACGACCGTGTCCCTCGTGCTGGCCGGTCGCGGCGCCGAGCTGCGCATCTCCGACGACGTGCAGCGGCGGGTGCGGTCGACCGCGCAGGAGCTGGGCTACCGGCGCAACACCCTCTCGGTCGGCCTGCGCACCGGGCACACCCAGACGATCGGGTTCGTGTCCGACACGGTGGCGTCCTCGCTGCTGGCCGGGAACATGATCAAAGGTGCGATGGAAGCCGCCCACCAGCGGGGCTTCATGCTGTTCTGCGGCGAGAGCGGTGGTGATCCCGACGTCGAGCGCGCCCTGGTCGAGGCGATGCACGACCGCCGGGTCGACGGCATCATCTTCGCGGCGATGTACACCCGGACGGTCGCCGTGCCCGAGGGCCTGGACGACGGTCCGGCCGTGCTGCTCAACGCCCTGCCCGCGGCGTACTCGCCCGTGCCGTCGGTGCTGCCGGACGAGGTGGAGGCGGGTCGTGCCGCCGCGCGGATCCTCGTGGACGCGGGTCACCGGGAGGGCGTCCACCTGGTCGGGGCGGGTCCCGGGCTCGACGACGTCCCGCCGAACAGCATCGCCGCCAGGGAACGCCTGATCGGCATGCTCCAGGTCTTCGAGGCCGCGGGCGTCGAGGTGGTCAGCGCGCACCAGTGCCCGAAGTGGATGCCGGAGGACGGCTACGACGCCACCCGGGAGATCCTGCGCCACCACCGCCCGAGGGCACTGGTCTGCCTGAACGACCGCTTGGCGTTCGGCGCCTACCAGGCGCTCGCCGAGGCCGCGCTGTCCGTGCCGGACGACGTCTCCGTGGTCTCCTACGACGACCACCCCATCGCGTCCTGGGTGCGGCCCCGCCTCACCACCATCGCCCTGCCGCACCACGAGCTGGGCGCGAAGGCGGTGGAGGTGCTGTTCGCGGCGTCGGAGCGGCGGAGGCGCACCAAGAGCGCTCCCGTGGTGCACCGCGTCCCCATGTCCGTCCAGCTCGGCGAGTCGGTCCGGACCGTGCCCGCACCGTCGCGGTAGAGCTGGGCCAGGGCGTCTGTGCACGCTCACAAGCCGAAACGACGCGACGGGCAGGTTCAAGGGACTGAACGGAGTAACCTGCCGCGAAACCGGCTCAGCGCTGCGGAAAATTTAGGAGTTAACCATCGTCGGTGCCGCAAAAAGCTAAAGTTAGCGCTCACAAATTTAGCTTTGACCTCGCTGTGCGCCGCTGGTTACGGTGACGTCACGACCAAGGCCGCTCCGCTTCCGGTGTGACTCCGCCGCGTCAGGAAAGCCAGCTCCGGACGGCTCTCGAACCCCTGCTCGAACCCCGCGCCGCCGACCGTCCGACGTCGGCGGCGTCCTCGTCGAAGCGGAAAGGGGCAATGATGCCCACCCGTACCCGTGGACGACTCCTCCACCTCGGTCTGGCGGCCGTCACGGCACTGGGCGTGCTCGCCGCCGCCCCGACCGCCGCCCCGGTCGCCCAGGCCGCGCCCGGCAGCCCGGCGCTCACCCCGCCGATGGGCTGGAACAGCTGGAACAGCTTTGGCTGCGGCATCACCGAGGCGCAGGTCCGGCAAGCCGCCGACGCGATGGTGTCCTCCGGCATGCGCGACGCCGGCTACCAGTACGTGGTCGTGGACGACTGTTGGTTCGACCCGCAGCGCGACTCCGCGGGCAACCTGCGCGCCCACCCGACGAAGTTCCCCAGCGGCATGAAGGCGCTCGGCGACTACATCCACGCCCGCGGCCTGAAGTTCGGCATCTACCAGGCACCCAACGAGAAGACCTGCGCCCAGGGCGTCGGCACCCACCCCGGCTCCACCGGCAGCAAGGGCCACGAGGTCCAGGACGCCCGCACGTTCGCGTCCTGGGGCGTGGACTACCTCAAGTACGACTGGTGCTCGGGCAGCGGCACCCGCGACGAGCAGGTCGCCCGGTTCACCATCATGCGGGACGCCCTGCGCGCCACCGGCCGCCCGATCGTCTACAGCATCAACTCCAACAGCTTCCACGCGCCTACAGGCGACAAGTACGACTGGGGCGAAGTCGCCGACCTCTGGCGCACCACCGAGGACCTGCTGGACATCTGGCAGAACGGCAACGTCAACAGCTACCCCATGGGCGTGGGCAACGTCCTCGACGTCACCGCGCCGCTGGCCGCGCAGACCGGTCCGGGCAACTGGAACGACCCCGACATGCTCGTCGTCGGTCGACCCGGCCTGACCCTCACCGAGTCGCGCACGCACTTCGCCCTGTGGGCGTTGATGGCCTCACCCCTCATGGCGGGCAACGACATCCGCACCATGTCGTCCGACATCAGCGCCGTCCTGCGCAACCCGCGGCTGATCGCGGTCAACCAGGACCGGCTGGGCGCGGGCGGCCGACGGGTCCGCGACGACGGCAACACCGAAGTCTTCGCGAAGGCCCTGTCGGACGGCTCGGTCGCCGTCGGCCTGATCAACCGGGGCAGCGGCAGCGCCACCATCTCGACCACCGCCGCGCAGGTCGGCCTGACCGGCGGTTCGTTCACCCTCACCGACCTGTGGACCGGGGCCACGTCCGGCAGCACCGGCCAGATCAGCGCGAACGTCCCGGCGCACGGCTCGGCCGTCTTCCGGGTCTCCGGCGGCACGCCGTCACCCGCCACGACCTCGCGCCTGCGCGGCACCGGTTCCGGCCGCTGCGTGGACGTGGACAACGCCTCGACCGCCGCCGGCGCGGCGACCCTCATCTGGGACTGCCACACCGCGGCCAACCAGCTGTGGACGACGTGGGGCAACGGTGAGATCCGCGTCTTCGGCGACAAGTGCCTCGACGCCTACAACCAGGGCACGACCAACGGCACCCGGGTCATCACGTGGCCGTGCAACGGCCAGGCCAACCAGCGCTGGACGTTCCAGGGCGACGGTTCCATCCGCAACGCGCAGGCGGGTCTGTGCCTGGACGTCAACCAGGCGGCCACCGCCAACGGCTCCACGCTGATCCTGTGGACCTGCAACGGGCAGAACAACCAGAAGTGGACGAGGTTCGCCGCATGACACCGACGCTGTCTTCCCCGACGATCCGACGGGCGGGAGCCCTGCTCACCGCGCTCCTCTGCGCCTTGGTGCTCGCACCCGCGACGGCCAAGGCCGACAACCCGATCGTGCAGCACATCTACACCGCCGACCCGGCGCCCCTGGTCCACAACGGACGCGTTTACCTCTACACGGGGCACGACGAGGACGGCTCGACCTGGTTCACCATGAAGGAGTGGCGGGTCTGGTCCTCCGACGACATGGTCAACTGGACCGACCACGGCGCGCCGATGAACGTGGGCACGTTCGCCTGGGCCAAGCAGGACGCGTGGGCGGGGCAGGCGATCCACCGCAACGGCAAGTTCTACTGGTACGTGCCGGTGGTCAACCGGGCCACCGGCCGGATGGCGATCGGCGTGGGCGTCTCGGACAGCCCCACCGGTCCGTTCCGCGACGCCCTCGGCCGCCCGCTGGTGGAGAACGGCGAGATCGACCCGAGCGTCTTCATCGACGACAACGGCCAGGCGTACCTGTACTGGGGCAACCCGAACCTGTGGTACGTGCGGCTCAACGCCGACATGACCTCGTTCTCGGGCAGCCCCACCCGGATCCCGCTCACCACGGCGGGCTTCGGCACCCGGACCGGTGACGCGGCCAGGCCCACCCTCTACGAGGAAGGCCCCTGGGTCTACAAGCGGAACGGGCTGTACTACAACGTGTTCGCGGCGAAGTGCTGCTCGGAGTTCATCGCCTACTCCACCGCGCCCACCCCGACCGGGCCGTGGACCTACCGCGGCACGATCATGCCCACGCAGGGCAGCAGCTTCACCAACCACGCCGGGATCATCGACTTCAAGGGCAGCTCCTACTTCTTCTACCACAACGGCGCCTTGCCGGGCGGCGGCGGCTTCACGCGTTCCGTGGCGGTGGAGCGGTTCAGCTACAACGCCGACGGGACGATCCCGACCATCAACATGACCACGAGTGGAGCGCCGCAGGCGGGCACGTTGAACCCGTTCGTGCGCCAGGAAGCCGAAACCATCGCCTGGGGGTCGGGCATCGAGACCGAACCGTCCTCCGAGGGTGGGATGAACGTCGGCTGGATCGAGAACGGCGACTACATCAAGGTGAAGGGTGCCGCGTTCGGCACGGGCGCGAGGACGTTCAGCGCGCGGGTCGCCTCGGCCGCCGCGGGCGGCACCATCGAGGTCCGGCTGGACGGTCCGAGCGGTGCGGTGGTCGGTCGCTGCGGGGTTTCCGGTACCGGTGGCTGGCAGAACTGGACCACGGTCTCGTGCCCGGTCAGCGGTGCGACCGGCACCCGTGACCTGTACCTGCGGTTCACCGGTGGGAGCGGCTACCTGTTCAACGTCAACTGGTGGCAGTTCGCCGCGTAGCTTAGATAGTTCGCGTTCACAAAGTTTGATCGGTTGACGAGTCCTGAGAGGGGAGTGCTTCGGCGGGGGAAGGCAGGCGGCACAAGAGTTCTTGACGACCCTTGTGACACAGCTTACTGTCGTGAGCGCTAACAATCGGAGTTGAGAGCGAAACTTTCGGCCGCACGGTGCGGCAGGCACTCGACCCGGTTCACGCGATCGCCGACCCGCGGTGGCCCACCGCGAGGTGGCGGTGCCGCCTGTTTTTCTCGCACACCTTGGAGAAGCGCCGTGAAACTCCGCTTGCCCCTGCTCAGCACTGCCGCGGTCCTGGCCCTCGTCGCCGCCTGCACACCCGGCACGGGAGGCGGCGGGGGAGGGGACGGCAAGTCGTTCGAGTTCTGGTCGTTCTCCGCCATCAACCAGAAGCTGACCGTCGACGCGTACACGGCGAAGCACCCGGACATCGAGATCAAGCTGACCGAGGTGGGCACCTCGACCGAGACCGCCCAGTCGCTGACCACCGCGCTGGCCGGCGGGAAGGTGCCCGACCTGGTGCTGATCCAGGGCGACAACCTGCCGCAGTTCGTGGAGCAGCCGCAGAACTTCGTGGACCTGCGGACGCTGGGCGCCGACGACATCAAGGGCGAGTACCTGGACTGGGTGTGGAACCAGAGCGTCGCCAAGGACGGCGAGGTGCTGGGCGTGCCCACCGACGTCGGCGGCATGGCGGTGGCCTACCGGACCGACCTGTTCGCCGCCGCCGGCCTGCCCACCGACCGCGAGGCCGTGAGCGCGCTGTGGCCGACGTGGGACGCGTTCATCGAGACCGGCAAGCGCTACAAGCAGGCCACCGGCAAGGCGTTCACCGACAACGCGGCGACCAGCGTGTTCTACCAGGCGGTCAACCAGGTCTCGGAGAAGTACTACAGCGCGGACCGCAAGCTGGTCTACAGCACCAACCCGCAGGTGAAGGCGGCGTTCGACCTCGGCATCAAGGCCGCGACCGCCGGCATCACGGCCGGGCAGTCCTCGTTCGAGAGCGCGTGGAGCGCCGGCATGGCGCAGGGCCAGTACGCCGCCGTGTCCGCACCGTCCTGGATGCTCAACAGCATCCGCAGCACCGCACCCGACACCAAGGGCAAGTGGGACATCGCGAAGATCCCCGGTGCTTCCGGCAACTGGGGCGGCAGCTACCTGGCCATCCCGAAGCGCGCCAAGAACCCGCAGGCCGCCTGGAACTACATCAAGGAGATGCAGTCACCGCAGGGCCAGCTGGAGCACTTCGCCCGCGTCGGCGCACTGCCTTCCACCCCCTCGGTCTACCAGGACGCCAAGCTCACCGACGCCAAGGACCCGTTCTTCTCCGACGCGCCGACCGGCAAGATCTACACCGACTCGCTGCTGGGGCTCAAGCCGTTCTACATCGGCCCGGACAGCGCGGCGATCGGCCAGGAGTTCCTCAACGCCATCACCAACGTCGAGCAGAGCGGCGGTGACCCGGCGACGGCGTGGGACGACGCGGTGCGCAACATCAAGACCGCCATCGGCGAGTGACGCCGTGACCGCCACGCTCACCCCGCTGCCCACGGCCGACCTGCCACCGCCCGCCGCACCGAAGGCGCGCGGGCTGGGGGAGCGCCTGTCGCCGTACGCCTACATTGCCCCGTTCTTCGTCATCTTCGGGGTGTTCGGGCTGTTCCCGTTCGCCTTCACCTTCTACGTCGCGCTGTTCGACTGGAACCCCATCGGCGACCAGGTGTTCATCGGCGTGGACAACTTCACCCGGATGTTCGGCGACCCCCGGTTCTGGAACGCCACCGGCAACACGCTGAGCATCTGGGCGCTGTCCACCATCCCGCAGCTGCTGCTGGCACTGGTGCTGGCGCACGTGCTCAACCACGCACGACTGCGGTTCGCGTTGTTCTTCCGCATGTCGGTGCTGGTCCCGTACGTCACGTCGGTGGCGGCCACCGCGATCGTCTTCGCGCAGCTGTTCGACCGCGACTACGGGTTGCTCAACTGGCTGCTCGGGCTGGTCGGCGTCGAACCGGTCGACTTCGTGCAGTCCACCTGGGGCAGCCACGTCCTCATCGCCACGATGGTGACCTGGCGGTGGTTCGGCTACACGACGCTGCTCTACCTCGCGTCGCTGCAGTCGGTGCCCAGGTCGGTGTTCGAGGCGGCGGCGATCGACGGGGCGGGACCGTGGCAGCGGTTCCGCCACATCACCGTCCCGTCGCTGCGGCCGGTGATCATCTTCACCGTGGTCACCTCGACCATCGGCGGCCTGCAGATCTTCACCGAACCACTGCTGATCGCCTCGGGCGCGCCGCTGACCTGCGGCGCGGTTCGGCAGTGCCAGACGCTGACGCTGTTCTTGTACGAGCAGGGCTTCGGGCAGTTCGAGTTCGGCTACGGCTCGGCGATCGGGGTCGCCCTGTTCGTCATGGTGGTCGCGATCGCGGCGATCAACTACCTGCTGTCCACCCGGATCAAGGCGGACCGATGACGAGCACCGCACCGCGCCACCGGCCGATCGACCGGGTCCGCTGGTGGACCTACCTGCTGCTGGGTGCGGCCACCGTGGTGTGCCTGTTCCCGCTGTACTGGATGTTCATCGTCGCCACCACCGACACCGCCACCGCGACGAAGATGCCGCCCGAGATCGTGCCGGGCGGCAACTTCTTCCACCTGCTGGGGCTGGTGCTGGAGACGGTGCCGTTCGTGCAGTCGCTGCTCAACAGCCTGGCCGTGGCGACCGCGATCGGCGTGGGGCAGGCGCTGCTGTGCGCGTTGGCCGGGTTCGCCTTCGCCAAGCTGCGCTTCCCCGGCCGCAACACCCTGTTCCTGATCGTCGTGCTGACCATGACCGTGCCGACGCAGCTCTCGGTCATCCCGCAGTACCTGATCATGTCGGAGCTGGGCTGGGTCGACACCCTGCAGGCGCTGATCGTGCCCGGCCTGGCCAGCGCGTTCGGCATCTTCTGGATGCGCCAGCACATCTCCGCGACGATCAGCGACGAGCTGATGCAGGCCGCCCGGATCGACGGCGCGTCCACGTGGCAGGTGTTCTGGCGGATCGCGTTCCCGATCGTGCGGCCGGCGGCGTTCGTGCTGGGCCTGTTCGGGTTCGTCACCGCGTGGAACGACTTCCTGTGGCCGTTCATCGTGCTCAAGTCGCCCGAGCGGTACACCGCGCAGATCGCGATCAAGGCGCTGCAGAACAGCTACGACGTCGACCTCGGGCTGGCCATGTCGGGTTCCTTCCTGGCCACCATCCCGCTGGTCTTCCTGTTCGTCCTCGTCGGTCGCCGCATGGTCGCCGGGATCCTCGACGGCGCCTTCAAGGGCTGAACACCTCGCACAACAAGGGAAACCATGACCTCACCGCAGTCCGAGGCATCTTTCTTCGACAACCCCGTGGTACCCGGGTTCCACCCCGATCCGAGCGTGTGCCGGGTGGGGGAGGACTACTACCTGGTGTGCTCCAGCTTCGAGTACTTCCCGGGTGTGCCGTTGTTCCACAGCCGGGACCTGGTGCACTGGCGGCAGATCGGCAACGTCCTGGACCGCCCGTCCCAGCTGCCGCTGCCGGACGACGCGATGGCGTCCGACGGCATCTACGCACCCACGATCCGGCACCACGACGGCCGGTTCTGGATGATCACCACCAACGTCTCGCACGGCGGCAACTTCATCGTCACCGCCGAACGGCCGGAAGGTCCGTGGTCGGACCCGGTGTGGATCGACCTGCCCGGTATCGACCCCGACCTGGCGTGGGACGACGAAGGTCATTGCTGGTGCTCCTTCGCGGGCGCCCACGGGCCGACCTTCTCCGGCGTGCAAGTCGCCCGGATCGACCCCGAGGCCGGGAAGGTGCTGGAAGGTCCGGTCCCCGCGTGGGCCGGTACGGGGTTGCAGTGGCCGGAGGCACCTCACCTGTACCGCATCGGGGACTGGTGGTACCTGATGATCGCCGAGGGCGGCACCGAACGCGGCCACACCGTGGCCATGGCACGGGCCCGCTCGCCCCTGGGCCCGTGGGAGCCGGCGCCGACCAACCCGGTCCTGTCGCACCGCAGCACGAACCACCCGATCCAGAGCACCGGCCACGCCGACCTCGTCACCACACCGGACGGCGAGTGGTGGATGGTGCTGCTGGCCACCCGACCCGTCGGGTACAGCCCGAAGTTCCACGTGCTGGGCCGGGAAACGTTCCTCACGCCGGTGCGGTGGGAGGACGGCTGGCCTCGGGTCGGTCCGGTCAACTTGCGTGAGCGGGCGCCGAGCGGCGCCCGGCCGGTGGCGGAGGCACCAGGGCGGGACGACTTCGACGCACCGGCGCTCGAACCGCGGTGGATCTCGCCGCGGTCGCGCGCCGACGGCTCATGGTCGCTGACCGAACGGCCAGGGTGGCTCGCACTGCACGCCACCGGATCCACGCTGGACCGGCCCGGCTGCACGTTCCTCGGTCGACGGCAGCAGTACATGGTGAGCCGAACCGCGGTCGCGGTTGATCACTCCGCCGGTCGTGCCGGGCTGTCGGTGCGGTTGGACGAGGGCCACCACTACGACTTGGAGGTGGCCGACGGGCGGGCCGCCGTCATCGCCCGCATCGGCCCCGTGCGCCAGGTCGTGGCCACCCGCCCCGTCCCACCCGGCCCGCTGTCGTTGGTGATCACCACGCGGCCGGTGCGGAAGTGGTCGGAGGGGGAAGAGCGGAGGTCGGGCCTGCACGTCGCCGCTCCGGACTACGTCGCCTTCCACGTGGGCGACGACCCGGAGCCGATGGCCGAGTTGGACGGGAGGTACCTGTCGACGGAGGTGGCGACCGGGTTCACCGGCCGGGTGATCGGCATGTACGTCACCGAGGGCACCGCTTGGTTCGACTGGTTCGAGCACGGTCCGCTCGATGAACCGGACCAGATCTGATCCCCTGTCTGGCCCGTAGGTGGTGCGGGGTAAGAGCCTGGAAAAGCATGTCCTCGCCGGACGGGCAGATCAGCAGGATGACATCCCTCGGTTCCGGCTTCCTCTTGTTCCGTCGGGAACTCCGGGTGGGTTGGTGGTCCCGGGGTACGTGTCATCCCACCGACCTCCCTCCGGGCTACCACACGCGTCAAGGGGGCCTCGAAGTCGGAGTATGAGGCAGCGCTGGCACGAGGCCCCCTTGACCCGTGCGGTAGGGCTACGCCAGGTCGGCGGGATGACACGAACCCCTCCCATGTGAAAGCGGAAGCAACGCCGCCGCACACGCCCCGGGCCCGCTCGACTCCGCGCTCGTCGGCGACCCCCGCGCGCTGTGCAATGGGCACGTCCTTCTCCCCAATAGGAGGGCTTCGTGTCATCCCGCCGACCTGGCTTTGCCCTACCGCACGTGTCAAGGGCGGCGCGTCCAACTTCGACTGTCACTTCACTGGGACCGCGCGCCGCCCTTGACACGTGTGGTAGCCCGGAGGGAGGTCGGTGGGGTGACACGGAGTCCGGGACCACGACGCAACAGGACGTCCCCGACGAAACGAGACCGAGGCGGAACGAGCGGGAGGTCATCCTGCTGATCTGCCCGTCCGGCGAGGACATGCTCTTATCTTTTGATCTTCTCAGCCACCTTCCGGAGCGGTGTCAGCAGGGATCGCACCGGAGCCCGGCCCGGCGGGCAACTGGACGTGCACGTGACCCTTGCCCGCCTCGACACTGATCACATCCAGCTGAAGCGCAGCGACCGACCAAGCGCGCACCGCCAGTGTGCGCTGCACACCGGCCAGAACCAGCAGATCGGCCCCCACCACCGGAGCGCTGACAGCCACGGCGAACCCGTCAACGGCAGCGGCGAGCTGCTGAACGGCGGTCCGCAGCCCAGTGCGTGCGACGTTCACCCCGTTCCCAGCCGACGGCGTCTCCGCATACCGCTCCACCTCTCGCCCCACCACCTCACGCCACCCACGCACCTCCTCAACAGTGGGCGCGGTCGGAGGTACCGAGCCGTCGAGCGGAACGGCTCGGGCCATCGCCTCCAGCACCGGTACCAAGCGCTCCCGCCCACCCCGGGCCAGCTCGATCAACGCACCGACCTGCTCGACGTCGCGCCGTGCTTCCTCCTCCTGCAACTCCGCGATCCGACGCTGCGTCGCATCCGGACCCGACGCCCACGACACGGACACGAATGCCACGGCGAACCCCAGCACGAACGTGGTGACCAAAGCGGTGACCGAGGTCCACGAGGAGCGCGGCCGGGTGGCCGGTGGTCGCCTGCTCACAGCGCCCACCGCTGGTTGGCGCCGCCGTTGCAAGTCCAGATGATCAGCTGGGCGCCGTCGGCCGAGCTGCCGCCGTAGGCATCGAGGCATCTGGTGCCGTTGCGGATCGTGCCGTCGGACTGCACCGACCAGTTCTGGGCAGCCGAGCCGTTGCACGTCCACAGCTGCACCAGCGCGCCGTCCGCAGTGCTGCCACCTTGGACGTTGAGGCACTTGCCCAACGCCTGGAACGTCTGCCCGGTGCGCGTCCACGTCTGGTTGGCGCCGCCGTTGCACGTCCACAGCTGAACCTTCGTGCCGTCCGCGGTGCCATTACCGTTGACGTCGACGCACTTGCCGCCGATGCCCACGATGCGGCCGGTCCCGCCGGTGCCCGGTGTGCCGACCCCTGGTCCGACGAACGTCAGCGAGTCGACGTCGAAGTTGTTCACCGAACCGGTCTTGAACACCAGGAACAACTCCGTGGTGCCACCGGGGTTGGTGACGTTCACCGCGGGTGTGCTGACGTAGTTGTCCCAGCCGCCGGTGCTCGGCACCGGGACCGTGGCGATCAGCGCACCCGTCGGCGATCCGGCGCGCAGCTCGACCGTGCCCCCACCACTCGGCGAGGACAGCCGCAGGGACACCTGGTTGACACCGGTGAGGTTGTACGGGGTGTACGAGATCCAGTCGTTGTTGCCGATGTCGCCGATCCGCGCACCCGACTCCGCCCCGGCCTGCGACACGACCCGCACGCCGGAGGAACCCGTGAAGTACTCGGCCTGCTTGCGCTTGGGCTGCAGCAGGACCTTCCGGCTGCCGTCCAGCGCGGGCACACCGGTCGTGCCGTTGTCGGTGTACTTGCTCGCCGCCACCCAGAACGAGTTCAGCTCGGCGTGCGCGGTGTCGGTCTCCGCCTTGAACGTGCCCGTGCAGCCGGGGATCGGCGAGAGGTCGTGCGCGTGCTGGTCGTGGCCCAGTGCCGGGGTGGTGGTCACCCGGCCGCAGTCGACCGCGCCGTCCTCGGGATCGGTGACGGTGACCGTGTACGGGATCGTGTCGCCCCAGCCGAACACACCGCCGTCCGGGATGCTCAGGTTCACCGTCGGCGCGGTGTTGCCCGAGGTCACGACCACGCTGGTGACACCGGACTTCCCGCCGACGTCGGTGACGGTGAGCTTGGCGTTGAACTGCCCCCTCCCGGTGTAGATGTGCGTGGGGTTGGCCTCGGTGGACGTGGTGCCGTCACCGAACTCCCAGCGGTAGGTCACCGGACCGCCTTCCGGGTCACCGGAACCGGCGCTGGAGAACCGGACGGATAGCGGCGCCGGACCCGAGGTGGGTGAGGCCGTCGCGGTCGCGACCGGGCTCCGGTCGCCGCTGCGGTAATCGATGCGGTAGAGCCCGGAGTCGGGGTTGTCCCGACCATAGCCGGAGCCCCACTCCAGCAGGTACATGCCACCGTCCGGGCCGAACTTCATGTCCAGCGGCGACTTGAAGCTCAGGTTCGACAGGAAGTCGTTGATCTTCAACAGCTTCCCGTCCTGGCCGAGGCGGAACTCCCACATCCGGTTGCGCGACCACTCGCCGAAGAACGGCGTCTGGTCGAAGTAGGCCGGGAACTTGGTGGGCGACGGGTTGTTCGCGTCGTACTGGTAGATCGGGAACGCGCCGGGCGCCTCGCCACCCGAGGGGCTGCCCATCTCCGGGAACTTGTTGCCGTTCGCGCCGTTGCCGTACCAGACGTCGGCCTTGCGCGCGGCGGGCAGCTCGGTCAGGCCGGTGTTGTTGGGCGAGTTGTTCACCGGCCGGTCGCAGTTGAACTTCGCGCCCGACTGGCCGGTGGCGAAGTTGTAGTCGTTGAACGGGATGTTGTCGCCGATGCAGTACGGCCAGCCGTAGAAGCCCGGCGAAGAGATGATGTTCCACTCCACGGTGCCACCGGGTCCGCGGTTCGGGTTGTCGTTGGCCGCGTCCGGGCCGTAGTCGGCCGCGTAGACCACCCCCGTGGTCGGGTGCACCGAGAACCGGAACGGGTTGCGGAAGCCCATCGCGTAGATCTCGGGCCTCGTCCTGGCCGTGCCCGGCGCGAACATGTTGCCGGCCGGGATCGTGTAGGTCCCGTTGGTCTCCGGGTGGATGCGCAGGATCTTGCCGCGCAGGTCGTTGGTGTTGGCGGAGGTGGCCTGCACGTCGTTGCTCGCCCAGCCCGGCCGCTCGTCGATCGGCGCGTAGCCGTCCGAGCGGTGCGGCTGGACGTCGTCACCGGTGCCGATGTAGAGGTTGCCGTTCGGGCCGAACGCGATGTAGCCGCCGGTGTGGCCGGGCTCCGGCGCCTGCCGTGACGACGGCACCTTCATGACCACCCGTTCGCTGGCCGGGTCCAACGCGTCACCGTTCACGGTGAACCGGGAAACCCGTGCGATGTCCTCGCCGCCACCCGCGGGGGAGTACATCAGGTAGATCCACTTGGTGGTGGCGAAGTTCGGGTCGAGCGCGAGACCGGTCAGGCCGTCCTCACCGCCGGTGTAGACGCTGAGCGTGGCGGCGGTGACCGTGGTGCGGGTGTCCGGCTTGTAGACCTTCACCTTGCCGCCGTACTCGGCGTAGAACACCCGGCCGTCCTTGGCGACGTCGAGCGCGGCCGGTCCGACGGTGTTGTCGTCCAGCGCGACCTTCTCGAAGCTGCTCCACACCGTGGGACCGCAGTCCGACTGGACCTTGCCGCCCGCCGACTCGACGCCGCCCCTGACATGCTCGCGGAAGAGCGGCTCCGAGTAGCTGGACGCCTGGTGGCCCATGGCGGTGGCCCACAGCCGACCGCCCTCGAAGTTGCGGCACCACGAGATCGGGTGGTCGTAGCCCATCCGGCTCGTGCCGGGGTCGTACGTCGTCTCGTCGGCGGTCACCAGCACGTGCGCGTTGCCGCGGACCGAGCGGGTGAAGTTGTACCACTCCTCGGTGCGCGTCCACCGGTCCGGCAGCGCCGTGCCGGACGGGTGCTTGCGGTCGGCTACCTTCGCGGTGCCCGTCACGGTGGCCGAGTGCTGGGTCATGGTCGCGCCGAGCATCTGGTCCCACCACGGGAACTGCTGCTCGATGTTCATGTCCGTCGCGTTGTGGATGGCGACGAAGCCGCCACCACCGCGCATGTACTTCTGCGCCGCGGCGCGCTGGGCGTCGTTGTCCCACACCATGCCGGAGGTCTGGAGCATGACGACCACGTCGAACGTGGCGAGCGCGGCGTCGTTGAAGATCGACGAGTCCTCGCTCCTGGTCAGCTCCCACTCGTGCTGCGCGGCCAGCTGCTCGAACATCGTGATCCCGGCGGGGATCGAGTCGTGCCGGTAGGCCCCGGCGGCGGTCTTGCTGAACAGCAGCACGTGGAAGCCCTCCGGGTGCGCGGGTGCGGGCGCGGACGCAAGTCCCATCAGCACCAGCGCGCAACCTGCGATCGAAAGAAGGCGCGCGAACCTGTGTCGCATGGCCACTCCTCTGGGGCACTCGAACGGCGACGGATTCGGATTACGCGGCGGCGGTGTGCGCGGTAGGGGTGTGCGTCGGACTCACCCCGCGGGCCCGGCCCGGTCGTCGCGCCTGAAGTGGCGGCCTACCGCGCCGCGGGCGGGATGCGAGTACGTGAAGGTCGGGCCTGCGTGGCGCTCGGCGACACGCCCGGTGCGGAACGACTGGATGTCGTACAAAGACACGCTACTGCGCTGAGATTTGTAGCACACATTTCCGGAACGAGTCCAGACACGGCGGCGCCGCCCGGGACCGTCCCGGTCAGCCGAAGACGCGGCGCTGGATCTCGCTGCGGTAGTCCTGCAGGGTGTTGTCGATGTGGACGCCCGCGGCGTCCGCGGCGGCTTCCGGGTCGCCGTCGCGGATCGCGCGGTAGATCGCCAGGTGCTCCTCGACCGCCTCCGCCGCGTGCCCGCCGATGGTGCCGTGCAGGCCGATGGTGCTGGACTGGCGTTGCAGGCGGCGGGCCTCGCGCACCGCGGCGACCAGGAACTGGTTGTGCGACGCCGCGGCGACGGCGAGGTGGAAGTCGTCGTCGCCCTGGTCGAACAGCGCGACCTGCCCGGTCACGTGGCCCTGCCGGCAGGTCTCGGCCGCGTCGCCGATGGCGCGCAGTTCGGCCGGGGTCGCGTGGATCGCGGCCAGCCGGCTGGCCGCGGTCTCCTGCACGCGGCGGAACTCGAAGAGCATGTAGACGTGGTCGAGGTCGGTCGGCAGGAAGAACCCGCCCCACCGGGACGAGCCGAGCATGCCCTCGTCGTCGGCCACGTAGAGCCCGCGGCCCTTGTGCGCGCGCACCCGCCCGATCGCGGAGAGGATCTTGACGGCCTCCCGGACCACCGTCCGGCTGGTGCCCATCCGCGCGGCCAGCTCGTTCTCGGTCGGCATCCGGTCGCCCGGCCTCAGCTCCAACTCGGCGATGAGCTGCAGGATCTGCTCCGCCACCAGCTCGTAGCCCGGGCGGTAGGGACCGGTCGCACGGGTGGTGTCCGGCTGCCCGGGGGACGCGCCGGTCGGGTCGCCGGGCGCGAGTGCGCCATCCGTCAACGCCGCTCCTTCGTGACGGGTCGCCTGAAGACGACGGCTCAACACCGTCCGGACAGCTTACATCCGACCGGTCGACCGCCGGAGCGCGGTGGTGGGGATGAGTACTACTCATCGCGGGGGTGCAGTGGGCGGTACCTCCTCGATGTGCGTCAGACGCGCTGGAGCTGGAAGCGCTGGTTGGAGCTGCCGGTGGGCGTCCACTGCGAGATGCGGGCACCGTCGGTCGTGGCCGCCGACCAGACGTCCATCGCGAGCCCGCTCTGCTGGTTGACCAGGCTGATCACGCCCCCGCCGTGGTCGATCAGCCGCCACAGCTGGTTCGGGGTGCCGGCATCGCGCTGCTGGGTGATGTCGGCACCACTGGCGGTGCCCGCGACCTGGAGCACCAGGCCGCTGTGCCGTGCCCGGACCCGGTAGTGGTCGCCGGAGGGCAGGAAGTCGAACTGCTGGTTCTGGCCCGTCGTGGCCGACCACTGGACCAGGACGGCGCCGGCGGACGTCGACGCGC
Organism: Saccharothrix sp. CB00851; assembly: GCF_001905065.1. Lineage (NCBI taxonomy): Bacteria > Bacillati > Actinomycetota > Actinomycetes > Pseudonocardiales > Pseudonocardiaceae > Saccharothrix > Saccharothrix sp. CB00851. Next base: position 54,872 of record NZ_LWLC01000009.1, read on the forward strand.
CGGTGACGTCGGCCCGCTTGCCGCTGTGCTGCGCCACGAGGCGGTAGTGCACGCCCGGCTCGACCAGCGGCGGCCGTCCCTGGGGCGTCACGCGGTAGGTGTGGCCGGCCTGCCCGACGAACCGGACCAGGTCGGGCTCGACCCGCTCCGGCTGGACCACGGCGCCACCGGTTTCGTCACGCAGTTCGAACGCCCCCGTGAACACCCGGCCGCGCACCTTCACGACCCCGTCGCGATCAGGGGTGACGGACAGCTCGGTCGCCCAGCCGCCGCTCCACGCGGCACCCACCGTGTACCCGCCCCGGCCGCGCAGCCCGACCACCCTCCCGGTCGACCAGGCGGACGGCAACGCGGGCAGCACGTGCAGCTCGCCGTTGTGGCTGTGCAGCAGCATCTCGGCGATACCGGACGTGGCGCCGAAGTTGCCGTCGATCTGGAACGGCGGGTGCAGGTCGAACATGTTGGGCGCGAGCCTCGCCGGTGTCACCAGGGAGCGGATCAGGTCGTGCGCCCGGCCGCCCTCCTCCAGCCGCGCCCAGTAGTTGATCTTCCAGGCCAGCGACCAGCCGGTACCGTCGTCGCCGCGCAGCTGGAGGGTGCGGCGGGCGGCCTCGAACAGCTGAGGCGTGCCGCGCTTGGTGATCTGGTTGCTCGGGTGCAGGCCGTACAGGTGGGAGACGTGCCGGTGGTTCGGCTCGGTCTCCACCCAGTCGTGCAGCCACTCCATGATGTTGCCGCGGGAGCCGACCCGCGTCGGCGCGAGCCGTTGAGCCGTCGCACGGACCCGCGTCCGGAAGTCGGTGTCCACCCCCAGCACCTCCGAGGCGCGGGCGCAGCCCTCGAACAGGTCGCGCAGGATCTGCATGTCCATCGTCGGACCCGCGCACACGCTGGCGTTCGGGTGGTGCGGCAGTTCCGGCGAGTTGGAGGGGTTCGTGACCAGCCACTTCAGCGTCGGTTCCTCGACCAGCGTGTCGAGGAAGAACTGGGCGGCGCCCTTCATCGCGGGGTAGTAGGACCGCAGGAACGCGACGTCGCCGGTGAACAGGTAGTGGTCCCAGATCATGGTGGCCAGCCACGCGCCGCCGGTCTGCCACATGCCCCACACCGCGCCGTCGACCACCGAGGAGCCCCGCCACCCGTCGGTGTTGTGGTGGGTGACCCAGCCACCGGCGTTGTACTGCGCCCGCGCGGTGCGGGCACCGGTCACGGTCAGGTCCTCGATCATGCGGAACACCGGCTCGTGGCACTCGGACAGGTTGGTCGAGTCGGTCGGCCAGTAGTTCATCGGCAGGTTGGCGTTGAGCGTGTACTTCGAGTCCCACGACGGTGCCATCTGGTCGTTCCAGATGCCCTGCAGGTTGGCCGGCTGGGTACCGGGCCGTGACGACGAGATCAGCAGGTAGCGGCCGTACTGGAAGAGCAGGGCGGAGAACTGCGGGTCGACGGTGCTGTTGTGCCGCGTGATCCGCACGTCGGTCGGCTGGTCCGCCGCGGCGGTGCGGCCGAGGTCGAGGGTGACGCGTCCGAACAGCCGCTGGTAGTCGGCCACGTGCCGGCCGCGCAGCACGTCGTACGCCAGGCCTTGGGCACCGCTGAGGCGTCCCCGGGCGATGCCCTGGTAGTCGCCGCTCACGTTGCGGTAGTCGACGTAGCTGGTGCCGATCGAGATCAGCAACGTCACGCTGGTGGCGTTGGAGACCCGCAACGTGCCGCCGGAGCTGCTGGTGGTCCCGCCCTCGGCGACGGCCTTGGCCAGCGCGAGGAACCGGACGGAACCCGCGATGCCCCGCTGGTCGCCCGACCGGCCGTCCAGCCCGATCGTCGTGCCGTCGGGGCTGGACGCCGTGGCGCGCTGCGGCGTGCCGAACGACGCGGTGAACGAGATCGAACCCGGCGTCTCGGCCGTGAGGCGCACGGCGATCACCTGGTCCGGTGCGCTGGCGATCACCTCGCGCCGGTACCGCACGTTGTTCGCCGTGTAGGTCACCACCGTCGTCGCGGTGGTCAGGTCGAGCCACCGCTGGTAGCCGGTGACCGTGCCCGGAGCGGGGAAGGTGAGCCGGAGGTCGCCGACGGGCTGGTAGGCGAGCTGGCCCGCCGGGTTGCCCAGCATGGCCTGGTCGACCAGGCTCTGCGCCTGCGCCCACTGGTTGGCGAACACCAGCCGTCTGATCTCCGGCAGGGCGGCCGCACCGCGGGTGTTGGTGTAGTCGTGCGGCCCGCCCGCCCAGACCGTGTCCTCGTTGAGCTGCAACCGCTCCGCGTCGACGTTGCCGAAGACCATGGCGCCGAGGCGGCCGTTGCCGACCGGCAACGCGCGCAGCCAGTCCGTCCCGGCCTGCTCGTCGTACCACAGCGCCAGGTCGCCGACCGCGCGGACTTCCGGCGGCGCGGCCGACTGCGCACGGGCCGTCGCCGTCCAGCCGACCGGTGCGAGCGCGGCCCCGACGCCCACCGCACCGAGCTTCATCAGTCGCCTTCGTGGCATGTCCGTCATCGAAGCACCCTCCAAAGGGGACGGTCGTCCACGCGCCGGCGGTGTGGTGGGCGGAACCTCGCGGCCGGAGCCTGCGGGCAACGTAGCCAGGGGTGATCCTGGCCGTCAACCACCCGGACCAGCTCAATGTGAGCGCTAACATCTTTAGCACCGCGCTGACCTCATCGAACCCGGATTCGACGCGTGACGCCATTGCTGTGTCGGACAATGAGCTGTCCGCCATCTAGTTAGCGCTAACACTTTTAGCACCGCCGAACGTTGACGCTCCACATCGCCGATGGCTACGGTGCCGAGCAGGCGCCGGTGTCGCGCGCCTTTCCGGTCCGCCCGTCGACGATGACGAGGAGACTCTTCGATGCGACGATACTTATTTGCCGTCGGGCGGATCAGGACCGGCAGGAAGTCCACAAAGGACAAGATCGGAACCGTGTCGAGCGCGGCCCTCCTCGTGGCCGCCGGCGTGGTCGCGACGGTGGTGGGCTCCTCGCCGCCCGCCGCCGCGCACGCGGTCAACCCGGCCGACTTCCAGCAGGTCGAACTCGCGCGCGGGGTCGCCGAGATGGGCGAACCGATGACGCTCGCCGTGCTGCCGGACCGCTCGGTGCTGCACACCTCGCGCAACGGCACGGTACGCCGCACCACGGCCGAAGGCGTCACGAGCGTCATCGGCACCGTGCCGGTCTACACCCACGACGAGGAAGGCCTGCAAGGCATCGGGGCGGACCCCGGCTTCGCCACGAACCGGCACATCTACCTGTTCTACGCACCACCGCTGTCCACCCCCGGCGGCGACGCACCGGCCACCGGCACGGACTTCTCGGCGTGGAAGGGGGTCAACCGGCTGACCCGGTTCACCCTGAACGCCGACTTCACCCTGAACTTCGCCAGCCAGGTGACCGTGCTGGAGGTGGCGACCGACCGGGGCATGTGCTGCCACGTCGGCGGTGACATCGACTTCGACGCGGCGGGCAACCTGTACCTGTCCACCGGTGACGACTCGAACCCGTTCGACTCGGCCGGCTACACCCCGATCGACGAGCGGACCAACCGCAACCCCGCCTACGACGCGCAGCGCAGCGCGGGCAACACGAACGACCTGCGCGGCAAGGTCCTGCGGATCAAGGTGAACGCCGACGGCTCGTACTCGATCCCGCCCGGCAACCTGTTCCCGGTCGGCACCGCGAACACCCGGCCGGAGATCTACGCGATGGGCCTGCGCAACCCGTTCCGCTTCAACGTGGACAAGCCGACCGGCGCCATCTACCTCGGCGAGTACGGGCCGGACGCGGGCACGAGCAGCAACACCCGCGGCCCCGCCGGGCTGGTGGAGTTCAACCGGATCACCTCGGCGGGCAACTACGGCTGGCCCTACTGCGTCGGCTCGAACACCACCGCCGAGGCGTACGTGGACTACACGTTCCCGTCCGGGCCGTCCGGCAGCCGGTTCAACTGCGCCGCGCCGGTCAACAACTCGCCGCGCAACACGGGCCTGTCCACCCTGCCCGCCGCCAAGTCGGCGTGGATCAAGTACGACAACTGCTCGTTCGCGGCGTTCGGCTGCGGTTCGGAGTCGCCGATGGCCGCGCCGGTGTACCGGTACGACGCGGCCAACCCGTCGTCGGTGAAGTTCCCGGCGTCGCTGGACGGGCACGTGTTCGCCACCGAGTTCGGCCGGCGCTGGATCAAGACCATCGACGTCAACGCCGACGGCTCGGCCGGGCAGGTCAACGACTTCCCGTGGCGCGGCACGCAGGTCATGGACGCCACGTTCGGCCCGGACGGCGCCCTCTACGTGCTGGACTACGGCACCGGCTGGGGCAGCGGTGACGCCAGTTCCGCCCTCTACCGCATCGAGTACAACCCCGCCGGGAACAAGGCGCCGACCGCCCGTGCCGCGGCCGACCGCACCTCCGGCAGCGCACCGCTGACGGTGAACTTCTCGTCCGCGGGCTCCTCCGACCCCGAGGGCGGCGCGTTGACCTACTCGTGGAACTTCGGTGACGGCACCACCTCCACGGCGGCCAACCCCAGCCACACCTACACCGCCAACGGCCAGTACTCCGCGACGCTCACCGTGACCGACCCCGGTGGCCGGTCGGGCTCGGCCGGCGTGTCGATCTCGGTCGGCAACACCGCACCCGTCGTGACGCTGGGCAGCCCGACCAACGGCGCCCTGTTCAGCTTCGGCGACACCGTGCCGTACACGATCACGGTGTCCGACCGCGAGGACGGCACGATCGACTGCACCCGGGTGAAGCTGAGCTACGTGCTGGGCCACGACAGCCACGGCCACCCGATCAGCACGCGCACCGGGTGCTCGGGGACCATGCAGATCCCGGTCGACGGCGAGCACGACACGGCGGCGAACCTGTTCGCGGTGTTCGACGCCGAGTACACCGACCTCGGCGCGAACGGCCAGCCGCCGGTGACCACGCACACGCAGCACGTGCTGCAGCTGCGGCACCGCCAGGCCGAGCACTACTCGACGCAGTCCGGCACCGGTCTCTACGACAAGGCGACCGCCGAGGGCGGCCGGACCGTCGGCGACATCCAGAACGGCGACTGGATCGCGTTCACGCCCTACGCGCTCGGCGGGGCCAACCAGTTCACCGCGAGGGTGTCCTCAGCCGGCGCCGGTGGCACGCTGTCCGTGCGGACCGGGTCGCCGACCGGGCCGGTGCTCGGCACCGTGACCGTGCCGGTGACCGGCGGGTGGGACACCTTCACCGACGTGTCCACCACCCTGGCGAACGTGCCGACCGGCACCGTCACGCTCTACCTCACCTTCGCCGGCGGCACGGGCACCCTCTTCGACGTCGACGCGTACACGTTCGGCACGTCCACGGGCACCCGGACCGGACCGATCACCGGCTCGTCGGGCAAGTGCGTGGACGTCAACGCCGGCGCCACGGCGGACGGCACGAAAGTCCAGCTGTGGACGTGCAACAGCGGCGCGAACCAGCGCTGGACGGTGAGCGGGTCGACGGTGAGGGCGTTGGACAAGTGCCTGGACGCGGCCGGTACCGGCGACGGCGCCCTGGTGCGGCTGTGGACGTGCCACGGCGGCGCCGGGCAGAACTGGGCCGCCGGTGCCAACGGGTCGCTGGTGAACCCCCAGTCGGGCAAGTGCCTGGACGCCAACGGCGGGAGTTCCGCCGACGGCACGCAGTTGATCATCTGGAGCTGCCACGGCGGCGCCAACCAACGGTGGACCCTGCCCTGACCAACCGCGAGGACGGCGAACGATGAGACGCTCACCGACCCGACGCGTGATCGGCCTGGCCGCGGCCGCGATCACCGTCGCCGCGCTCAACCCCGCTCCACCGGCCGTCGCCGCCGACGTGCCGTACGACGTGCTGGTGTTCTCCAAGACCGCGGGCTTCCGCCACGACGCGATCCCGGCGGGCATCCAGCTGGTCCGGGACCTGGGCGCGGCCAACAGCTTCACGGTCACCACGACCGAGGACTCCGCCCACTTCACCACCGCCAACCTGGCCCGGTACGAAGCCGTGGTCTTCCTCAACACCACCGGTGACGTGCTCAACGCGACCCAGCAGACGGCGTTCGAGTCCTACGTCCGCGGCGGGGGAGGTTACGTCGGCGTGCACTCGGCGTCCGACACCGAGTACGACTGGCCGTTCTACGGCGAGCTGGTCGGCACGTACTTCACCTCGCACCCGGCCATCCAGCAGGCCACGGTCCGGGTGGAGAACCGGGCGCACGCGGCCACCGCGCACCTCGCCCCGGCGTGGACCAGGACCGACGAGTGGTACAACTTCCGCGGCAACGTCCGCTCCACCGCCCGCGTCCTGGCCACCTTGGACGAGTCGACCTACAGCGGCGGCTCGATGGGCGCCGACCACCCGCACACCTGGTGCAAGGCGGTCCAGGGCGGACGCTCCTTCTACACCGGCAGCGGCCACACGCAGGCCAGCTACGCCGAGCCCGGGTTCCGCGCCCTGATCCTCGGCGGCATCCGGTACGCGGCCAACCGCACCAAGGCCGACTGCCGACCCGAGACCGGCTACACCGCGCTGTACAACGGTGCCACGACCGGCTGGTCGCAGGCCGGACCGGGCGGCTTCACCAACAGCGACGGCACGCTGACCTCGTTCGGCGGTCTCGGCCTGCTCTGGCACAGCGCGCGCGAGTACCGCTCGTACTCGCTCAAGTTGGACTGGCGGGCGGCGGGCGACGACAACTCCGGCGTCTTCGTCGGCTTCCCGCCGAGCTCCGACCCGAACTCCGCGATGGCCAACGGTCACGAGGTGCAGATCGACGCCACCGACACCGCGGACAAGACCACCGGCGCGGTGTACGGGGTGAAGGCCGCCGACCAGGCGGCCCGTGACGCCGCGCTCAACCCGCCCGGCGAGTGGAACACCTTCGAGCTGCTGGTCGAGGGCGAGCGCCTGCGGGTGTTCCTCAACGGCGTGCAGGTCAACGACTTCACCAACACCGACCCGGCCCGGTCGTTGACCTCCGGGCACATCGGCCTGCAGAACCACGGCGACGGCGACGACGTGTCGTTCCGCCACGTCCGGATCAAGGAACTCGGCGGCACGACCCCGCGCACCGGACCGATCATCGGCGCCTCGGGCAAGTGCGTGGACGTCAACGGCGGCGGCACGGCGGACGGCACGAAGGTGCAGCTGTGGACGTGCAACGGCGGCGCGAACCAGCGCTGGACGGTGAGCGGGTCGACGGTGAGGGCGTTGGACAAGTGCCTGGACGCGGCCGGTACCGCCAACGGCGCGACCGTGCGGCTGTGGACGTGCCGCGGCGGTGGCAGCCAGAACTGGACCGCGGGCGCGAACGGCTCGCTGGTGAACCCGCAGTCGGGCAAGTGCCTGGACGCCAACGGCGGCAGTTCCGCCGACGGCACGCAGTTGATCCTCTGGACCTGCCACGGCGGCACCAACCAGCGGTGGACCCTGCCTTGAACCGAAGGAGTGCTCGATGACAACCAGCGGTGAGGCCTCCGCCTCCACCCAGACCCGAGGGCGACGACCGGTGACGGCGGCGGTGGCGGCCGTGGTCCTCGCGGCCGGTGCCGTCACTGCGGTCAGCGCGGTGCCCGCCGCCGCGGCGACGGTCGACCCGACCGCGTGGTACGTCCTGGTCAACCGCCACAGCGGCAAGGCGCTCGACCTGGCGGGTTCCGCGACCAACGACGGCGCGCGGGTCACCCAGTGGACGCGCCACGACGCGGCCAACCAGCAGTGGCAGTTCGTGGACTCCGGCGGTGGCTACTACCGGATCCGGTCACGCCACTCCGGCAAGGTCCTCGACGTGCCCGGCTCGTCGACCGCCGACGGTGCCGCGATCCAGCAGTGGACCGACCACGGCGGCACCAACCAGCAGTTCCGGCTGGCCGACTCCGACGGCGGCCACGTGCGGCTGATCGCCCGCCACAGCAACAAAGCGGTGGAGGTGCAGGGCGCGTCCACCGCGGACAACGCCGCCATCGTCCAGTACTCCGACACCGGCGGGAACAACCAGCAGTGGGCGTTGGCCAAGGTGGGCGGCGACCCCGGCGGCGGCACCGGCTGCGGCAAGACGCCGACCCTGCGCAGCGGCACGCACACGATCCAGAGCGGCGGCAAGAGCCGCAGCTTCATCCTGCGCGTGCCCGACGGGTACAGCAACACCCGGCCGTACCGGCTGATCTTCGGGTTCCACTGGCGCGGCGGCACCATGAACGACGTGTCGTCCGGCGGTACCAGCGGCACCGCGTGGTCGTACTACGGGATGCAGGAGCAGTCGAACAACAGCGCGATCCTGGTGGCGCCGCAGGGCCTGGGCAACGGGTGGGCGAACTCCGGCGGCGAGGACGTCACGTTCGTGGACGACATGATCCGGCGGATCGAAGCCGACCTGTGCGTCGACCCGAAGCTGCGCTTCGCGATGGGCTTCAGCTACGGCGGTGGCATGAGCTACGCGCTCGCGTGCGCACGGGCGACCGTGTTCCGCGCGGTGGTGGTGTACGCCGGGGCGCAGCTGAGCGGGTGTTCGGGCGGGAGCCAGCCGATCGCGTACTTCGGCCTGCACGGCATCTCGGACAACGTGCTCAACATCTCGATGGGACGGTCGCTGCGGGATCGGTTCGTGGCGAACAACGGTTGCGCGGCGCAGAGCCCGCGTGAGCCCGCGCCGGGCAGCATGACCCACGTGACCACGACGTACTCGTGCCGGGCGGGTTACCCGGTGCAGTGGGCGGCGTTCGACAACGGCCACATGCCCGGACCGGTGGACGGCACGTACGCCGAGAGCGGTGTCCGGACCTGGACCAAGGGTGAGGCCTGGAGGTTCATCTCGCAGTTCTGACCGCACCCGGCGCTGTTCGCCCGGGGTTCCCGTCCGCTACATCGGGTGGGAACCCCGGGCTTCCCGGTGATGATCAGCCTGTGCGAAGCGATGGCGGTTATCGGGGTGGTGCGACGGAATCCCGGTCGCGCACGGGCATCGGGACGTAGTGGCGCCGGCCCCGCTCGGACCGACCCGAGTCGTGCTCGGCGATGAGCAGGTCCACGGCCTTCGCGCCGAGTTCGTGGTGCGGCAGGGCGATGGTGGTGAGACCGGGCCGTAGCCAGGCGGCCACCGGGTGGTCGTCGAACGAGACCACGGAAACGTCGTGCGGCACGCTGAGGCCGGCGTCCTGCAAGGCCTGGTAAGCGCCGAACGCGAGCCGGTCGTCCAGGCAGATCAACGCGCGGGGGCGTGCCGTGCCGAGCAGGTCGCGCGTCGCGTCGAAGCCGTGCTCCGGCAGCCACCACCGGCACGGCCGGCCGCTCTCCACCTCGACACCCACCTCGCCCAGCTCCCGGCGGATACCGGTGAGCCGGTCGACCACCGCGGACCGGCCCGGCGGGACGTCGTGCCCGTCCGCGTCGGCTCCGATGACGTGGATCCCCTCACGGTGACCCGCGTCGAGGAGCAGGCGTGCGGCGGCGCGGCCACCCTGGACTTCGTCCGGTAAGACGGACAGCAGCGGGGACGGTTCCCGGGACACCGCGTTGAGCAGCACCGCGGGCCCGGCGGTGAGCCCGGACGGCACGCTGATCGTCCGGGTGTGCGCGCAGGCCAGCACGATGCCGTCGACCGGGTAGCCGTGCATCGCCTCGATCAACGTGCGCTCCAGGCCCGCGTCGCCCTCGGTCTCACCGGACAGCAACGTCACGCCGTGCCTGCGGGCCGCGCCGTGCGCACCCGCGACCAGGTCGCCGGCCAGCCGTGAGCCGGTGACCGAATCGGACACGAAGGCGATCGTCCGCGTCCCCGCCCCGCGGTGCCCGAACGAGGCCCGGTTGCGGCGGTACTCCATCTCGATCGCGGCTTCGCGGACCCGCCGCTGCACCGCCTCGGAGATCCGCAGGTCCGGGCCGCGCCCCGACAGCACCAGGGACACGGTGGTCTGCGAGACGCCGACCACCTTCGCGACATCGGCCAACGTGACCCGTCGTGTGCGCAACGTCGACCTCCCGTCGGCTCTGGGGCCTCGGTCCGGCGAGCTGGGTACCGCCTCGATGAGTCGGACTCATCGGGATGGCGGTCCTCGCTCCCCATCACAGCTCTTCTGTTGCTACTGCGTCAAGAGGAAGCTCGGACTTGGCACGGGCGACCGCAGTAAGTACGACTCATCATTCCCAGCAGGGCCTCGGATCAGTATGCTGCGAGGTGGTTTCGCCGGCGCAACCACGCCGAGCGGGTGGATCACCCGGTCGCCGTCTGAAGAAGTGAGCAGCGATGAGGCAGCGCACACTGTGGTCGGCCGTCCTGGTCCTCGGGTTGGCGTTGAGCGCCGGCTGTGGCAGCGCGGGGGTGTCCGGTTCCCCACCCGGCGGTTCGGGCGACAAACTCGTGGTCTGGGACTGGAAATCCGGCGATCCCAGCGCGGCGGCCTACCTGGACAAGGCGAAGGCCGACTTCGCCAAGAGCCACCCCGGTGTCGAGGTCGAGTTCGTCGCGCAACCGTTCGACCAGTACTACACGCTGCTCGGCGCGGCGATCCAGGCGGGCAAGGGCCCCGACGTCATCCTGTTCAACGGTGGCGGTCAGCTGCGCGACCGGGTCGATTCGCTGCTCCCGCTGGACACCTACGTCGCGGCGGACCGGCAGCGGCTGGCCGGGTGGGACGCGTTCGCGCACGACGGCAAGACCTACGCGTCACCCGTGACGCTGCAAGGACATCCCTGGTACTACAACAAAGCGCTGTACGAGGAGGCAGGGCTGGACCCCGACGCACCCGCCGGGACGTGGGACGAGTTCGTCGAGGACTGCGGCGTGATCGCCGACAGGACGGGCGAGAAGTGCTTCGCCGTGGGCAACAAGGAAGGCATCGGCATCCAGTTCTTCCTGTCCGCCACGGGATCGGCGGTGCTGGCGCCCGACGAGTACGACCGGTGGATCGCCGGCGAGCGGGACTGGACCTCGCCGGGCGTGAAGCGGATCTTCGAGCTGTGGCGCCAGGTCGAGGCTGCCGGGCTGAACAACGACGGGGTCAACTCGACCGCGATGTTCAACGACGCGTTCGCGGTCTTCCAGTCCGGCAAGGCGGCGCACGTCATCGGCCTGATGTCCGACATCGGGCACTGGAAGGACTTCGCCGAGTTCCTCGACCCCGACGACGTCGGCGTCATGGCGGCGCCGGTGGTCGTCCCCGGGGCGACGCCGAGCCTGCCCTACGACGGCGGCATCGGCTACGGGGTCGCCAAGTGGACGCGTGACCCGGAGGTGGCCGCGGACCTGGTGCGGTCGTTGACGTCGACCGAGGCGTTGCGGGCCTTCCACGCGGACGCGGGTGCGATCGCGTCCGACACCACCATCGACGTCTCCGCCGGCGGTCCGGCCGTCACCGCGATCTCCTCGGGGCTCGAGACCGGCAAGCCCGCGCTGCACGTGGCGCTGCCCAGCAAGACGGTCGACCTGATGGGGCGCCTCTCGCAGCAGCTGCTCAGCGGTTCGGTCACCGTGGACGAGGCCGTGGCGCAGTTGGCCGCCTCCGACGAGGCGGGCTGACCCCGTGCCGCCCGGAGCCGCACCGGCCCCCGTCCGCCCCGCGCCGACCAGGCAGCCGCGGGCGTCCGGCGCGGTGGCCCGCCGTCGCGGGTCGCGGACCGAGTCGCTGGCACCGTTCGTCCTGGTCGCGCCCGCCGTGCTGATCGTCGTCGGGCTGCGCCTGTGGCCGCTGGTGCTCGGGATCAACTTCTCCTTCACCGGTGACGGCGACCGCAACGGCACGGCGGTCGGGCTGGACAACTACGTGACGCTGTTCGGCGACCCGCTGTTCCGCACCGCGTTGCGCAACGTCGGCTTGCTGGTGCTGCTGCTCCCGGTCGCCGTGGCGATCCCGGGGCTGCTCGCCACGTTCATCTACCTGCGCACGCCCGGGCACCGGGTGTACCGGGCCGTCTACTTCTTCCCGGCGGTGCTCTCCCCGGTCATCGTGGGCGCGATCTTCAACCTGCTGCTGGCCTACGACGGACCGTTCAACGAAGTCCTCGGGGTGGTCGGCCTCGGGCCGGTGGACTGGCTGGGCGATCCCGACGTGGCGATCTTCGCGGTCGCCGGGGTGCACGTCTGGGCGACGTTCGGCATGGCGCTGGTCGTGTTCCTGGCCGGTTTCGCCGCCCTCGACCCGTCGCTGCTGGACGCGGCCCGGGTGGACGGCGCGTCCCTGCCGCAGGCCATCCGGCACGTGATCGTGCCGAGGCTGACCCGCACGATCCAGTTCGTCTTCGTCACCACCATGATCGGCCTGTTGACCTCGATGTTCGGCCTGCTGTTCGTGATGACCGGTGGTGGGCCGGAGGCGTCCACCTACCTGCCCGAGTACTACATCTGGGTCCAGCAGGGGCAGTTCAACCAGCCCGCGCTCGCGTCCGCGGCCTCCACGGCGCTGTTCCTGATCATGCTGCTGGTGGGGCTGGCCCAGATCGGCGTGCTGCGGCGTGCGGGCAGGGAGGCCTGATGGCCGGCGGGCGGTGGACGAGGTGGGTCGTCGCGGTCCCGATGGCCGCGCTCGCGCTGGCGACGGTCTACCCCTTGGTGTTCACCGCCAACGTCGCCATGAAGAGCCGGCGAGAGTACGTGCTCGACCGGTTCTCCCTGACGGATTCGTTGCGGTGGGAGAACATCGCGTCGGCGTGGACGACCGTCGGCATGTCCCGGTACTTCCTGAACTCGGCGGTCGTGGTGACGTGCTCGGTGGCGTTGCTGCTGCTGTTCGGGTCGATGGCCGGGTTCGCGCTGGCCCGCCTGCGGTTCCGCGGCTCGTCGGCGCTGTACCTGGGTTTCCTGGCCGCGTTGTTCATCCCGTTCCAGGTGATCATGGTCCCGCTCACCCGGGTCCTGGCCGACACCGGCCTGGTGGACACCTACCCCGGGCTGGTCCTCGCGTACGTGGCGCAGTTCCTGCCGTTCACCGTGTTCCTGATGACCGGCTACTACTCGACGGTGCCCGCCGAGGTGGTCGACGCGGCCAGGATCGACGGGAACACGGCGTTCGGCGTCTACTGGCGGATCATGCTGCCGATGGGCGTGCCCGCGCTGATCTCGGTCGGCGTCCTCAACGCCCTGTTCTGCTGGAACGACGTGCTCATCTCCCTGCTCGTGATGCCGTCGGCGCAACACCGCACGCTCATGGTCGGGGTGACCTCGCTGCGGGGCCAGTACTCCGACGACATCCCCGTCTTCGCGTCCGGTGTGCTGATCGCCGCGGTGCCCGTCCTCGTCGTCTACCTGTTCCTGCAGCGCCGGATCGCCGACGGCGTCAGCGCCGGAGCCACGAAGGGCTGATATGCGCATCACCGGTTATCGGACCCTCACCACCGTCCAGGACTGGGGCAGGCCGGTCGGCGACGCCAACGGCGTCTTCGCCGACGGCGTGGTCCGGATCCCGATCGTCGTGGTGGAGACCGACGTGGGGATCACCGGGGTCGGGCTCGGGCCGCACGTCGAGATCGAGTCGGTGTTCGCCGCCCTCGACGGCGAGGACCCGCGTGGGGTCACCGCCCTCTACGACCGGATGCTGCGCCGGGTGTTCAAGGCGGGCCACGCGGGCGCGGTGTTCGGCACCATCGGCGCCCTCGACACCGCGTTGTGGGACATCAAGGCGCAGGCCGCCGGTGAGCCGCTGTGGCGGCTGCTCGGCGGGCGCGACCGCCGCGTGCCCGCGTACGCCTCCGGCCTGGACATCGGGCTGGGCGACGACGAGCTCGTGGCGGCGTACGAGACCTACGCCGCGCGCGGGCTGCGTGCGGCGAAGATCAAGGGAGGGCTCGACGTGGAGCGGGACCGGGACCGCCTGATCCTGGTGCGCGACGTGCTCACCGCCGCCGGACGTGGCGCCCGGCCGGGGCTGATGCTCGACGTCAACGAGGCCCTGACCCGCAAGCAGGCCGTCCGCCACGTCGGCGAGCTGGAGCGGACGCTGGACCTGATCTGGGTCGAGGAACCGGTCCGGCGGTGGGACGCCGAAGGGCACGCGGCCGTCAGCCGAGGGGTCCGGGCGTCGGTCGCCAGCGGGGAGAACCTCACCGGGCTCGAGCAGTACCGCCCGCTGCTCGCGGCGGGCGCGGTCGACGTCGTGCAGGCCGGTGCGGGCTGGGGCGTGACCCACTTCCTGCGGGTCGCGGCCCTCGCGCACGCGCACGACCTGCCCGTCAGCCCCATCGGCAACACCCCGATCGGGTTGCTGCACGCGGCGACCTCGGTGCCGAACCACCTGGTCAGCGAGCTGCAGGAACTGCGGCCGCCGTCCGGTGTCGCGATCGACCTCCGCATCGAGGACGGTGCGTTCGTGCTGGGTGACAGCCCGGGGCTGGGCCTGCGGGTCGATGAGGAGGCGATCACGGCGTCCCGGTTCCGGCCCGCCGCGCCGACCGCCGACGGCCCCCACATCCGGCCGGAACGCGCCGGGCAGCGGCTGCTGCCGGAGGTGCGGGACGCCGTCACCCCCGATCACCTGGACCCACTGCCGTCCTGATCGCCCGTTCGTGAAGAGCACGTTCCGACCCTGTGCCGAGCCCGTTGCGGGCCGGCCGCCGCAAATGCCAGGAGGCCCCCTTGTTCGCGTCCTCGTCCTCCGCGGTGCGAAGGCCGCTGTCGGTCGGCGCCGCTGCCGCGGTGCTGGCGGCGGTGGTGGCCGTCGCGCCGCCCGCGCACGCCGCCACCACGACCCTCTACGCGTCGCCTTCCGGTACCGGCACGAGTTGTTCCGCCGCACAGCCGTGTTCGCTGTCCGCCGCGCAGGCGGCGGTGCGGTCGCAGGTCGGTGCCATGTCCGGTGACATCGTCGTCCAGTTGGCGGACGGCGTGTACCGGCTCGCCGAGCCCTTGCGGCTGACCGCGGCGGACTCCGGCACGAACGGCTACCGGGTGCTGTGGCAGGCGGCGCCGTCCGCGCGTCCCGCGATCAGCGGCGCCCGTGCCGTCACCGGCTGGTCGCTCGTGGACGCGGGTCGCAACATCTGGCGCGCGAACGTGCCCACCGGAATCGACTCCCGGCAGCTGTACGTCAACGGCGCGGTCGCGACCCGGGCGCGGACGCAGGTGAACCGGGCCGACTTCACGTTCACCAGTACCGGCATGAGGTTCTCGAACTCCGCGCTGGGCTACCTGAACAACCTGGCCAACCAGAACCGGGTCGAGGTGGAGAGCGTCAACTCGTTCACCGACCGGTACTCGCCGGTGCAGAGCATCAGCGGGAACTTCCTCACGATGCAGCAGCCCGCGTGGAACAACAACACGTTCGGCTACGACACGCTCAGCCAGCCGCACCGGGCCGGCCCCTTCTACCTGGCCAACGCCTACGAGTTCCTGGACTCGCCGGGGGAGTGGTACCTCAACCCGGGGACGGGTGCGTTGTCCTACATCCCGTTGGCGGGGCAGAACATGAGCACCGTGAGCGTGGAGTTGCCGGTGCTGCAGTCGTTGGTGAACGTCGGGGGCACTTACGACGCGCCCGCGCACCACATCTCGTTCAGCGGGATCACGTTCACCGGCACGAGCTGGCTGGGCCCCAGCAGCAACCAGGGGTACGCCGACCAGCAGACCGGCGCCTACATGGCGGGCAACTGGAACTGGCCCGCCGACCGGATCACGTCGTGCCAGAACGGGTGCGCCCAGTTCGAGGCCGTCCGACCGCACTGGTCGCAGATGCCCGCGGCCGTGCAGGTGTCCGCCGCGAACAACATCACGTTCAGCGAGTCGCAGTTCGTGAACCTGGGCCAGACCGCGATCGGCATCGGCAACGACGCCAACGCCCACGCCAGCGGGGTCGGCTTGGGCGCCGCCGACATCACGGTCACCCGGTCCGAGATCGCCCGCAGCTCGGCCGGGGGAGTGGTGGTCGGCGGCGTGCGCGCGGACGCGCACCACCCGAGCGACCAGCGGATGGTCAACCGCGACATCACCATCAGCCACAACCGCATCCACGACCTCGGCATCGAGTACCGGGGCAACGTCTCGGTGCTCAACACCTACGTCAGCACCGCCACCGTGGCGCACAACGAGGTCTACAACATGCCGTACTCGGGCATGTCGATCGGCTACGGCTGGGGCGCCAACGACGCGGGCGGCAGCAACCACTACGCCAACCGCGGCCTGTACAACTACCAGCCGCGTTACACGACCCCGACCACCGCGTCCAACAACCGGCTGATCAACAACTACATCCACGACGTCATGCAGCAGATGAACGACGGCGGGTGCATCTACACCCTGGCGTGGAACCCGAACGCGATGATCAGCGGGAACCACTGCCTGCGGACCAACGGCCACTTCGGCGTCTACTTCGACGAGGGCTCCCGGTACTACACGGTGACCAACAACGTGTTCTCGTCCACCGGGGTCTGGGCCACCGCCAACTACTGGGGCGGCGAGAACATGGGCAACTGGACCGTCACCAACAACTGGTCGACCAACAACAGCACCAACGTGACCAACGGTGATCGCGGCAACGTGGTGTCCGGCAACGTCACGGTCACCGGTGGCAACTGGCCGTCCGGCGCGCAGGCCGTGATGGCCAACGCCAGTCCCGGCGGCAGTACGAGTGGCCCGCAGAACGCCATGCTCGTGGGCACCCAGTCGGGTCGCTGCGTCGAGGTCGCCGTCGGGAGCGCCAACGGTGCCCAGGCGCGGTTGTGGGACTGCAACGGCGGCGCCAACCAGCGGTGGACCTACACCGCGGGCAAGCAGCTCATGGTGAACGGCAAGTGCTTGGACGCCAGCGGCCGTGGCACCACCAACGGCACCGCGGCGATCATCTGGGACTGCAACGGCCAGACGAACCAGCAGTGGAACCTCAACGCCAACGGCAGCATCACCGGCGTGCAGTCCGGGCTGTGCCTGGACGCCAGCGGCAACGGGACCGCCAACGGCACCCTGATCCACCTCTGGTCGTGCCACGGCGGCACGAACCAGCAGTGGAGCGTGCGCGCCTGAGCCCGGCCGCGGTGGCCGACCCGTCCGGAACCTCGGTTCGAACTCCCTGGAGAACACATGCGACCACGCCTCCGACAGCTCGCCGCCTGCGCCGCGGCCCTCGTCACCGCCGCGCTGCTGACGGCCACCCCCGCCGCCGCCGAGTCCAACGGCGGTGTCCGGGTCATGCCGCTGGGCGACTCCATCACCGAGGGGACGCAGGTGCCCGGTGGTTACCGGATCGGGCTGTGGCAGCGGTTCGGGGCGGGTGATTACCGGGTGGACTTCGTCGGTTCCCAGTTCAACGGTCCGGCCTCGCTCGGGGACCACGACCACCAGGGCCACCCGGGTTGGCGCATCGACCAGATCGACGCGAACGTCGTCACCTGGCTGCGCAACACGAACCCGCGCACGGTGCTGCTGCACATCGGCACCAACGACATCCTGCAGAACTACAACGTGGCCAACGCACCCGCCCGCCTGTCGGCCCTGGTCGACCGCATCACCACGACCGCGCCGAACGCCGACGTGTTCGTCGCGACCATCATCCCGCTCGCCAACTCCGGTCAGGCAGCCGCGGCCAGGACCTACAACGCCGCGATCCCCGGCATCGTGCAGGGCAAGGTCAACGCGGGCAAGCGGGTGCGCTTGGTGGACATGCACTCCGCCCTGACCACGGCCGACCTGATCGACGGCATCCACCCCACCGCCACCGGCTACGACAAGATGGCCGCGACCTGGTACGCCGCGCTGCGCGCCGTGCCCGGGAGCATCGGGGACCCGGTCACCTCGTCGGGCAGGCAGGTCGTCGGCGTGGCCTCGGGCCGTTGCCTGGACGTGCCGGGGTCGACGACTGCGAACGGTGCGCAGCTGCAGCTGTGGGACTGCCACGGCCGGCCCAACCAGTCGTGGACGCACAACTCGGCTCGGCAGTTGGTGGTTCTGGGTACCAAGTGCCTGGATGCCTATGGCCGGGGTACGACCAACGGCACCCAGGTGGTGACGTGGGACTGCCACGGTGATACCAACCAGCAGTGGAACGTGAACGCCAACGGCACGATCACCAACGTGCTGTCGGGGTTGTGCTTGGACGCGTACAACTTCGGTACTGGGAACGGCACCAAGCTGGTGCTGTGGACGTGCAGCGGCCAGTCCAATCAGCAGTGGGCGATGCGGGTTCCGGGGTGATGGGTGTGGAGCTTGAAGTGCCTTGAAGTGCCTTGAAGTGCCTTGAAGTGCCTTGAAGTGCCTTGAAGAGCGTTGAAAAGCTTGAAAGATCAAGAGCGTCCTCGCCGGACGGGCAGATCAGCAGGATGACATCCCCCGGTTCCGTCTCGCTCTTGTTCCGTTGGGAAGTCCGGTTGGGTTGTGGGTCCGGGG
This sequence comes from Saccharothrix sp. CB00851, assembly GCF_001905065.1. NCBI lineage: Bacteria > Bacillati > Actinomycetota > Actinomycetes > Pseudonocardiales > Pseudonocardiaceae > Saccharothrix > Saccharothrix sp. CB00851. The sequence continues at coordinate 73,176 of NZ_LWLC01000009.1, forward strand.
TGCGTGTCATCCCACCGACCCCCTCCGGGCTACCACACGCGTCAAGGGGGCAGTTCCAGCCCGACGTTCCGGTCATGCCGAGAGGTGCCCCCTTGACACGTGCGGTAGGGCAAAGCCAGGTCGGCGGGATGACACGAACCCTTACTTCTGACACCGTGCCGGTCGACGGCGGTGGCGCGCCGACCCTGTTCGCGAAGGTGCCGGGCGCCGCGGTGACGCCCCACGACACGGCCAACCTCATCAAGGACGCCGGGTTCACCGACGCGCCCGGCAAGGAGAGCATCGGCGGCCTTGCGCTGTCGGAGGACGGCGCCACGCTGTACGCGGTGAACCTGCTGACCCGCAGCCTGGTCAGCTTCGACGCCACCGGCGCCACGGCCTCGACGCCCGGGGCCACGGTGCCGATCCCGGACCCGGGTTGCGCGGCGCCCACCGACTGGCGGCCGTTCAGCGTCGCCGCGCACGACAGCACCCTGTACGTCGGTGGTGTGTGCAGCGCGGAGAGCACGCAGGACCGCGCGGACCTGGAAGTCGTCGTCCACACCTACGACGGCACGCGGTTCACCACGGTGCTGACCCAGCCGCTGACCGCCGAGCGCGGTGAAGTCCTGGCCGGCCGGAACGTCCCCGGCCAGACCAACGGCTGGAACCCGTGGAACACCAGCCCGGCGTCCTGGGACCGGCACGAGGTGACCCCGGACGGCGCCGCGCTGATCGACCCGCAGCCGCAACTGGCCAGCATGGCCTTCGCCCGCGACGGGTCGATGATCCTCGGCTTCCGCGACCGGTTCATGGACGTGGCCGGCTGGGGCGGGCTCGACCCGCGACCGGGCAACGACCTGCCGGAGAACGGCTTCTCCGGTGGCGACATCAACCGTGCCGAACCAGCCGCCCGCGACCGACCTGCGGTTCACGCTCCCGGTGGTCGGCAGCGACCGGGTGCACGACTCCAATGTGGAGCCCCCGACCAGCGGGCAGCTGTGCAACGGGTACGCGCCCGTGACGGCGCCGGACAACCCCGGCGAAGTCGATCACACGATCGACGCCGGCGTGCACATCCCCGCGCCGCCGACGACCACGACGACCCCGTCGACGACGTCCGTGCCACCGACGACCACGACCACGGCCGCCAAGGGGAAGGGCCCGCTGGCATCCACCGGCGTCTCGTCCAACCTGCCGTGGGTGATCCTCGTCGGCGTCCTGGTCCTCGGCGCGGGCGCGGCGCTCGCGTTCCTGAGCCGCAAACGCCGCTCCGGCCGAGGGTGATCCACGTCTGCACGCCCGCCCGAGTACGTGCGGGCGGGCAGACCGGGGCCGGCCAGACGACCGGGCGGTCACTCGCGGTCAAGGTGGACGACCGCCGCCGATTCCGAACCGCTGTTCCGGCGGGGCCCGGCACGCCGGGAAGGGTTTCCCCGTCGGTCGCGCGCGTGTCCGCCATCGACCGGAAGCGTGAACCGGCGAGGACTCGACGGAACCGCTCGTCCGCCGTACCGTTGCGCGACTCCGGACCCGCGCGGGCGTGATCTTCCTACCGACGCGGCCTGTGCGGTGCCCGCTCGCGGGCCGCGAGTACGCCTTCGACCTGCGACTCCGACTCCCAGGCACCCTCCAAGCCGACGAGGATGTCTGCGACGGTGTGCGCCCGCACGTCGGTGAGAGGGTCGGTGGTGAACCGGCTCGCCACGGCACGCACGTGGTCCTGGGCGGGGCCGGCGAGGCCGTCGTACACCGCGGCGAACAAGTCCCGGGCGGGTTCGCGGGGCCATTCCGACGGCAGCAGCCGCAACGGCAGACGGGGATCCAGGATCGGCAGGCGGCGGTAGGTGTCCATGACCTCCGTTCGGGCGCGGACTGCTTCGAGGCCGGTGATGCGGGAGGCGCGGATGTCGGGCAGGACCGGGTGCCAACGGCGGATGAAGTCCTCGTAGTGGCGGGCGATGGCGGCCGTGTCCCAGGCATCGATCGGGGCGCGGCCGGTTGAGGTGCCGAGTTCGACGTGGCGTGCGCGGAAGACGGTCATGGTGCCGAACGCCAGCTCGGCCAGCTGTGCCCTGGTCTTGTCGGTGAGGTCGTGCGGCGAGATCCAGAGGCCGTCGTAGAGGGGTGCGCAGCCGAACCAGCGCAGTCGGCTGCGCAGCTCGCGCCGTTGCGCGACCTCGTCCTGCGGCAGTGAGAAGGCGATCAACGTCCACTGCTCGTCCCAGGGCTCGTCGACGGCGCCTGCGGCGACGATGAACCGACCGCCTGCGGCGAGGTTGAGCGCGGCGGGCGCGGTGAGCCGGTAGGAGCTGTTGCGGCCCTGCTTGCTGCCTTCGAGGATGCCGCGACGGGCCAGCCTGCTGATGGTCGTGCGTGCCCCGGCGTGGCTGACACCCGCCTCGGCGAGCAGCGCCACGATCGCCGCCGACGGCAGCCAGGCCCTGTCCCGCAGGGTGTAGTCGGCCAGCAGGGTCACGGTCAGGCCCTGCGGTGAGTTGCCGGACTGCCGTCGGGGAAGCCGGACCGAGTCGTCCGGGAAGATCTCCTCGATGTCGTACGGGCTGGTCACGGCGGCTCCGGCGGTGGCTCGGACAGGGCGTCGCCACCGACCCTAATCAAGCCGGGCCCGCCGCGCGGGCACACCGACCCGTCGAGACAGTCGATTGACAGTTTATGGACCGAGCGGCACCCTAACTGTCATATGAAGGGGGATTCGACCAGCCACCCGTGCGCGAACCAAAGGAGTCAAGCGCATGAAGGTCAAACCGAGTCTGTTACTCGCCGCGGCGACGTCACTGGTCGTGGCCGGCCTGGTCTCCGTCGCGCCGGCGCCCGCGTCCGCGGCGTCGTTGACCGAGGTCACGAACTTCGGCACCAACCCGGGCGGGATGCGGATGCACGTCTACGTGCCGGACTCGCGCCCGGCCAACCCCGGCATCGTCGTGGCCATGCACGGCTGCGGCGGTTCGGGCCCCGGCTTCTACTCGGGCAGCGAGTTCGCCTCGCTGGCCGACCGGCACGGTTTCGTCGTCATCTACCCGAGCGCCGAGCAGCAGGCGGGCTTCGGCAAGTGCTTCGACACCTGGTCGGACGCGGCCAAGCGGCGCGGCGGCGGCAGCGACCCGGTGTCGATCGTGTCGATGGTGAACTACGTCCAGCAGCGCTACGGCGGCGACCCGAACCGGATCTACGCCACCGGCTCGTCGTCCGGCGGCATGATGACCAACCACATGCTCGCCCTCTACCCGGACGTGTTCAAGGCCGGTGCCGCCTTCATGGGCGTGCCGTTCAACTGCTTCGCCAACGCCGCCGACTACCCACCCGGCAGCAGCAGGTGCACCGGCAGCGGAGGCGCGAACCGCACACCGCAGGAGTGGGGTGACGCGGTGCGCCAGGCGTACCCCGGCTACACCGGCGTCCGGCCGCGCGTGCAGCTCTGGCACGGCACCAACGACACCCTCGTGCCGTACTCGCTGCTCCAGGAGACGATCGAGCAGTGGACCAACGTGTTCGGGCTGAGCCAGACACCGTCGTCCACGGACACACCGCAGACCAACTGGAACCGCCGCCGCTACAACGACTCCTCCGGCACCACCCGCGTCGAGGCGTACAGCATCCAGGGCGCCGGTCACAGCCTGCCGTCGAGCGGCATGGCCGCCCAGGCCATCGCGTTCTTCGGCCTGGACCGCCCCGTCGACCCGACCAGCACGACCACCACCACGTCGACCACGACTTCCACCACAACCACAACCACAACCACAACCACAACCACAACGCAACCGCCCGGCACGTGCCGCGTCACCAGCACCGTCAACGCCTGGAACACCGGCTTGACCGAGTCCATCACGATCACCAACACCGGCACGACCGCGATCAACGGCTGGTCCCTGGTCTTCACCCTGCCGACCGGGCAGAGGATCACCTCCGGCTGGAGCGCCACCTACTCGCCCACGTCCGGGCAGGTGACGGCTCGCAACGTCGCGTACAACGCCTCGATCCCGCCGAACGGCTCGATCGGCATCGGGTTCCAGGCGACCCACGGCGGCAACACCGCCAAACCCGCTTCCTTCACCCTCAACGGCATGGCCTGCGCCACCGCCTGACGGGACGAGGCGGCCCGGGGGACCTCCCGGGCCGCCTCGCCGCTCAACGGCAGGTGCGTGCGTCGTACGGCACCAAGAGCTCGCTCGACACCTCATGCCCGTCGATGGTGGCGGTCGCGGTGACCGTCGCCGCACCGGCGGGCAGGGCCCGTTCACCGGTCATGAACGGGTGGAAACGGGTCTTGCCCGGCTCGACGTCCTCGAACGACTTCGAGCCGTACGGCGTCTGCACGACCACGTCGACCGGCACGGACTCGTTGTTGGTCACCCGCACGGTCAGCTTGGCGTTCGGCCCGGCGCACCGGGTGTCCGCGGCACCCTCGACCTTCAGCGACGGCTTCGCGAACCGCCAGCTGTCGACCTCCACCAGGTCCTGGCCGTCAGGTCCGACGAACGTGAAGTACACGTCGTGCGCACCCGACACACCGTCGAGCTCGGCGCCGACCTCGGTCCACTGCCCGACCGGACCGTCGACCGGGATGGTCGCCACGACCGGACCGGTGCGGTCGTCCAGCCGGACCTGGATGCTCCCACCGGCCACCAGCGGCTTGACGCGCGCCGACACGCCGGTGGCGCCGGACCCGAAGTCGGCCGACGACAACGACGTCCAGTCACCGTTGTCGACGTCGTGCAGGGCCAGCTGCGGCACGTCGTTGGGAGCGTTGAGCCGCTTGGTGGCCAACCCCTGCTGCCACGCGATGGTCTCCGCCTCGATCACCCGGTAGGGGTCGAGGTGGCGGATCTGCTCGACGCCGTCGAACGTGCCGAGGACCTCCTTCACCGTGCCGTCGGCGTTGAACTCCAGCTTCGCGATGTGCGGGCTGCGGAAGCCCTGCGTCGCGCCACCGGTGATGCGCCGGTTCAGCGTCTGCGCGTGGTAGGTGAGGTAGTGCTCGCCGTTCAGCTCGAACACGGACTGGTGGTTGTTGCCGCCCGCACCGAAGTAGACCCCGGGGTTCTTGAAGATGACCCCCGCGTACTTCTCGGGCGTCCACGGGCCCATCGGGCTGTCGGCCACGAGGTAGGCGATCGCGCCGGTCGGCGGGCCGTTCGGGTCGATCGGACCGCCGAAACCGAAGTTGGACGAGTAGGAGTAGTAGTACTTGCCCTCGCGCTTGAAGACGTGCCCGGCCTCGAACATCAGCGGCGCGTCGATGGTCTCGGCCACGCCCTCGGTTCTGATCATGTCGTCGCCGAGCTTGATGACGCGCGTGGACTTCGGGTGGTTGGTGTTCTCGTAGGAGTTGGAACCGTCGTTGCCGCCACCGCCGAAGTACAGGTAGCCCTGGCCGTCGTCGTCGATGAACACGCCCGGGTCGAACAGCCAGTTGCGGCCGTCGGAGGCGCCGGGCGTCTGGGCGGTGATGAGCAGGCTGCCGCGCTCGTCGCGCCACGGGCCCAGCGGCGAGTCGCCGACCAGCACGCCGGTCGCCGCGCCGTTGTTGGCGAAGTAGAGGAAGAACTGCTCCTTGCCGTCGACCACGCGGCTCTCGACCGCCGGCGCCCACGACTGCGAGGCGTACTTCGCCAGTCCGCTCGGCCCGGCGACCGGGATCTCGCCGTGGTCGGTCCAGTTGACCAGGTCGTCGGACGAGATGACGGTGATCGTGTTGATCCCGCCGTAGGTGTTGGTGGGGGAGGTGCCGTCCGGACCCGGGTTGTACACCTGGGTGTCGTTGGTCATGTACACGTACACCCGGCCGTCGTGCACGAACGCGTTGCCGTCGGCGCCGAACTTGTGGGAGATCAGCGGGTTGCCCTCGCCGGGGTTCTTGCCGAGCACCTCGATCGTGGTGGACGGGGTGAACTCGCGCAGGACGACGTCGTCCACCTTGAAGTCCATCAGGTGGGTCGCCGGCGCGGCGGCCGGGTCGGCGACCCACGGCGTCTCGACGAAGACGCGCGGCGTCGCGACCGATTGGGCGGCGGGGATCGTGAACGTGCCCTGGAGCAGGCCCCACTGGCCGCGCGGCACGGTCCCGGTGCCCAGGTTGGTGTAGGTCGAGCCGCCGTAGTGCATGGTGACGAAGAACTGCTTGGTCGCGGGGCTCGCCGGGTTCTCGTACTTCACCCGTGCGGTGACGGTGTAGGTCTTGCCGGCCTGCACCTTGCCCGCCAGGTCCTGCGCCGGTCCCGACCCGGTCGTCTTGCGGTCGGTCACCAGCACCGCGCCGGAACCCGAGTGGGCGTCACCGGTGGGCGCCAGGGTCGCGCCGTCGGTGGCGTTGCCGTTGTTGACGGTCCACCCGGACAGGCCGTCCTCGAAGCCGGGGTTGGTGATGAGGTTCGGCCCGGCGGCGGCTGCTGCCGGTGGGACCGCGAGGCCGCCGGCGAGCAGGGCTCCGACGGCGAAGAGCACGGCGGCTCTGCGCCGTTGCGGACGTTGTCGATCCACGGGTTCTCCTTGTTCTCGGTGTGGGGGTCTGGGTGCGCTCACCGGCAGGTGCGCGTCTCGTGCGGTGCGGTGAGCTCGACGGTCCGCGGCTCGCCGTCGACCGTCGCGGACGCGGTGACCGACGCCGAACCCGCCGGCACGTGCCGCTCACGGGTCTGGAACGGGTGGAAGCGGGTCTTGCCCGGCTCGACGTCGTCGAACGACTTCCTGCCGTACGGCGTGTCCACCGAGACGTCCACCGGGACCTCCTCGTGGTTGGTGACCTCGACGGTGAGCACGACGTTGGGTCCCGCGCACCGGGTCCGCGCGGACACCGCCACCGCCACCGGGAACCTCGCCACGCCCAGTCGGGCGAGCTCCAGGCTCAACGCCCGCTCCGGCGCGTCGACCTGGTTCTGCGTCCCGAGGGCGGACGCCCGCGCGGCTTGTGCCTTGCCCAACGCCGCGCGCATCGCGGCCCACGCGTCCGCGGGGTAGTGGTGCTCGTCCAACGTGGCCGCGTGCGCTATCGCGGCGTCCAGGTCGCCGGTGTCGAGCGGTTTGCCCTCGGCGGTCAGCGTGTCGCTGAGCAGGTAGTGGTCGAAGTCGACGTGCCCGCCCGCCCGCGCGGTCGCGTAGTTGAACAGGCCCCACCGGTGGCCCATGAAGTGGGCCAGGCTGCCGTCCAGGGTCTGCGGCCCGACGCGGTCGCCCAGCCGGTGCCAGGTGAGCCCGTCGAGGCTGTAGTGGAACGTGGTCCAGCCCTGACCTGTCGGCGCGTCGAACTCGGCGTCACCCTTGAGGTGCACGGTGGTGGCGTCGCCGAGCGGCACCGCAATGCCGGGCACGAAGCTCTCCGCGGTCGCCTGGTCGAAGGTGACCGGGAAGGGCTGCACCCGGTTGACCACCCCGAGGGTGTGCTGCCCGTTCACCCGCTTCACCGCGACGTAGGAGAAGCCGCGGTTGTACATCGCCAGGCCCGCGACGTCGCCGTCCCGCATCCGGGAGAAGTCGAGCTTGGTCTCGGCTGAGGACTTCGGGCCGAAGGTGCGCTGCGAGATCGTGTTGCGCGCCTCCTCGAACCACGTCAGCTCGGCCCGGTTCGACAGCTTGGTGTAGACGTAGTCCCCGGTGACGACCTTTCCTGTGGTCAACCGCAGCCAGCCCTCCCGGTCGGTCAGCGACCAGTAGCGGTTGTCCGGGGCGTGGTTCCACTGCCAGGCCATGCCGAGCCGTGAGCCGTTGGGCCTGATCTCCGCCTCGGCCGGGTGTTCGGTGGTCACCGGCTGCCCGACGACCGAGACGTCGTCCAGCAGGTACTCGACGCTGGACGACGGTGGCTGCGGGTTGGCCCACGGCGTCTCGACCGCGAACTTCACCTTGCCGGTCTCGGCCGTGCTCGGCACCGTGTACCGGCCGGAGACGGTCGTCCACCGGCCCGCCGGGACGTCGCCGGACGCCATCACCTGCACACCCGCGCCCCAGTCCGCGACCAGGTTGAACCGCACGGTCGCCGGGCCCGCCGAGTACTTCACCTTCGCCGACACCTGGTACGTCACCCCGCGTTGCAGCACCCCGTCCAGCGACTGGTTCGGCCCCGAGCCGTTGAGCGTCCGGTTCGCCACCTTCAGCACCGTGGTGCCGTCGGCGGGCTCCAGGGTGAGTTGCGCGCCGAACTGGGCCGCCCACGGCGACACGGCGCCGGACTCGAAGCCGGGGTTGCGCACCAGCTCCACGCCGAGCAGCGACTCGTCGATCTCGGGCGGGGACGGGATCGTCCACCGCTCGTCCATGTAGGCCTTGTGCGGCGCGTCGTTGGCGAAGTCGTCCGAGGCGACGACGCTCTTCTGCCGCTCCAGCGCCTCCTGCGCCGGGCTCAGCCGGATCGGCTTGGCGAACTCCCCGTTCACCGGCACCACACCGTTGTCGCCGAAGGTCGGCCAGCCGTCCTGCCACGTGGCCGGGATGAGCGCCGGGATGCGGCCGACCGGGAACGAGTCGCGGAAGAACATGCCGTACCAGTCGGTCCGGCCGCCGTCGCGGGCGATCGGCACGAGGCTGCCCTGCGCGAAGCCGTTCGAGTTCAGCACGCCACGCGCCTGGTACGGGTTGCTGCCGTCGGCCGTCGCGTACCGCCCGAGCAGTTCCGTCGAGCGGAAGAGCACCACCTGGCGTCCCTGACCCGGCGGCCACGTGATGATCACGACGTAGTAGTGCCCGTCGATGTACTGCACCTGGGCGCCCTCGAACAGCCCGCCGAGGAAGGGCGAGCCGGGGTAGTCCGCCGGTCGCAGGATGTTCGGGTACTCCGCCACCACCCTGGTGAGGCCGCTGTCCAGCTTGACCGCGCTGGTCGACCCCGACCCGTAGAAGATGTACGGCGTGCCGCCGTCGCGTTCGTCGAAGTACAGCGACGGGTCGTGGAACGCGCGTCCCAGCGGCAGCCGGGTCCAGGCGCCGTCCTCTATGTCGTCGGTGCTGTAGAGGTAGGAGCCGCCGAGGTTGTTGGTGTTGAAGGCGACGTAGAACTTCCCGCGGTGGTAGCGCAGCGACGACGCCCACTGGCCCTGACCGTAGGAGTTCTGGCCGTTGCGCAGGGAGAACGAGTCGCCGACGCCCAACCGGTCGAAGACGTAGTTGACGATCTCCCAGTTGACCAGGTCGTAGGACTTCATGATCGGCGCGCCGGGGCTCAGGTGCATCGTCGTGCTGATCATGTAGTAGACGTCGCGGCCCTCTTCGTGCTCCGCCGCGGGCACGCGCTCCACGCTGACGTCGGGCACGTCGGAGTTGAGCAGGGGCACGGAGTAGGTCCCTTCACCCCGGTCGGTGGACGTGTACGAGGGCGCGGGCACCCACTCGTCCGCCGCCTGGGCCGGCGGGGCGACCGAGGTCAGGGCGGCGGCGACCACGGCTATGGCCGCGGTCGCGGCTCTCCGCCGAGGTGGGGGTGCGTGGACGGTCAGGGGCATGGACGGCTCCAGACGCGGTCGTGGCGGAAACCGGGTGTTTTCCGGGCAGTCGAGCGCAGCCCGCGGTTGGGACACATGTGACCGCTAACATCCGGGCGCGATAAAACGCGGAAGCAAAGCAGTCGTCGTGTCCTGGTGCACGACATGGGTCGGCAGTGTCAACGTGATGTTGCAGGACAGTGTTAGCGATAACACAACAAGGTGTCAAGGTTGATTCGCCGGCTCCGTTGTCCGGCGACCGCGACCGTGCGAAACATTTGCGTGACCGGCGGGCGTGACCAGCGGCGACGGCAGCTAAAAAGAACGCCCGGATATTTAGCGCACACCCGCGTTGACTGCCCGAATGGCGCCTGGCTACATTGAGTCGCCGATCACCGCCGATCAGTCCCGATGTCGAAACTTTTCGATTGCGGACCGCCGTTCACCGCCGTGGCATCCCGTTGACGATGACGTTGGGAGTTCCCCCGCGACAAACCCGGCGGTGCGCTCTCCGCTGCTCGGCCTCGGTTCGGTGAGCGCGCGTGGATTGGGGGGCGGTAGTGGGGAACAGGACTTCCGGTGCGCCGGCGATGGCCGATGTCGCCCGGCTCGCGGGCGTGTCGCACCAGACGGTGTCGCGGGTGCTCAACGGCCACCCGTACGTCCAGGAGCAGACGCGCTCGCGCGTGCAGGCGGCGATCGAGGAGCTCGGCTACCGGCCGAACCGGGTGGCCCGCGCGCTGGTCACGGGCCGTTCGCAGCTGATCGGGGTGGTGGCCCAGAACACGACCCTGTGCGGGCCCGTGTCGTTGCTGGCGGCGTTCGAGCAGGTGGCGGTGGCGGCCGGGTTCGTGGTGACCGCGCACCGGGTCAACGTGCTGGACCGCGAGTCGATCACCAAGGCCCTGGAGCGGCACCGCGACCAGCGGGTGGCGGGCATCGTCGTCATCGCGCCCACCGCGTCGGCGCACGACGCGGTGGACACCGTTCCCCCGGACGTGCCGCTGGTGATGGTCGACGGTGACGTGGAGCGCTCGACCCCGCTGGTGACCGTGGACCAGGTTGCGGGTGCGCTCGCCGCGACCAACCACCTGCTGGAGGCGGGTCACCGCACGGTGTGGCACGTGTCCGGCCCTTCGGACTGGTTCGACAGCCTCGGCCGGATCAAGGGCTGGCGGTCGGCGCTGCGGGCGGCCGGCGCGGAGGAGCCGCCGATCGTGCCGGCCGACTGGAGTGCCGCGTCGGGTTACCGGGCGGGTCAGGTGCTGGCCCGGATGCCCGAGGTCACGGCGATCTTCGCGGCCAACGACCACCTGGCGCTCGGCATCCTGCGCGCGATGCACGAGCGGGGCCGCCGGGTGCCGCACGACGTGAGCGTCGTGGGCTTCGACGACGTGCCCGAGGCGGCCTACTTCATCCCGCCGCTGACGACCGTCAAGCCGGACTTCGGCGCCGTCGCCCGCGATGCCCTGGACCTGCTGATGGCCCGGATCGACGGCAACCCGATCGGCGAGGCCCAACGCACGTCCACGCCGACGCTCGTGCCGCGGGACAGCGTCCGACCGCCGTCGGACCGGGCGTTCCGCGCGATCCGCAAGCAGTCGTGAAAGGAACTTGCGAAACATTGCCCGTCGCGCGGGCAGTCGTCCGCGAGCGGTGTCGGCTAAATTCCGGGACGCCATTTTTAGCGCGGGCTGATGATTGACTGCGTGATCACCGCGTGACTAGATTGCTTCGAAGTCGCTTGCCTTCTTCGATTGCCGGATGAACGTCATCCGGTCGAACCCCGGCGGCGGCTGCACGGTGACCCATCGCGTGGTCAGCGGGTGGTCGGGCACCGTCCGCTCCTGACCCGGTAACCGGCCCTGCGGCGGTTCCCGTCCGCCATCGCCTCCGCGGACGGGAACCGCCGCACGCTAGCCTGCCACCCATGACCACGGAACCGAACCGGTTAAGCGGCCCTGACCACGGCCTTCGGTGGGAGGCGGAGACCGAGCTGCGGCACCGCGTCCTGCCGTTCTGGCTCGGCTTGGTTGACCGCGAGCACGGTGGTGTGCACGGGTACGTCGACGCGGACCTGGTGGTCGACCAGACGGCCGACAAGGGCGCGGTCATGGCGTGCCGGTTCCTGTGGACCTTCTCCGCCGCCTACCGCGCCTTCGGTGATCTGTCGTATATGGCCGCGGCACGGGACATGTACCGGTTCGTGACCGCCCACCTGGTCGACCCCGTGCACGGCGGGGTGTTCTGGTCGGTCGACCACACCGGTGCGCCGGCCGACACCGACAAGCACGTCTACGCCCAGGCGTTCGCGCTCTACGCGGTGAGCGAGTACCACCGCGCCACCGACGACCCGGGTGCGGCGGCCAAGGCGGCGGAGCTGTACGAGGTCGTGACCGGTGTCGGGTTCGACCCGGCCACCGGCGCGTACCGCGAGCAGTCCGACCGTTCCTGGGTGCCGAAGCCCAACGTCCTGCTGGGTGAGGAGTACCTGGCCGAGATCACGATGAACACCCACCTGCACGTGCTGGAAGCGTTGACCGCTTATCACGCGGTGGCGCCGTCACCTGCCGCCGTGGCCGGTCGCATCGCGACCCTGCTGGAGACCTTCCGCGACCGGCTCTACGACCCGCGCCGCCGTTCGCTGCGGGTGTTCCTGGGCGCCGATTGGCGTGAGCTGGGCGAGTTGGTGTCGTTCGGGCACGACATCGAGGCGAGCTGGCTGATCGACGAGGCGTGCCGGGAGATCGGCGCGGACCTGCCGGACGCCGTGATCGGGTTGGCCGGGGCCACGGCGGAACGGGCCGTGCTCGCCGATGGCTCGGTGGCCAACGAGGCGGTCGCGGGCCGGGTCGACGCCACGCGCGTGTGGTGGGTGCAGGCGGAGGCGGTCGTGGGCTTCGTCAACGCGCACGAACGCACCGGCGACCCGGCGTTCCTCGCGTTGGCGCGCGGCACGTGGGACTACATCGCCGCCAACATGGTCGATCCCCGGCCGACCGGCGAGTGGTTCTACGCCCGCGACGCCGACAACGTGCCGCTGCGCAAGGAGGTGGCCGGTCCGTGGAAGTGCTGCTACCACAACGGACGCCTGTGCCTCCAGCTCGTGGAGCGCCTCGGGGTCGACCGCGCGGACCGCAGCCGGTGAGGTCGGCTCCCTGCCGTAGTGGTAGCCCACGGCCCGGACCTCGCCGCCCGACACCGTCACGCCGTTGAGCTGCCCCTGCTCATCGGGAGTGGCCTGGAGGACGGCCGGGGGCCGGGGCGGTCTGCCGCGCCGGTCCGCGGGAGAAGCGCTGACCCGCACCCAGACCGTGAACAGATCGGACCCCACCCCGGCGCGGGAACGGCGTCGGCGCCGGGGTGGGGGTCCGTGGTGCGAGGTCAGGTCGGGACGACCGTCAGACGGCCGTGCGGGACCACTGCTGGTTGGTGCCGGTGTTGCACGTGTACTGTTTGAGGATCGTGCCGTCCGTGGTCGAGGCGGCCGGTACGTCCACGCACTTGCCGCTGTGCCGGGCCCGGAGTTGGAAGTAGCTGCCGTTGGCGACCAGCTGGAACTGCTGGTTGGTACCGGAGCCGCAGGTGTACTGGATGAGCTCGGCGCCGTCGGCGGTCGAGGCGCTGACCACGTCGAGGCACTTGCCGCTGTGGCGGCTGACGATGCGGACGTAGCCGCTGCCCGCGTCCTGGAACTGCCACTGCTGCCAGGCGTTGCCGCCGTAGGTGTACTGGCCGACGCGCGCACCGTTGTCGGTGTTGGGTTGCTGGACGTCCATGGCCTTGCCGCTGTGGCGCACGTCGACCCGGTAGTACGTTGGCGGTGGGGTCGTGGAGTTGTCGCCCCAGGCGTACTTGACCCGGTCGGCGCCGGAGGCGTTGCGGATGGTCAGGTTGAGGTCGGTGCCGCTGCCGCTCAGGGAGTACATCGAGTACCAGTCGTAGCCGATGGTGCCCGGCTTGCCGCCCAAGGCGGGCCAGTAGGTGCCGCCCATGTTGTTGTCCCGCATGACCTGGGCCATGGCGCGGATGTGGCGCACGAAGTTGTCGGTGCTGTTCGGGTCGCCGTAGTCGAGACCGGTCGACATCGGTGCGCCGAACTCGGTCGCGACGGCACGGGACGCGCAGTTGCCCAGCCGGGTCTGGATGTGGGTGCGGAACTGGTCGTAGGTCATCGGGCTGTAGAAGAAGGCGTAGTGGTGGAACGACAGCAGGGTGTTGTTGAAGCGGCTGTCGTTGCAGATGTCGCGCAGGTCCTGGCTGTAGCCGGTGCCGCCGATGAGCACCCGGCTCGGCACCGCCGAGGTGTGGTGGCCCAGCCAGTTCGCCGCGACGTTGCGCCAGTCCGCCGACGAGTAGCCGTGTGGCTCGTTCATCGGCTCGAAGTAGACGTTGCCGTTCGAGCCGTAGGTGTGGGTCACGCTGGACCACATGGTGTTCCACGCGGCGAGGTTGGTGATCCGGCCGCCGGAAGCGGCGCCGTCCTCCCAGTAGGCGAGGATGACCTTGAACCCGCGGGCGGTGGCGGCGTCGATGGCGCCGCGGTAGGCGTTCCACCAGGTCGTGTTGGCCACGGTGTGGGTGTTGATGGGCAGCCGGACGGTGTTGACGCCCATGGTGGCGGCCATGTCGTCGTAGAGGGCGTTGGCCTTGGCCCGCACCGTCGCGTTGCTGTCGGACTGGCTCAGGCCCTGCACGACCAGCGCGCCGGTGCTGAAGTTGTCACCCAGCACCGCCCAGTTCATGCCGCGGAACTGGCTGGTGGCGGCAGCGGCCGGCGGCGAGTAGACGACGAGGCTCGCCGCCGCGGTGAACGCGGTCACCACCAGGGCGATCAGCAACCGGCGCGACGACCGGGCGCGCCACGACGGTCCTGACGGGTGACCGCCAGACGTCATGATCAGTGTCATGAGATGTCCAATCACTAGGGTTGCCGGTCGGTTTCAGACCTGGGTTCGGCTCCACTGCTGGTTGTTCACGCTGCCGCAGGTGTACTGCTGGACGTCGGCGCCGTCGCCGGTGCCGGAGCCGACGACGTCGAGGCACTTGCCGCTGTGCCGAGCCACGATCCGGAAGTAGCTCCCGGTGGCCTGCCACTGCCACTGCTGGTTGGTGCCGCCGCCGCAGGTGTACTGGATGACGTTGGCCCCGTCGGTGGTGGACCCGCTCGCGACGTCGAGGCACTTGCCGCTGTTCTGGTTGACGATGCGGAAGTAGCCGCTGCCCGCGTCCTGGAACTCCCACTCCTGGTTGCCGCCGCCGTTCCAGGTCCACTGCTTGACCTCGGCGTTGTTCGCGGTGGAGGCCGAGACGACGTCCAGCACCTTGCCGCTGTTGCGGTTGGTCACGCGGTAGGCCGGCACCGAGCCGGGTACGTCGGCGACCGGCAGGATCGTGCCGTGGCGGCAACCGGGGCACGTGATCTGGCTCAAGCCCGACCAGGAGTCCAGGTTCGAACTCGTCGCGGTCCAGATGCCGCCGTTGGTGTACTTGTCGATCCAGATGCGCCAGGAGCCGTCGCCCATCCGCAGCACGGCCGGTCCCTCGTAGCCCGAGGTCCACAACTGACCCCGGTTGCCCCACCCGCTGGTCAGGCTCGTGCTGGTCCAGTGCTCGATGTACTTGGACGTCTCGTTCTTGGTGAACGCGTGGTAGGTGCTGCCCGACTTCACCACGTAGGTGTCGATGTAGTTGTAGCCGAGACCACCCATCTGCACCGGCCCGCTCCACGACGACAGCGCGCTGTTCTGGGCGGTGAAGATGTAGGGGCGGAAGCAGTTGGAGCACGTCGTCTGGGCGATGCTGACGATGATCCGGACGGTGCCGCTCTCGACGTAGAACTCCGGCGCCCACGTGAACCGCGTGTTGGCGACGCCGGAGTTGACGCTGGCCACGTGCGTCCAGTTGACCAGGTCGGGGCTGGAGGCGATGTTGAAGTGGGTCGAGTTCGTGGTCCACGACTGGACGGTGTGAGCGATGTAGTAGAGCCCGTTGTGCTGGATGATGCTGGGGTCGCGCAGCACCCCGGAGGGGCCGCGGTAGTTCGTGTCGGCCAGCACGCTGAAGTTCGTGCCGTTGGACGAGGAGTAGACCCAGAGCTCCTGGTCGGCCGCGGCATCTCCCTTGAACGTGGTGTAGACGTAGCCGGGGGCGGCTTGGGCCGGTGGCGCGACGGCCACCGCGGTCGAGGCGGCGGTGAGCACCGCCAGGCAGAGTCGGGCCAGCAGTCTGATCACGGGTGGACTCCCGGGGTGAAGGGGGTGCGCGAGTGTCTGGTTCGGACAGACGGGAGACCTCACCTCGAAGGAGGGCGCCTGGTCATCGCTGCGGCACGCGGGTGGCGTTCCCGCCGGGAGGGTGAAGAGTTCATCGTTGATCTCCTCGGGCTGTCGATGACGCGCCGGTCGCCCTGACCCGGGCGGGGCACCGACGGCTCATCGGCGAGGGCCCAGCACGGCACCACCGTCGACTGCGGGTCGACGGCGTGCCGCTAGGTCGGGAACCGCGAATGTTTGCGTTAACATTCGAGCGGTCATAGTGTGGGAGCAGTGACACGACGGTGTCAAGAGCGTGACCTCGCCCCACCTCCGCCCGCCGCCGATCGCCGCGCCGGTGCGGTACCGCCGAACCCTCCAGACCGCGTCCCGCACGTGCCGGGTGCGTCGGAGCGGCGAAATCCCCTGGCTCGAGCGGTGGTATGCGGGAAGATGTGCGGCGGCCGGGCCCGAGCGGGTCCGGCCGCACCCATGACCAAGGGGGGGACCATGTCGAGGCGAAGATCCCTGCTCGCGCTCTGCGGGGCCGTCGCCGTCGCGCTCACCGCACTGCCGGGGACCGCGACCGCCGCACCGCACTACACCGGGCTCAGCCCGGTGCTGGCTTCCTACACGGACTCCGCGGCGCCGCACACCGCGTTCCCGTGGACGGGCCAGGACGCCCCGCTGGGTTCGTCGAAACCGGACGGCCGGCCGCACGTTTCACGCGTCTACCTGACGTTCGACGTGTCCGCGTTGGCGGGCGCGGGGATCGGTGCCGCGACCCTGTCCCTGCGGGAGAGCGCAGTCGCCGACTGCGCCAAGCGCGCGATCGAGGTGTGGGAGACCAAGACCGCCACCGCCGACCCGACGTGGGCGCACGCGCCGGAGCCCAAGCGGTGGGTGGACGACGTCACCAGCACCAGCACCGGCACCTGCGTCGGCTACCCGTCGTTCGACGTGGCCCCGGTCGTGCGCGACGCGGTGAGCCGGGGCAAGTCCAGGATCACACTGGAGGTCAGGGTCCCCCAGCAGTTCGAGCGTGACGTGACCTACGGCCGCACGCTCAACGGGTACCACCGGGCGGCGCTGAGCGTGGAGCACAACCGGGCTCCGTCCATCGTGGACCAGCACCGCTACAACAGCGGCCAGGCGTGCGCCACCACCGCACCGTACCCGAGGCTGGACCAGCACTTCGTCGCGTTGGAAGCCCTGCCCACTGACCCGGACCCCGGCGACCAGAGGGTTGGTGGTCTCACCATCGACTTCGCGCTGTGGCCTCAGGACGACCCGGCGGCGCGGACCGAGCAGCGAGCGCCCTCCACCGAACCCACCAGAGTGGCCCGGTGGCAGGTCCCGGCGACCCTGTTCGCCACTGACGGACAGACCTACTCGTGGCAGGCCAGGGTCACCGACGGGGTGGACACCTCCGCGTGGTCCGAGCCGTGCCACTTCACCGTCGACACCGTCGACCCGCCCGTGCCTGCGGTGACCTCGGCCAACTACCCGCTCGACGGGTCCACGTGGGCTCCGCTGGGCGAACCGGGCGTGTTCACGTTCGACGGCGGTGGCAACCCGGACGTCGCCGGCTTCGACTGGGCCTGGGACGAGTTCTCGGCGTACACCTACACGTACGGCGAGCTGAACAGGGTGATCCTCCCCGACCGGCTCGCCGGCCGGAACACCGCCCGGGCCGACCGGCCCGGCGGCACGGCCACCGTCAACCTCACCCCGTCCAGATCAGGACTGGTCAGGCTGGGGGTGCGGTCGGTCGACACCGCGGGCCGCACTTCGTCGCCGGTCTTCGTCACCATCTACGTGCCGAGCAGCCACCCGGAGGTGTCCGTCGTCGGCGAGCCGCCCCGGTTCAACCAGGACGTGACGCTGAAGTTCACGCCGCACCCGGACGTCGCCGCCCGCACGGTCGACTTCACCTATCAGCTCGACGGCCAGGAGCCGCGCGTCGTGCAGGCCGGTCCGGACGGCGCGGCTACCGTCACGTTCCGCGCCGACCGTGAGCACGGCCACCACGTGACCGTGCGCAGCCGCAGCGACAACGGCTGGACCTCGAACGAGGCGTCCTGGTGGCTGGACTTCCCGCCGTGGCCGGGCGTCACCTCGGAGGTCTACCCGTCCGACGACCAGCCGCACGGCGCGGCGGGAGTGCCGGGCAAGTTCACCTTCACGCCTCCGCCCACCTGGTCGGAAGTCGCCGCGTACCGGTACACGTTCGACTGGCTGGAGCCGTACACCGATGTCGCCGCCGGCCCTGACGGCACCGCGACGATCACCTGGACGCCGCCGGGTCCCGGCTGGTACAGCCTGAGCGTCTACGCGGTCCGGCCCGACGGCAGCATCAGCACCTACGACGCCACGTATTCCTTCGGCGTCGCCTGATCGTCCCGTCCCTCTCCGTCGCGCGACGGGGAGGGACGGTGCTCCGGTCACCATCGAGGCACGGTCGCGGTGCGGCCCGCGGCAGCCTCTGCGGCTTCGCGCGGCTCGCATCGCTCTGCGCCGAGGCCCTGGCCCCGCTGACCGTGCGGGGAGCCGACTCGGACCCGGGTCCGCGCTAGCGCTTGAGGGAGTGTTCCGGGTCAGCCGAACTGACCGGGCTGGTACTCGCCGCCGGGCGTGCGGGTGATCACGTTCAGCCGGTTGAACGCGTTGATCAGGCAGATCGGCGACACCAGGGCCATGAGCTGGTCCTCGTCGAAGTGCTTCGCCGCGTTCGCCCACGCCTCATCGGTGACGCCGCTGGAGTCGGCGAGGCGGGTGCCCTGCTCGGTGAGTTCCAGCGCCGCCCGCTCCGCCTCGGTGTAGACGGTCGTCTCCCGCCACGCCCCGACCAGGTTGATCCGCACCACGCTCTCGCCGGCGGCCGCGGCGTCCTTGGTGTGCATGTCGAGGCAGCCGCCGCAGCCGTTGATCTGGCTGGCGCGGATCTTCACCAGCTCCTGCACCGCCTGCGGCAGCGCCGAGTCGGCGATGACCTTGTTCGACGAGATGATGTGCTTGGCCCACTTCGACCCGACCTCGTTGAGCATGGGGTTGATCCGGGTTTCCATCTCGATCTCCTCCGTCTTCGGGTGCTTGCACCACTACGACGAAGCGCCCCGCCACGACGTAACAGCCCCCTGCGCTCGACGTGTGCTACGCGGGCCGCGCGGGCAGGTTCATGGCGTCGAGGCGCTTGCGGTCGCTGACGGTCAGAATCTCGACGATCCGGCCGTCGACCACGGTGCACGCCGCCACGCCGAGCACCTTGCCCTTCGCACCCCAGGTCACGAACCCCGGCTCGCCGTTGACCAGGACCGGGAGCGCCGAGGTCATCGAACGGATGCCGCGCAGGATCGGATCGGCCACCTCGGCGGCTCCGACCGTGGTCATCACGCCCTGCGGGTGGTACGTGCGCCAGGTCACCTTCGGGTCGAGCAGGCGTACGAGCCCGTCGAAGTCCCCGTTCCGCGCCGCGGCGAGAAATGCGTCGACCACGGCGCGCTGCCGCCGCGGCTCCTGCTCCGGCTGCGGTGTGCCCCGCACCTTCCGGCGGGCCCGGCTGGTGAGCATCTTGGTCGCGTCGGTGGACCGGCCGATGATCTCCCCGATCTCGGCGAACGGCACCGCGAACACGTCGTGCAGCACGAACGCCAGCCGCTCGGTGGGCGTGAGGGTGTCGAGCACCACCAGCAGTGCCGGCCCGACCGATTCGGCGAGCACCGCGTCGTCCTCGGGCGCCGGCCCGTCGTCCGCGGTCACCACCAGCTCGGGCAGCCGGTCGTCGTAGGACATCTCGGTCCGGGTCGTGCGCGAGCGCAGCACGTCCAGGCAGATCCGCCCGACCACGGTCGTCAACCAACCGGCCAGGTTGTCGATCGCGGCCGCGTCCTGCCGCGCCAGCCGGAGCCACGCCTCCTGCACCGCGTCCTCGGCGTCCACCCGCGACCCGAGCATCCGGCACGCGACCGCCACCAGGCGCTCGCGCTGCTGTTCGAGGGCTTCCGCCAGTGCGTCGTGCGGACCTGACCCGGCCATGTCGTCACCTTCCTCGCGCGAACTCCGTCATGGTCATGACGGGCCCGACCGTGCCGAGGTAACCGTCCGGCGTGCGCCCTGGAGGTCGGAGCCGGGGGAATCCACTTCGGACGGCGCGGAACGGATCTCGCCATTCCGGTATCCATCAGAGTCATATACACACCCGTTGAGCTGCCGAAATCGTCGGCCGTTCGGGCCTGTACAGGGTATGGGCGTCCGGTTGGATGATCGGCATGTACAACGCCATTGTGATAGGTGGCCGGTGCGCCGGTGCGGCGGTCGGTGCGCACCTGGCCCGGCGAGGGCTGCGGGTGTTGGTGGTGGACCGGTCGCGGTTTCCCAGTGATGTGCTGTCCACGCACTTCGTGTGGCCGCACGGCGCGTCCTACCTGAACCGGTTGGGCGTGTTGGACGAGGTGCGGGCCGTGACGCCCGCGCACACCGAGGTCACATTGGTCAACGAGGGGATCGCCTTGCGCGGCAGCGTTCCCGAGGAGTTGCTGCGCAACCAGTTCCGGTTGCTGCACGACGACGACAGCGGGATCACCACGGAGTACTTCTCGGTCCGCCGGCACGTGCTGGACAAGATCCTGGTCGACAACGCGGTGCGGGCCGGGGTGGAGTTCCGCGAGGGCTACACCGTCAAGGAACTCCTGCGGGACGAGGACGGCACGGTCATCGGCATCAAGGGCCGGGACGGCACGGTCGAGCACGCGCAGGTGGTGATCGGGGCCGACGGCCGCAACTCCTTCGTCGCCCGCGCCCTCGGGGTGGAGAAGTTCGACGAACGGCCGCGGTGCACCTTCGCCTACTGGAGCTACTTCAGCGGCATCCCCGACGCCGACGCGCAGATCCACCGGCGGGGCAGGCTCGGGATGGCGATGGCGTCGACCAACCACGGCCGGACCATGGTGCTGACGTGGGGGCCGAGCGAGTGGGCCGCGCAGTTCCGCGCCGACGTGGAGGGCAACTTCCACCGTGCGCTCGGGCTGATCAGCGAAGAGGCGGCGGCCACCGTGGCGGGGGCACGCCGGGAGGAACGCTTCTACGGGACCCTCGACCAGGCCGCGTACCTGAGGCAGTTGCACGGGCCCGGCTGGGTGCTGGTGGGCGACGCCGAGTCGTTCGAGGACCAGTGCACGGCTCTCGGCATCACCCACGCCCTGCGTGACGCGGAACTGGCCGCGGAGGCGGTCGGCCGGTGGCTCGGCGGCGAAACCGACCGGGACACCGCGATGGCCGGTTACGCCACCAAGCGCCGCAGCCAGACCGCCGCGGCCTACTACGACTACGTGTGCACGCTCGCGGAGATGAAACCGCTGCGGCACGACGAGCTGCAGCTGTTCGCGATCCTCCGAGGCAACCAGACCGAGATCGACCGCTTCATCGCCACCCACGTCGACGTGGCGCCCGTCTCGGAGTTCTTCGACCCGTCCAACGTGTTCCTGCTCAACGACACGGCCAAGGAGTCCTCGCGCGACCTCGGTGCGTTCGCCGACTTCGAGGCGACCTACCGCGAGCACCAGCGCAACCCGTTCCTGCTCGCCGAAGCGGAGGCGACCCGATGACCGGCACCCTGGCACACGAGCGCGAGGACGGCGAGGTCGTCGCCGCGCTCATCGCCGCCGCGGACACGGCCGGCACCGACCCGCTCACCGCCGCCAAGGCGGTCGCCGCCGCCGCGCGCGAGGTGTCGGACATGATGCGGAACTGGGCGAGCCACATCCCGTGGGAGGACCTGGAGGACGTGGACACCCTCCCGGAGGACGAGGTCGTCCGCTTCTTCGGCGAAGACTTCCCGGCGATCCGGGCCGACCTGGAACCGATGTGGGAACCGGCGACGACGGCCGCGCCCGCGATCGACCCGGACGAGGACTACGCGCTCGACAAGAACGCCTACGACTTCTTCCGGCCCGTAGGTGCCAACCTGCTCGCCCGGACCGAGGAGTTCCACGGCTGGGTGGAGGCGCGCAGGCGCACCGAGACCTGGCAGTACTCGCGGGTCCTGGAGGCGGCGCCCGGTGGGGTCGCGACCATCACCAACGACCTGAGCAAGCCCGCCCGGGGCATCAACTTCAACTCCCAGGACTACCTGTCGTTCAACGCGCACCCGGAGATCCGGGAGGCGGCGGTCCGGGCGATGCGCGACTTCGGCCCGCACAGCGCCGGGTCGCCGATGGTGCTGGGCAACACCCGCATCTCCGACGAGCTGGAGGCGGCCCTCGGCGCGCTGGTCGGCTTGGAGCACGTGACGCTGTTCTCGAACGGGTGGTCGGCGGGTTTCGGCACGGTCACCGGTTTGGTCCGCCAGGAGGACCACATCCTCATCGACCGCCTCGCGCACTCGTGCCTGCAGAGCGGGGCGCGGGCGGCGACCAGGAACATCACCCGCTACACCCACCTCGACGTCGAGGCCGTGCGCACGCACCTGGCCCGGATCCGGGCCACCGACACCAACAACGGCATCATGGTCATCACCGACGGCCTGTTCTCGGTGGACGCCGACTGGCCGGACGTCGTCGCCCTGCAGGACGTCTGCCACGCCTACGACGCGACCCTGCTGGTCGACGTCGCCCACGACCTCGGCTCGATGGGACCCGGCGGCACCGGTGTGCTCGGCATGCAGGACATGCTGGGCAAGGTCGACCTGGTCATGGGCGCGTTCTCCAAGACGTTCGCCTCCAACGGCGGTTTCGTCGCGGCCAAGTCGCCCGCGGTGAAGCAGTACATCAAGATGTTCGCCGGGTCCCACTTCTTCTCCAACGCCCTGTCACCGATGCAGACCGCGGTGGTGCTCAAGGCGGCCGAGATCATCCGCACCGACGAGGGTGAGGCCCTGCGCGGACGGCTGTTCACCGCCATCCACGCCCTGCGTGACGAGCTGACCACCCGCGGGTTGACCTGCATGGGCTCACCGAGCCCGATCGTGCCGGTCCTGATCGGCAACGAGAAGCTCGCCCGCACGGTCAACCGCCTGCTGTTCGACCGCGGGGTGCTCGCGTTCATGGTCGAGTTCCCCGTCACCCCGACCGGCGCCTCGCGCTTCCGGTTGCAGGTGCAGGCCGCGCACGAGCCGGAGCAGGCGCGGGAAGCGGCCCGGATCATCGACGAGGCGCTCCGCGACGCGAAGGAGTACCTGTCCAGCGCGTTCGGCAACTCGTTCTGATCAGTGCCGGTCGCGGCACTGGCGGGACGGGCGGGATAGGCGGGAACGGGCGCTCGCGGGGAACCGGGGCGCCCTTCTCCGCCGCGGGTTCGGGCTGGCCGCGCGGTTGCCGAACCGCTGCGCAGGAACGCCTGAAACGCCCTGGTCGGCTGCCGGAAGCCGGTTGGATCTCTGATCAGCTTCACGCTCCGGAGCCCGGTCGTTCGACAGGGGGTTCGACACGTGTTTGCGGCCTTCGGGTCGTTCCCGGCACGATGAGCCGCCGCATCGTGCCGCCGCCCCCGGAACGAGCAGACGGAGAAGGCGATGTACACGCGCCATGGCCGACCGACGCTGGGGCCCATCCTGTCGGCGTTGGTGGTGGAGGACGATCCGTCCCTGTCGACCGCCCTGGTCGACGCACTGCGCGGCGCGGGCTACCGGTCGCGCGGCGTGCCCACCGCGTTGGAAGCCCTGCGGATCATCGCTCACGACGAGCCCGACATCGTGCTGCTCGACCTCGGCCTGCCCGACGTGGACGGCGCGGACGCGTTGCGCATGATGCGGGGGGCTAGCGACGTGCCCGTGGTGATCGCGACCGCGCGTCGGGACGAGTTGCGCGTCGTGCAGCTGCTCAACGCCGGTGCGGACGACTACCTCGTGAAGCCGTTCTCCGTACCGGTGCTGGTCGCCCGGATGAGTGCGGTGCTGCGGCGCGTGCGCGGTGTCGGTGAGCCGGGACCGCGCGCGGTCACCGTGGGTGGGCTGCGGATCGACCTCGCGCTGAGACAGGTGCACGTCGACGGCAGACCGGTGGAGCTCAACCGCAAGGAGTTCGACATCCTCCGGTACCTCGCGGAGCACCGTGACCGGGTGGTGCCGCGCGCCGAACTGGTCGGTGCCGTGTGGGGGCGTGATCACTCCGGCCGCGAGCAGAGCGTGGACGTCCACGTGTCGTGGCTGCGGCGCAAGCTCGGGGAGAGCGCCGCCGCACCACGTCACCTGCTCACCGTGCGCGGCGTCGGCTTCCGCCTGGTCGAGCCCGCGTGAGACGTGCGCTGGTGCTCGTCGCGCTGGCGTGCGCGTCGGCCATCCTGGTCGCGGTCCTGGTGCCGCTGGCCGTCGTCACGCGGGAGGTCGCGCGGCGCACGGCCCTCGCCGACGCCGAGCGCTCCGTCACGGCCGTGGTCGGCCTGCTCGCCGGCGCCGAGGGTCGCGGTGACGTCGCGCGCGGGTTGGCCGAGGTCGTCGCCGTCTCCGGGCACGCGGTGTCCGTGCACACGCCCGACGGGCCGGTGGGGTTCCCGCAGGCCACCCGGCCACAGGTCGAGGCGGCGCGGGTGACACCGGTGGTCGAGCCGTCGGCGGGCGGTGTGGTGCTGTTGCGGCCGGTTCGGCTGGGGGAGCGGACGTTCGTGGTGGAGGTGTTCCTGCCGGACGAGCGGCTGGTGGACGGCGTGGGGCGGGCGTGGGCGGTGCTGGCCGCCGTGGTCATCGCGATGGTCGCCGGTGCGGTGCTGCTGGTGGACCGGCTCGCGCTCGGCCTGGTCCGCTCGGTGCGCCGTCTCGCGTCCGCCGCGCACCGCTTCGGGCAGGGCGACCTGGTGGAGCGCATCGACCCCACCGGACCTCCGGAACTGGTCGACGTCGCGCTCACGTTCAACCGCATGGCACAGCGCATCACCGCCCTGCTCGCCGCCGAACGCTCCCGTGCCGCGGACCTGTCGCACCGGCTCCGCACCCCGTTGACGGCGCTGCGGATCGACGCCGAGAAGCTCCGCGACCCCGCCGCCGCCCGCGTGGTGCGTGCCGCCCTCCACCTGGACGCCGAACTGGACCGGATGATCCGTGACGCCTCCCGCCCCGCGACCCCACCGACCGCCACCTCGTGCGACCTCGCGGCCGTCGTCACCGAACGAGCCGCGTTCTGGTCACCACTGGCCGAGGACGAGGGACGACCGCACGAGGTCCGGTGCCCGACCGGCCCGGTACCGGTGCCCGTGGGCCGCGAGGACGTCGCCGCCGTCGTGGACATCCTGATCGGCAACGTGTTCCGCCACACCGCGCTGGGAACCGCGTACCGGCTCGCCGTGCACGCGGACGGTTCCCGGGTGACTCTCGTGGTGGACGACGCGGGCCCCGGCTTCCCCGACCGGCCGACCGCGACCGGGCCGAGAAGCGGGGACCCGAACCCGGGCCGGCGGGATCCGCCACCCGCCGCCCGGCCGCCGAGTGGGAACGCGGGCCCCAGCCGGCCGGACGCGTCGACCGCGGTTTGGTCGGTGGGTGAGGAGCCGCGTTCCGGTTGGCCGGGTGGGTCGACCGGGGCCGGTCCGGGGAGCGGGAGCGCGGGCCCGGTGTGGCCGGAGGCGTCGACCGCGGCCCGGCAGGACACCGGGAACCCGGGCCCTGGCCGGCCCGCCCCTTCGGCCGCAGCCCAACCGGCGGGTGAGGGCGCGGGCGGCAACTGGCCGGGTGCGCCGGCCGCCCGGCAGGCGAGCGGTTCCACCGGGCTCGGCCTGGACATCGCCCGCCGCGTCGTGGAAGCCACCGGTGGCGTGGTCCACCTGAACCGGTCGCCGCTGGGTGGTGCGCGAGTCGTGCTCACCTTCGCCCGCGCGTCTTAAAACAACCCTAAAACGACGCTAGATCCACCTTCTCCGTATTCCCGCGGTCACGAGCAGCGGCCATCGTCGGAACACCCCACCCCCCGACGAAAGGCGGAGCCGACGTGCTCGACATCGACAAGGTCACCGCGTTCCGGCGCACCTGGGGCGGTCGCCTCGCGGCGTTCGCCCGCGGCCAGTGGCCCACCGTGCTGTTCGTGTCCTGTTCGGACTCGCGCGTCGTACCGAGCCTCATCACCGGCGCCGAACCGGGCGAGCTGTTCGAGTACCGCAACGCGGGCAACGTGATCACCCCGTACACGTCGAACCGACCGTGCGCGGCGAGCGCGACCATCGAGTACGCGGTGCACGTGCTGGGCGTGCGCGACATCGTCGTCTGCGGCCACTCGCACTGCGGAGCGGTCGGCGCGGCCGTGCGCGGCGACGACCTGAGCTTCGTCCCCGCCGTGCGCGAATGGCTGCGCGGCAACGACATCGGTCCCGGCTTGGCGCACGCGAGCGAAGCGGACGACCCCGCGTTGACCGGCTCGGTGACCCGCCACCTGGCCACCCAGCTGGCGAACCTCCGCACCTACCCCGAAGTGGACCGCCGCGTCACCGATGGCCGCCTCCGCGTGCACGGCTGGTTCTACGAAGTGCACACCGGCGAGGTCAGGCAACTACGCGACGGCTCACTCGTCGCCCTCTGACCCACCCGAGAACCCCGGAGGACATCTCCCCATGGCCGTGGAAATGCCCGTCGAGCCCACCGACCACCACCGCACGCCCCACACCGTCCCGCCGCCGAGAACCGCGCCGCACCACCAGCCGACCGTGCCGCAGGTCCGCCCACCCGAGCCACACCACCCATCCCACCCGCACCACCCCCGCCGCCCACCCGGCCGCCCGTCGCCACCGAACCACCGGACGTCACCGGGCCGCCCCACCAGCGAGTTCGACCCGGAAGCACCGACCGGCCCCCTGCCCATCACGCGCGACGACCCGCCCCCGACCGGCGAACCCCCCCGACCCGGGCGCAACGACCTCATCGGCCGCTTGCGGGCGGATGTGCTGGCGTCCATCGTCGTGTTCCTGGTCGCGGTGCCCCTGTGCATCGGTATCGCGGTCGCCTCGGGCGTCCAACCGGAAGCCGCCATCATCACCGCCATCGTCGGCGGGATCGTGACCGGTGTCATGCCGGGCAGTTCGCTCCAGGTCAGCGGACCGGCGGCCGGGCTCGCGGTGCTGGTGTTCGACGCCGTGCAGGTCCACGGGACGGCGACCCTCGGCATGATCGTGCTCGCCTCGGGCGTGCTGCAGATCGTCATGGGGCTGGCCCGGCTCGGCAAGTGGTTCCAGGCCATGGCGTCCTCGGTCGTCGCCGGGATGCTGTCGGGCATCGGGCTGCTGATCCTGCTCGGCCAGGTGTACGCGCTGGCCGACCGGAAGGCGCCGGGCGATGCGGTGCAGAACCTGATCGGCCTGCCGGCCCTGCTGCCGGAGGTTTCGGGTGATCCGGCGGCACGGAGCGCGTTGCTGCTCGGCGTGTGCGGGCTGGTGGTGATCGCGTGCTGGGGACGTGCGCCGAAGGCGTTGCGCGTGGTGCCCGGTCCGCTCGCGGCGGTGCTGGTGGTGGCGGTGCTCGCCGCGTTCTTCCACGCCGACGTGCGGATGCTGTCCGTCGGCGCCCTCCTCGACGCGGTGCACCTGCCGACCGCGGAGTCGGCCGCCACCCTGTTCTCACCCGCCGTCCTCGGCACGGCGGTGGTGTTCGCGTTGATCGCGTCGGCGGAGAGCCTGTTCGGCGCGACCGCGGTCGACCGCATGCACACCGGCCCGAAGACCCAGTACAACAAGGAACTCCTCGCGCAAGGCACGGGCAACGTCGTCTCCGGCTTCCTGGGCGGCATCCCGCTCACCGCCGTCGTCGTGCGCAGCGCGGCCAACGTCCACGCCGGGGCGCACACCAAGCTGTCGCGGGTGCTGCACGGCGTGTGGATGCTGACGTTCGCGATGCTCGCGCCCGGCGTGCTGCGGCTGGTGCCGATCACGGTGCTCGCGGCGATCCTGGTGTACAGCGGCTGGAAGCTGCTCAACCCGGGGCAGCTGCCCCGGTTGTGGCGGCACGACCGGGGCGAGGCGGCGGTGCTGGTCGTCACGATCTCCGCGATCATCGCCACCGACCTGCTGGAAGGCGTGGTCATCGGCCTCGTGGCGGCGTTGTTCAAGGTGGCGTGGCAGATGTCGCGACTGACCGTGGACCGCCGCGACGCACCCGACGGCCGTGTCGAACTGAGGTTCGGCGGCAGCGCGACGTTCCTGACCGTGCCGAAGCTGCAGACCGCCCTCGACGCCGTGCGCGGTGACGCCCACCTGGACCTGTCCTCCCTGACCCACCTCGACCGGACCTGCCGGGGCGTGGTGGACGACTGGGCGCGGCAGCGCGGGAAGGAGGGAGCGAAGGTCACGACCGCGTGGCCGCCGGGAGCACACGAGCACCCGACCGACGACGGGGCTCACTGACACGTGCCATCGTTCACCCCGGCGGCTTCGCGGGGCGCACCTGGGGACAAGGTGCGCCCCGCGTTCGCGTGTCACAGGGGTCGGCGGGCGGTGGTGCCGCGTGACGTGAGGCGGGGGGTGAACAACCGATCGCGGGCGTCCCCGCTGAGCACGGCTTCCGCGGCCGCGCGGGCCAACGTGGTCGGCGAGACCGTCAGCGACGTCACCGCGCGGGCTCGCCGGGTCTCCGCACCGAGGGCGATCACCGACACGTCCCGCGGCACCCGCAGCCCACGCCGGTCCAACTCGGTCAGCACGAGGTCCAGCGCCGCCCCGTCCGCCGCCACCACCGCGGTCGGCACCCTGGTGCCGACCGCGAAAGCCCGCTCCACCTCCGCCGCACCCGCGCACGGCCGCACGACCCCACCCCGCGACCCGATGACCGCCCGGACGGCGCGGTGGAAGTCGTCCAACGGGGTGCGGTGGGCGAAGATCACGTTGCGGTGTCCCAAGTTCGCCAGGTGCCGCCCGCACTCCACGCCCGCCGCGACCCGGTTCACGTCCACGCGGCACAGGTGAGGCGTCCCGTCGGCAGGCCCGACGCGCACCACCGGAACGTCCGCCGCCGGCACGGACGCGGGCGACACGACCACCACCGCGCCCACGTGCCGCCGCCTCGGTTCGAAGCTGATGAGCACGTCCGCGCCCCGGTCTCGTCCCGTCGCCGCGACGGCGGCCAGGAAACCGCCCGTCCAGACCGGGTCGAGGTCGGCGGGCAGCACCACGCCGAGCACGGCGGTGCGCCGCAACCTGCCTGCCCGGTAGCCCAGCGCGGTGATGCTGTGCTCGATGCGCTCACGGGTGCGCGCGGAGATCGACCGCTTGCCGCTGAGCGCGTAGGAGACGGTGCTGACGGCCACCCCGGCGTGCCTGGCGACGTCGGCGAGCGTGACCACGCCGGCCCTCCTCATCACCGAGCCACCTCGGCTCGTCAACCGCGAGCCAAAACGCGAGATTAGCCCGAGCGGCCCGACCGGACGTCCTTTTGTGCATATTGGTCATTTGTTGACCGGCTGAACCATCGGATCACTCCACGACTTGTTGTGAAGAACGTTCGCAATCCATTGCGCCACTCGCCCCGAAGAAAACCCGATTCGCGCATTGCCGCACGGTTTGCACGCGGGCACTATGAGCGGTGTGCGTGGATCGATGCGGTTCCTCCCAATTTGGGTCGCGGTGACCTTCCTGGCTGCTGCCACCTGCCTCGCCGGGGTGTCCGCGCTGGTAGGAGCCGAGTCCGGCGTCCCGCCGGCGATCACGGTCGGCTTCGTGCCGCCCTCCACCACCGACGAAACGCCACCGGAAACGACGGTCGGGACGACTGAGGCACCATCACCTCTTCCGCCGGTTCCTCCGCGCAACGACGACGACTACGACGGGGGCGACGACGTGGACGACGACTGAGCGCCGACGAACCTGATTAGACCGCTTTTGGTCACGTATGTGAACGGGCCTCGAACTGATTTCGACTTCAACGACTTCCCACGCGACGGATTAGCCCGACGCGACACGGCCTCACCTCGTCACCGCCACACGCCCGGAAATCGCCTCGGGCCGCACATGCTGCCGTGCCTATGATCACGGGGTGTTCTCCTTGTCCCACGTACGGGGGTGCGGCCGTTGAGGGCGGCCTACCGGACGTTGGTGGAACGGTTGGGCGTGGACGCGGTCGTGCTGGTCGACGGCGGCACGGACATCCTGATGCGCGGGGACGAGGCCGGCATCGGCACTCCCGAGGAGGACATGACCAGCCTCGCCGCCGTCGCGGGGCTTGACGGCGTGGAGCGGCTGGTGGTGTGCCTGGGTTTCGGCATCGACGCCTACCACGGCGTGTGCCACGCCCACGTGCTGGAGAACCTGGCCGCGCTGGACCGGGCCGGCGGCTACCTGGGCGCCCTGTCGATACCGTCCGACTCCGCCGAGGCGCGGGCCTACCTGGATGCCGTCGCGCACGCCCAGGCCGCCACCCCGCTGCGGCCCAGCATCGTCAACGGCCAGATCGCGGCGGCCTTGCGCGGTGAGTTCGGCAACGTGCCGCTCAGCACGCGGACCGCGGACAGCGACCTGTTCGTCAACCCGTTGATGGGCGTGTACTTCTCGGTCGACCTGCCCGTGCTCGCCGCGGCCGTGGACTACCCGGACCGGCTCCGGGACACCAGGACCATGACCGAGGTGGCGCTGGTCATCGAGGACCACCGCGACGAGGTCACCCGACGGGCACGGCGCACCTTCCCGCATTGACCGGGTTCACCGTTCCCGGCGAGACCTCCCGACGAACAGCGCCAGCAGCCCGAGCACCAAGGCCGCCAGCCCGCCCAGGATCGTCAGCGCCACGCTCACACCCGTGCTCGACAGGTCGTCGGACGGCGGCACTTGGTCCTCCGGCCGCAGCACCGGCGGCTGGGTCGGCTTGGGCGGGATGGCCCCCGGGACCTCGCCGGACGGCACGGTCGCGACGTCCGGCGGCGAGCTGACGTTATCCCCGCCCGGCGTCTTGCCGGTGGCCGTGGCCGTGTTGACGACACTGCCCGCGGTGACGTCGACCTGCGTGACGACGTACGACGCGGTGCACGTGACCTGGTCTCCCGGCGCCAGCGGCCCGGTCGGGCAGGTGACCGCGATCCCGGCACCGGCCAGCCGGTCGTCGGCGATCGTCGGGTCGGTGACCGTGACCGAGCCCGTGTTGGTCACGACGAACGCGTAGTCGATGCGCTCGCCGACCTGCGCCTTGCCATCACCGTTGGTGTCGACCAGCGCGGCCTGCTTGTCCAGCGTCAACCGGGCGGCGGCGTCCACCGGTGTCGTGGTGTCGTCGCTGCTGACGATCGGGTCGCCAGTCGGTGGCGTGCCGGTGGCGGTCGCGGTGTTGTCCACCTCGCCCGCGTCGAGGTCGGCCTGGGTGAGCGCGTAGGGAGCCGCGGTGCAGGTCGTGGACGTGCCGGGGGCCAGGGTGGTGGTCGGGCAGGTGATCGCGCCGACCTCGGGGTCGGTGACGGTGACCTGGTCGAGGGTGACGTTTCCGCGTGCCGGTGTTCCCGGTGGTGATGCCGCCGCCGGTCACCGTCACCGTGGCCTGGTCGGTGGGGTTGACCCGGCCCGCCGGGAAGTTCTTGCGCACCGTGATGGTGTTCGGCGAGGCGCACGAGCCGAAGTCGACCGAGCCGGTCTGCGACAGGGCGCGGGTGTCGAGCACCGCGCCGGTGCTCGGGTTCACCCGGTACAGCGTCGTCCCGCTGGCCAGGTAGAGGTAGCCGTCGCCGGCGAACGCGATGCCGTTGAGCGCCTGGTTGGGCGTGCTGATCGTGGTGATCCGGGTGCCGGTGATCGGCTTCGCGGCACCGGGGGTGGTCGGGATGTCCTCGTTGACCACGAACACGCTGTTCGTGCCGCCCAGCACACCGCCGACCACGTACAGCCTGCCCTGCTGGTCGAACGTCCAGTCGCCGTTGGGGCAGTCGGTCGGCATGACGCCCTCCGCGACCAGGCCGAGCGAGGTGCCGGTGTTGGGGTCGTAGCCGTAGACCCTCAGCGTGTTCCCGACGAACCTCCGTAGTAGTAGAAGCCGTTGCGGGGGTTGACCGCGCCGTGCGTCACCGGGGTGTCGGGCACGGCGGCCACCGCCGTCGTCGTGCCGCTCGCGGTGTCGTAGCGGTAGATCGTGCGGGCCGTGCCGTTGGCGGCCACGCCGTACGCCGCGCTGCCGCCCGGGGCGATGCCGAGCGCGTTGATCGTGCCGACCACACCGCTGAACAACGCGAACGCCGTGCCGGCGCCGTTCGCGGGGTTGATCGACCAGATCGTGCGGGAGGCCGTGGTGCTCGTGCCCTGCAACGAGTACAGCGAGCCGCAGCTGAAGTTCGCCGCCGCGACGGCGAACCGCTGCCACGTCCCGAGTGGACCGGGCCAGACGAGCAGACCGAGGACCAACGCCGCCGCGGCCGTCACCGATCCGATCCGACGCACCGTCGACCGCACCACGCTCGCCTCCCGGGTCCTCGTGCGCACTCGTGGTCTTCGGCACACAGCACCACAGGGGCAGCATGATCGCTCCGAGCACGGAGCGGCGGCACCCGAAACTCCACCCGGCGGAGTGAACTTGGATCACCGATCAGGCCACGACCGATGTCCTGCGCCGACAGCACGACGAGTTCGCTGCCGGACAGGTCATCGCGTCAGTCCCACCAGAACGTCCACGAGTGGTCGTCCACGAGGCGGTCGGCGTAGGCGGCCAGCGTGTGCGGTGCCTCGCCCTGCCAGATGTTGTCCGGGCAGAACGCGAAGTGCTCGGCGGCGACCGCCATGGCGGCCTCGCGGGTGGTCGGCGGGGCGGCGACGGCGAGCACGAGCGTGGCGAACCCGACGCCGACGACCCGTGCGCCGAACCGGTCCTCCCAGCTGCGCAGCACCGCCGAGACCTCCGCGGTGTCGCCGGTGTAGTTCGTCGGACCGGTCCAGCCGGCCACCGTCACCGCGTCCGCGCCGCGGTCCGCCGCCACCAGGCCGATGCGGACCGACGGGTGCCCCGCGACCAGCTGCTCGGCCAGGCCGTCGGCGATGCGGTCCGGGTCCTTGCCTCGGGGTGGGGCGACGGCCAGTCCGGGCCAGGTGCGACCGAACGGGGCGGTCACCGCCGCGCGTTCGGCCGGTGTCAGCTGGTCGTCCGGGTCGTCGGCGGTGTGGTCGACCCACCAGCGCGCCAGCAACGCGTCCGGGTCGTGGTCGTCGGGCGACGACATCTCACCGGGCAGGACCTCCCCGTTGCCCCACGGCCGGTAGTCGGCGTCCTCGTCGTCCAGCGAGTCGAGCAGCAACGGCCACAGCCCCGATCGGACGTGCTCGGCCCGCAGCCGGGCCCACAGTCCCGCGGGGGCCGGACCGTCACCGAGCCAGAACGCGGGCCGCTCCGAGGGCTCCTCTTCGGATCGGACCGGACGTCCGGGCGGCAGCGGGACCGACAGCGTCCGAGCGGCGTCGGACCCGTCGGCGAACAGCGCCCGGAGCTCGGCGGGCAGCGGCGGTTCGGAGATCATGACGCGGATCGTAGGCCGCCGGTCCGACACCGTCGGCGAACCCTCGGGCGATCGGTGCGGTCCACCGATCACTCCTCGGAGCAAGCCGCTCGACACCATCCATGGAATGCGCTTTCCAGTCGTCGTGTCAAGGGTTTCCGCGACCACGCCCCCCGATGGGTCGCGAGCATTCCTCACGATCTGTAGCCCGAATGGCCCCGGTGCCGGATCGGTCCGAAAACTTTCGCCGGGGCTGTTGACACCGGGACGGCGGCGTTCGTACGGTCTACCCCAGCAACGTCGGCGCCCGAACCTCGATAGGTGCCAACGGAATCGGACGATGACCGAAGCCGTTCAGCGTGATCTCGCGGCTGAGGTGACCACCACTGGGATAGCGCTTTCCAGCGAATCGTCCGGCGAGATGAATCGTTTCAATCCGGCCTGGTGCCATCCTGCGGCCTTGCTAACCGGGGGGACGCACCCGGTTACGTCTGGGAACGCTCCCAGACCCTGCGACGGAGGAGCAACGGTGCTCACTTTCAGTCAACGTCCTGCCGGAGGTCCGCCATGTCGGTGACCAGACGGCGCTCCGCACTGCTCGCCGCCGGCGTCGCCCTGACCGTCGCCGGCAGCGGTGTCGCACTCTTCCCGGCTTCGGCGGCTCCGACCCGCTACGAAGCGGAGAGCTCACCGGCCACCTGCGCCGGCGCCATCGAGTCCAACCACGCGGGCTACTCCGGCAGCGGTTTCTGCAACGCGGACAACGCGGTCGGGGCGGCGGCGCAGTTCACCGTCACGGCGGCCACCGCGGGCTCCGCGACCGTCGCCGTCCGGTACGCCAACGGCACGACCACCAACCGGCCCGCGGACGTGCTGGTCAACGGTGCGGTCGCCCACGCGGGCAGCGCGTTCGACGGAACCGGCGCCTGGAGCACGTGGACCACGAAGACGCTCACCGTCCCGCTGAACGCCGGCACGAACACGATCCGGTTGAGCCCGACCACCGCGACCGGCCTGGCGAACATCGACTACCTGGAAATCGACGTCGCGGGCCCCCAGCCTTCCGGCAAGCAGCTGGAGGACCTCGACCGGGGCCTGGTCAGCGTGCGCTCCGGCACCGGCAACCTGGTCTCGTGGCGGCTGCTCGGGACCGAATCGGTCTCGACCGGGTTCAACGTCTACCGGGGCACGACGAAGCTGAACGCCTCCCCGATCACCAACTCCACCAACTTCCTGGACTCCGGCGCGGCGGGGGACGCCTCGTACACGGTCCGCGCGGTCGTCGGCGGGGTGGAGCAGGCGCCGTCCACGCCGTCACTGCGCTTCACCGGTGGCAACTACCTGGACGTGCCGATCTCCCGGCCGGGCAGCAACTACACGGCGGGTGACGCGAGCGTCGGCGACGCCGACGGCGACGGCCAGTACGAGATCTTCCTCAAGTGGGACCCCAGCGACCAGAAGGACAACTCCCAGTCCGGGGTCACCAGCAACGTCTACATCGACGCCTACAAGCTCAACGGGCAGCGGCTGTGGCGCGTCAACCTGGGCCGCAACATCCGCGCCGGCGCGCACTACACCCAGTTCCAGGTGTACGACTACGACGGCGACGGCCGGGCCGAGATGGCGGTCAAGACCGGTGACGGCACGGTGTCCGGCACGGGTCAGGTAATCGGCAACGGCAGCGCCGACCACCGCAACTCCTCCGGTTACGTCCTCACCGGACCCGAGTACCTGACCGTGTTCAACGGGCTCACCGGCGCGGCCATGTCCACGGTGCCCTTCGACCCGGCCCGCGGGAACATCTGCGACTGGGGCGACTGCTACGGCAACCGGGGCGACCGGTTCCTGGCCGGCACCGCCTACCTGGACGGGCAGCGCCCCAGCATCATCATGGGCCGCGGCTACTACGCGAAGAGCGCGATCGCGGCGTGGGACTTCCGCAACGGGCAGCTCACCCGGCGCTGGAAGTTCGACTCCAGCTCCGCCGGCAGCCAGTGGACCGGGCGCGGCGCCCACTCGCTGTCCATCGCCGACGTGGACGGCAACGGCACCGACGAGATCATCTACGGCGGCATGACCATCAACTCCAACGGCACCGGGCGGTACACCACCAGCTTCTACGCCCACGGTGACGCGCTGCACGTCGGTGATTTCCTCCCCAGCCGACCCGGCAAGGAAATCTGGATGATCCACGAGCAGAGCTCCGGAGCCGCCGCGACCCTGCGTGACGGCAACAGCGGCGCGGTCATCATGCAGAAGAACAACACCTGCAGCTGCGAAGGACCCGCTCGCGGCGCGGCCGGCGACGTGTACGCCGGCAACGCGGGCGGCGAGTTCTGGGGCCGGGGCACCGGGCTGACCAGCCTGTTCAACGGCTCCGGCGGCAACGTCGGCCGCACGCCCGGCAGCGCCAACTTCGTCGCCTGGTGGGACGCCGACCCGGTGCGGGAACTGCTGGACGGCAACCACGTCGACAAGTACGGCACCGGCGGCGACACCCGCCTGATGACCGGCACCGGTGCGCACTCCGTCAACGGCACCAAGTCGACCCCGTCGCTGTCCGGTGACCTGTTCGGCGACTGGCGGGAGGAGGTGATCCTGCCCCGCGACGACAACGCCGCGCTGCGCATCTATGCCACGACGACGCAGACCGACCGGCGGATCCACACCCTCATGCACGACGCCCAGTACCGCGTGGCCATCGCCTGGCAGAACACCGCCTACAACCAGCCGCCGCACCCGAGCTTCTTCCTCGGCAACGGCATGAGCACCCCGCCCCAACCGAAAATCTACGTCCGCTGAGTACCCGATCGGTGGGCGGGCCGGCCGATGAGGTCGACCCGCCCACCGATCGTCGGAACGGATCAGGCGTGCGGTCCGCGCGGTGGGTGCAGGGCGGCGCAGGTGATCACCAGTGAGGCCAGGACGAGCACGGTGATGAAGGTGGTGATCAGCACGTCGAAGAGCCAGTCGAAGAGCATGGTCAGTCCAGGGGTGTGGCGGCCTTCTCGGTCGGTTGGGCGGAGGGGGAGTCGGTACGTCGTCGGGTGCGCAGGCTGGTCAGGGTGACCGTCCCGAGCACGGCGATGATCACCGCGAGGGAGAGCGGGGTGGGGATCTGGGGGACGGCGGGCCAGGTGCCGTGTGCCCAGTGCAGGATGAGCTTGGCGCCGATGAAGGCGAGGATGATGGCCAGTCCGTGGTTGAGGTGGACGAGTTTGGCCAGTGCGGTGTGCAGGACGAAGTAGAGGGCGCGCAGGCCGAGCAGGGCGAAGGCGTTGGTGGCGAAGACGAGGTAGGGGTCGTCGGTGATGCCGTAGACGGCGGGGACGGAGTCGACGGCGAACACCACGTCGGTGGCGAAGACCGCCACGACGACCACTGCCAGGGGGGTGAGGGCGCGTCGCCCGTGCTCGCGGACGGTGAGCCGGGCGCCGTGGTAGTCGTCGGTGACCGGCATCAGCCTGCGCAGCAGCCGCACCGACCACAGGTCGGAGACGTGGTGCTCCACGACCACCTCGGTCGTCAGCTCACGGATGATCTTCAGCGCCGAGGCGAACAGGATCAGCCCGAACACCAGGAACGCCCACGTCCCGGCCGACAGCATGGCCGCACCGGCCGCGATGAACACACCGCGCAGCACCAGGGCGCCGACGATGCCGTAGAGCAGGACGCGTTGCTGTACCTGTGCGGGGACGGCGAAGGCGGCGAGCAGGAGCATGAACACGAACAGGTTGTCGACCGAGAGGGACTTCTCGACCACGAACCCGGTCATGAACTCCAACGCCACGTCGGTGTCGAACGCCCGCCACAACCAGAGCCCGAACACCACCGGCAAGGTCAAGTAGAACACCGACCAGCCGATCGCTTCGCGCATCGACACCTCGTGCGGGCGGTGGGTGACCGCGAAGTCGGCGACCAGCAGCGCGACCAGGGCGGCGAGGCTGACCGACCACAGCCCCACCGACCCGATGGACTCCACCGGACTCGCCGGCACTGCCGCTGACAGGGGCACCGGGCCTCCTCGAACAGTCGATGTCCGAGGTCTCCTTCACCCCGGGTGGGGCGGCCTCCCGGGGACATCGATCGAGGTGTCCGTACTGACCGGGCAGGCACTTGGGAAGTACTCCCCTCGGCGCCCAGTATCGGCCCGCGCCGCCACCGCGTAAAGACCCGGTAAAGCGATGGGTGTAGCTCGATTGGGTAAAGGCACCGTCACGACCGGCGCACGTGGACCGCGGTCCGGATCTGCGCGCCTCGGGCGTTCCGCCGGTGCGGCCCGGGTGCCCGCCGGTCACGCAGCGTGACGCCGGTCGGCGGTCGTGATCGGGTCGGTCCCACCGGAACGCCCAGCGGTGGTGCGGCCCCGGCCGTCCCAGGCGGACGGGTCGCCGCATCCACCTCCCACGGCTACATTGCCTGGAGGTCACCAGCGCTCGACGGGAGGACAGCCGATGTCTCCCAGCGGAACCGGCGTCATCCGTCCACCTGGAACGCACCCCGGTGCGCTGCCCCTGCTCGGACACGCGCTGCGCATGAAGCGAAGCCCCGGCTCGTTCCTGCTCGAGCTCCAGTCGGGCGAACCGGTCGTGCGGATCAGGCTCGGGCGCGAGCCGATGTACGTCGTCAACGACCCGGACCTGGTGCGCGACGTCATGCGCCGACCCGACGCGTTCGCCAGGGGCGGCCCGATCGCCGAGCGGTTCCGGCAGATGTTCGGCAACGGATTGGGCATCTCCGACGGTCCGTTCCACCGTCGGCAGCGCAGGTTGATCCTGCCCGCGTTCCACCACGGGCGGATCGCCGACTACGTCGCCGTGATGAGCGGGCACGTGGCGGACAAGGCGGACTCGTGGCATGACGGCCAACGGCTCGCGGTGCACGAGGAGATGGACGAACTCGCGCTGGCCAACATCGTCCGGGTCATCGTCGCCGACGGTGCCGCGCTGGACCGGCCGCGGTTCATGGCCGCGACCGCGGTGGTGCTCGGCGGGCTGTTCCGGCGGATGACGGGTCCGGCCCTGGTGTCCAGGCTGCCGACGCCGGCCAATCGTCGTCACCGCGAAGCGGAGGCGTACCTGCGGCGGACGATCCGGGCGGTGGTCGACGACTACCTGGCGACCCCGACCGATCGCGGTGACCTGCTCTCGAAGATGGTCCTCGCCCGCGACGACGACGGCCGACCGGCCATGAGCGACCAACAGCTGCACGACGAGGTCATGACCTTCCTGATCGCGGGCTACAACACCGTCGGCAACACGTTGTCGTGGGCCTTCCACGAACTCGGTGCGCACCCGGACGTCGAGCGCCGCCTGCACGAGGAGGTCGACCGGGTACTGGCCGGTCGGACCGCCACCTATCAGGACATCGATCGCCTGGAGTACACCCAGCAGGTGATCACCGAGACGCTCAGGTATCGGACGCAAGGCCTGTTCCAGAGCCGAGTGGCCACAGTGGACACCCGACTGGGCGAGTACCACGTCCCCGCCGGGACCGTCGTGCTCTACAGCGCCCACGCGCTCAACCACAACCCGCGCATCCACCCCGACCCCGACCGGTTCGACCCGGACCGGTGGCTGCCCAAGCGCGTCGACCCGGTGGCGCGCGCCGCGTTCCTGCCGTTCGGGATCGGGCTGCACGGGTGCCTCGGCGAAGGGCTGTCCCGGGCCGAGCTCACCGTCTCGCTGGCCACGATCGCCGCGCGCTGGCGGCTGGTGCCGGTGCCCGGCCACCGCGTGCGGCCCAAGCCCGCCATCACGATGCCGGTCAACGCGTTGCCCATGATCGCGCACAGCCGCGGCGTCGGCTCTCGTGCCGATGGCCGTGTGGTGGCACGGGAAGACCGGAGCCACCACGGCTGATGCACTCGATCGGGGTCAACCGGGCCGGGGCGCTGATCCACGGCATCCTGGTGCGGTAACGTCCCTGGGCGCCAGGTTGTGGGTCACGTCCCGAAGGAAGAGCCATGGGCAATTCCCGCCCCGAACTGTCTCCCGTGGTCAACACGACGATGCTGATCCGCAGGCCACCGGCCGAGGTCTTCCGCGCGTTCACCGATCCCGAGCTCACCACCAAGATCTGGTTCACCAAGAGCAGCGGTCCGGTGGAACCCGGCGCGGAACTGCGCTGGACGTGGGAGATGTACGACCTGTCGATCACGGTGCGGGTGAAGGAGTTCGAGCAGGACCGCCGATTCGTCATCGAGTGGCAGAACGGGCCGCGGCCGACGACGTGGGAGATGCGGTTCACGCCCTACCCGGACGACACGACCAAGGTCGACCTCACCGAGACCGGGTTCGGCGGGGACGACCCCGAGGCGGTCGTCGCCTGGGCAATGGGTTCGATGGGTGGGTTCACCGAGGTGCTCGCCGCCGCGAAGGCGTTGCTGGAGCACGACATCGTGCTGACCCTCGTGGCCGATCGGCACCCCGACGGCATCGGCGGGAGCTGAGCGCGCCACCCGGAGTCCCGGCTACCCGGTGGAGGCGTGATGTCCACTGTGCGGCAGGCGCTGCGCGGGTCCCCTGATACGGCGGTCGGCGTCACGCCCCGGCGCGGGGGCACCTTGACGATGGTCGGCGCCGGCGACGTCGACCACCTCGACCCGGCACTGGCCTACCACACCGTCACCAGGGGAATCCTGCGCGCGTACACCCGGCAACTCGTGGGGTACGCCGCCAGTCGGGACCGCGCTGAGGCGGGGAAGCTCGTCGCGGACCTGGCAACGGAGGTGCCGACCGCGGCGAACGGTCGGCTCACCGGTGGCGGGACCCGCTACGCGTTCACCCTCCGCGAAGGCGTCCGGTGGCACGCCCCGAGCGGCGCCCGCCCGGTCACCGCGTGGGACGTGGTGCGCGGCATCAAGCGCCTGGCGCACCCGATGGCCAACAGCCCCGGGCTGGCCTACTACCTCAACGCGATCGAGGGCATGGCGGAGTTCCGCGACGTGCTCGCGGCCTCGCCCCGCACGGTCGAAGCCGTCGCGGACCGGTTGGAGCACACGGAGATCAGCGGTGTCGTCGCGCTCGACGACACCGAGGTCCGCTTCACCACGCGGTACCCGATGTCGGACTTCCTCAACATGCTGGCCCTGCCGTTCGCCTCACCCGCGCCGCGGGAGTACCTGCACTTCGCGCCGGGCTGCCCCGAACTGGACCAGGCCATCATCTCCAACGGCCCCTACCTGCTCACCGAGTACCGGCCCGGCGAGCGGATCGAGTTGCGCCGCAACCCGGCCTGGGACCCCGGGACCGACAACCTGCGAGCCGCCCACGTCGACGGCATCGTGATCAGGCAGGGCCTGGACGAGCGCGAGGCGCACGACCTCGTCGCCCGCGGCGCGGCCGACATGCTCTGGGACGTCCAGCCGCTCACCGAGGAACTCCCCGCGCTGCTCGCCACCGACGACCCCCGCCTGGAAGTGTGCCCCGCCGGGCTGCTCAGCCCGTACATCGTGGTGAACTTCGCCAGCACGGCCGAGGACGGCGCCACTGGCAAGCAAGCCGTCCGCACCGCCCTGCAGTACGCGGTGGACAAGGCCGCGGTGTCACAGGTGTGGGGCGGGCCCAGGCTCAACGACATCGCCGACCAGGTCCTCCCACCGCTGTGCAAGGCCCACCGCGAGAACCACCCCTACGCGACCGACGGCGGCCGGGGCGACCCGGAGCGGGCCCGCCGGCTGCTCGCCGAGGCCGGGTACCCGGACGGCCTCACCCTGCGGCTGGTCTACCGCGACCGCGACATCCACCCGGCCACCGCCGAGGTGGTGCGCACGGCGCTGGCCCGGGCCGGCATCCGGGTGCGGCTCGTCCCGGCGTCGATCAACGAGCTGTTCTCGGAGTTCCTGTCCTCGTCGTCGGCGCGGTCGCGGGACTGGGAGCTCGCGCTCACCGGCTGGGAACCGGACTGGTACGGCAACAACGCCCGCACCTACCTGCAGCCGCTGTTCGACAGCCGCGACGTGCCGGAGGACGGCGACTGGGGCTCGAACTTCGGCCGCTACCGCAGCGAGCGGGTCAACCGGCTGCTCACCGAGGCCTTGACCTGTGCCGACGAGGAACGTGCCGGCGGGCTGTTCCGGGAGGTGGAGGCGGAGGTCCTGGGGGATGGGGCGATCGTCCCCATCCTCTTCGCCCACCAGTACTGGTGGCACTCCACGAGGGTGCGCGACTGGCTGCCCTACCCGGTGCTCAACGGCGACCTCACCAACCTCTGGCTGGCGGACGCGGACGAGTCGACCTCGGGCTGAGCACGCCCGACGAGCTGCTACCCACGCCTCGGTTCACTCCGTTTTCGTTGTGGCCACAGGATATCCGGCGCCACCATCGCGTGAAGATGACCAGTGGATCTTGGGCCGGTCGAGGCGCTCTGGTAGGCAGGAATCACGGTGTCAATCGTGTCCGGAAATGGTGATTCCGGGGTCGTTGGAGGAGTGATGCAGCTTCCGGGCTTGCTTTTACCGGCTCCGGGGTGACGACGGCGGTCGCGGCGCGACTGCGGTTGCCGCCCCGGATGGCTGACTTCTCGCGTCGCGGCTTCCGGACCGACCTCCCCGCCCAACGCGCCGTCCTCGAAGGGCACGCCCGCAGCTTCCTCACCGGGTTCAACCTCGCGGTGCGGTCGTGGCGGGAACCGCACGAGCCGCTGAGCCGGGTGGACGGCGAGGAGCGCGGGTTCGCCTACGAAGGCGCCGCCATGTTCGCCGGGCTGCTCGACCTGGCCACCGCCGGCCGGGCACGCGCCCTCGACCGGCTGCTCGCCGGGCCGGGTGACGCGTACGCCCACTTGGTGCACGTCGGCGCCGGGTGGTTGTTCACCGCGGCACGCGTGCCGGTGCTGCCGCGCCTGCCCGGCACACCGCTGCTGCGCTGGCTCGCCGTGGACGGCTCGGGCTTCGGCGAGGTGTACTTCGGCGGCACGCGGGCGCTGCTGCGCCGGGCCGCACGCACCCCGGGAGCGGTGTGGCGGGCGCGCCTGGCCGGGTGCGGGCGCGCGCTGTGGTTCGCCCAGTCCGCCTGCCCGTCGGGGGTCGCCGACGTGATCGGTCGCACGCCCCCGGTCGCGCGACCGCACCTGTGGAGCGGCGTCGGGCTCGCCGCCGCGTACGCGGGCGCGGCGGACGAAGCGGCGCGCACCGAAATGCTCGACCTGGTCGGACGGCACCGCGCGCACTTCGCGCAGGGCGTCGTCTTCGCGGCGGGCGCCCGGGTCCGCTCGGGGATCGTGCCGCGGCACACGCGCGACGCGTGCGCCCAGGTGCTCGGCCTGACCGCCGAAGAAGCCGCGCGCTGGGCCGACGATGCCTGCGCCGATCTGCTCGATTCCCCCGACGTGCAGGCGTACCTGGAGTGGAAGGCGCGGCTGCGCGAGGGGATTGCCCGAGACCTGAGCTGACCGTTCGTCAGGGAGGACCGATGGGTGCGACGGTGAACGCTGCCGCGCGCAAGACCTTGTCCGTGATCGCCGTGGTGGCCGTCTGCGCCGCCGCAGGCCTGATGGTGGTGCGGCCCAGCCTCGGCGACGAGGACTCCGTCGCCGCCCGGTTCGCGTTCACCGCGCTGAAGCTCAACGAGACGCCGGTCGGCGCGCGGACCGAACGCGCCGTCGCGCCGGAACTGCACGGCATCCGCGCCTGGATCTCCTCGGTCGGTGCCGCCGTCGCGCTGGCGGACCTGCGCGGCACCGGCCGCGCGGCCGACGTCTGCCTGGTCGACCCGCGCGACGATTCGGTGACGTTGCGCCCGGTGCCGGTCGGCGGCGGCGCGAACTACGCGCCGTTCGACCTGCGCCCGGACGGCCTGCGCTACGACTCCACGATGGCGCCGATGGGTTGCGTCCCGGCCGATCTGGACGAGGACGGCGACGTGGACTTCGTCGTGCACTACTGGGGTCGCTCGCCGGTCCTCTTCGTCAACACCGGCGGCGTCGGCGTGCCCACCCGGTTCCGGGCCGACGAGCTGATCGAGCCGATGGCGGTGTGGAACTCCGGCACGCTCAACGTCGGCGACATCGACGGCGACGGGCACCTCGACCTCCTGGTGGGCAACTACTTCCCCGACGGCGCCCGCATCCTCGACCCGACCGCGTCCGACGAGACCCGGATCCAGATGCAGGACTCGATGTCGTTGGGCCGCAACGGCGGCACCAACCGCATCCTGCTGACGCGGCCCACGGGAGTCGCCGACCGCAGTCCCGCCGTCGTGGACGCGAGCGTCGCGCTGACCGGTCACGCGGCCCAGTCGTGGACGCTGGCCACCGGCCTGCAGGACCTGACCGGTGACGGCCTCCCGGAGGTCTACCAGGCCAACGACTTCGGGCCGGACCAGCTGATGGTCAACCACTCGGTGCCCGGCGCGGTGCGCTTGCAGGAGGTCACCGGTGCCCGCGACCTGGTGACGCCGAAGTCCGAGGTGCTGGGGCGCGACTCGTTCAAGGGCATGGGCGTCGCGTTCACCTACCCGGGCGGCGCGGGTCTGCCGATGATGGTCGTCAGCAACATCACCGTCCCCTACGGCCTGCACGAGAGCAACTTCGCGTTCGTCCCCGTGGGCAGCCCGCACGACCTGATGGCGGGGGAGGTGCCCTTCACCGAGCGCAGCGAGGCACTGGGCCTGGCCCGCGCCGGCTGGTGCTGGGACGTCAAGGCGGGCGACTTCGACAACGACGGCGTGGACGAGCTGGTCCAGGCGAACGGGTTCCTCAAGGGCGAGGTCAACCGCTGGCCCGTCCTGCAGGAGCTGGCGATCGCCAACGACGAGCTGCTGCGCCACCCGGCCGCGTGGCCGCACTTCGGTCCCGACGACGACCTGTCCGGCCACGACCCGAACCGGTTCTGGGTCCGCGACGGTGACGGCCGGTACTACGACCTGGCGGAGCGGGTGGGCGCCGCCTTCCCCGACAACACCCGCGGGCTGGCCGTCGGCGACGTCGACGGTGACGGCCTGCTCGACGTGCTGGTGGCCAACCAGTGGGAGGACTCCGTGCTGCTGCTCGGCGGTAAGGGCGGCCCGTCGGCGGACCTGCGCCTGGTGCGCCCCGGCGCGGTCGAAGGCAGGTTCGTGGACGCCATCGGCGCGCAGGTGGAGCTGCACCACCCCGACCGGCCGCAGAAGGCCCAGCTGTACCCGGCGAACGGGCACAGCGGGGTGTCCGCGGCCGAACTGCACTTCGCGCTGCCCGGCGGCGGTGCGGTGCGCGCCACCGTCACCTGGCGGGACGCCTCCGGCACGCACCGAGCGGACGTCCTGGTCACGCCGGGGCACCGCACGGTCGAGCTCGGGCCCGGCGCGACGGCGGTGGCGCGATGACCGCGACCCGCCTGGACGGCGCCGGCCTGGAGGAGCCGGCACTCGTCGCACCGGGTAAACCCGGCCTGACCCCGGACCAGCGCCGGGTCAAGGCGCTGACCCGGTTCGCCGTCTCGATCACGGTGTTCAACATCGTCGGTCACGCGTTCCTCGGGTTCGAGCAGGCACCCATCACGCCGGTGGTCGCCGTCCTCGTCAGCTACGCGTCCGCGTTGTGCTTCGAAGCGCTCGACGCCTGGGCGTTCGGCAGGCGGGCCGAGTTCGCCAAGGGCGGTCGGGCGCTCGTGGTCTTCCTGCTGCCGGCCCACATCACCGGCCTGGCGACCGGGATGCTGTTGTGGGGCAACGCTTCCCTGTGGCCCTACATCTTCGCCATCCTGGTGGGCAACGGGTCGAAGTACGTGGTGCGGCTGCGCGTCAACGGCAGGCTG
Source organism: Saccharothrix sp. CB00851 (assembly GCF_001905065.1). Classification (NCBI taxonomy): domain Bacteria; kingdom Bacillati; phylum Actinomycetota; class Actinomycetes; order Pseudonocardiales; family Pseudonocardiaceae; genus Saccharothrix; species Saccharothrix sp. CB00851. Next base: position 117,934 of record NZ_LWLC01000009.1, read on the forward strand.
CGGCACGTCCTCAACCCGTCCAACACCGGCATCGCGGTGGTCCTGGTGCTGTTCCCGTGGGTGGGCATCGCACCGCCCTACCACTTCACCAGCACCACGGCGGGCGCGATCGACTGGCTGCTGCCGCTGGCCGTGCTCGCGGCGGGCACCGTGATCAACGTCAAGCTGACCGGCCGGATGCCGCTGATCGCCGGGTGGGTCGGCGGTTTCGTGGCGCAGGCGCTACTGCGCCGGCTGCTGCTGGACCACGACCTGCTCGCCGCGCTGGCGCCCATGACGGGGTTGGCGTTCATCCTGTTCACCAACTACATGATCACCGATCCCGCCACGACCCCGAACGCCACGCGGAACCAGGTGGTCTTCGGCGTCACGGCGGCGGCGGTCTACGGCGTGCTGGTGGTGTCGGGCATCTCGTTCGGGCTGTTCTTCGCCTTGGTGATCACCTGCGTGCTGCGCTGCCTGGTGCGGCTGCTCGGCGCCGGTCGGCGGGGCGCGGTCGGGGCCACCCCGTGAGCAGCGGGCAGTCGGTCGCGGTGGTCGGCATCGCCTGCCGCTACCCGGACGCCGACAACCCCGCCAGGCTGTGGGAAACGGTGCTCGGCCGGCGCCGCGCGTTCCGGCTGCTGCCCGACCGGCGGCTCGGCGCCGGGTACCGGGGGACCGAGGCCGACCAGACGTACGTGACCCACGCGGGGCTGCTGCGCGGCTGGGAGTTCGACCGGCACCGGTTCGAGGTGCCCGGTCCGCTGTTCCGCACCGTCGACCAGACGCACTGGCTGGCGTTGCAGACGTGTGCGGAGGCGCTGGTGGACGCCGGGTTCCCCGACGCCGACGGGCTCGACCGCGACCGTGCCGGTGTCGTCCTGGGCAACTCGCTCACCGGTGAGTTCTCCCGCGCCGCCCAGCTGCGATTGCGCTGGCCGTTCGTCCGGCGCGCGGCGGTCACCGCGCTGTCGGGTGCGGGCGTGCCCGACGAGCAGGCCGAGCACACCTTGGAACTGCTGCGCGACCTGGTCCGCGGCCCGTTCCCGGAGCCGGGCGACGAGACGCTGGCGGGAGCGCTGTCCAACACGATCGCCGGTCGCGTCTGCAACCACTTCGACCTGCACGGCACCGGCTACACCGTGGACGGCGCGTGCTCGTCGAGCCTGCTGGCGGTGATCACGGCCTGCCGCGCCCTGGTGTCCCGCGAGCTGGACTTCGCCCTCGCCGGCGGCGTCGACCTCAGCCTGGACCCGTTCGAGCTGGTCGGGTTCGCGCGGCTGGGCGCGTTGGCCGAAGGCCGCCGGATGAGGGTGTACGACGCCGAGCCCACGGGTTTCCTGCCGGGCGAGGGCTGCGGCGTGGTCGCGTTGATGCGCGCCGACGACGCCCGCCGGGCGGGGCTGCTGGTGTACGCCGAGGTGTCCGGGTGGGGCACGTCCAGTGACGGCTCGGGCGGCCTGACGCGCCCGGAGACGTCAGGCCTGGTGCGCGCGATGGACCGGGCGTACGTGATGGCGAGTGCCGACCCCGCGTCGGTCGACCTCGTGGAAGGGCACGGCACCGGCACCGCGGTCGGCGACCGGGTCGAGCTGTCGGCGCTCAACCGCTTCCGAGCCGGTGCGGCCAAGCGTGCCGCGCTCGGCTCCGTCAAGGCCAACGTGGGGCACACCAAAGCCGCGGCCGGTGTCGCCGGGTTGATCAAGGCGGCACTCGCCCTGCACCACCGGGTGCTGCCGCCCACCACCGGGTGCGAGGACCCGCACCCGCTGGTGACGGGCGCGAACAGCACCGTGCGCGTGCTCGCCGAGCCCGAGCCCTGGCCGGACCGCGCACCCGTCGCCGGCGTGTCCTCGATGGGGTTCGGCGGCATCAACGCGCACGTCGTGCTCTCCGGGAACGGTGGCTCCGGCGTCGTCCCGGAGCCGATGCTGCGGTGGAGCAGGCCGTTGCCGGCGCACGAGATCGTGCTGCTGACCGCTCCGGACCGCGACGAGCTGGCCGCGCGGCTCGACGTCCTGGCGGCCAAGGCGGGCTCGCTGAGCGCGGCCGAACTGCACGACCTCGCCGCCACCCGGTACCGGGCGGCGGCCCGCGACGACGCGCCGCGCTGCCTGCTCGTGAGCGATTCCCCCGAGCGGCTGGCCCGGGTCGCGGAGCGCGCGTCGCGCCGCGTGCGGGACTGGGACAAGACCCTGCTGGTCGACCGCGAGGAGGGGTTCGTGCTCGCCGGCGGGGCCGCGCACCGGGTCGGGCTGCTGTTCCCCGGCCAGGCGGCGCCGGTGCGCGCCCACCTCGACGGCTGGGCGCGCGACCTGGCCGTGCCGGGGATCCCCGACGGCGTGCGGCTGCACGACGGCGCGACGGCCACCGCCGTCGCGCAGCCCGCGATCGTCCGGCAGTCCCTCGCGGCCCTGGCCCTGCTCGCCGAACTGGGGTGCGACGCGGTGGCCGCGGTCGGGCACAGCCTCGGCGAGATCACCGCGCTCGTGTGGGCGGGCGCCCTGACCGCCGAAGAGGGCCTGCGGCTGGCCGCCGCCCGCGGCCGGGTGATGGGTGAGCACGGACGCGCGGGCACCGCCATGGCGAGCATCGGCCTGCCGCTGGCCGCGATCGAGGAACTGGCCGGCAGCACGCCGTTCGTCGTGGCCGGGGTCAACGCACCCGACCACGTGACGATCGCCGGCCAAGCGGCCGACGTGCGCCAGGTGGCCGAACGCGCGGTGCGGGCCAAGGCACGGGCGAAGGTGCTCGCGGTGTCGCACGCGTTCCACACCGAGGCGATGCGCCCGGCCGCGGCGCCGTTCGCCGAGGAACTGCCCCTGGTGCGGCTGCGCCCACCGCGCCGGACGGTGTTCTCCACCGTCACCGGCCACCGGCTCGACCCGGGCACCGACCTGCGCTCGCTGCTGGTCGACCAGCTCACGGCACCGGTCCGGTTCGCCGACGCCCTCGCCGCCCTGACCGCGGAGTGCGACCTGCTGGTCGAGACCGGGCCGGGCACCACGCTGACCTCGCTGGTGACCGGGCTCCCGGCGGTCTCGCTGGACCCGGGCGGCTCCGGGCGCGAGCACGCTATCGCGCTCGCCGCGCTGACCGCGGTGTCCGCGTGCGACCTCGACCGGTGGTTCGGCGACCGGGCCCACCGCCACCTCGACCTGGACACCCCGATCACGCTGCTGGCGAACCCCACCGAGACCGAAGCGGCACCCGCCGTACGGTTGCCGGAGCACGCACCGACCGTGAGCACGGACCCGGTGCGAATGCTGCGGGCCCACCTCAGCCGCACGCTGGAGCTGCCGCTCGACGGCATCCGGCCCGACCGCAGGCTGCTCGCCGACCTGCACCTGAACTCGTTGCAGGTCGTCCAGCTCGTCGCCGAGGCCGCGGACCTGATGGGCAGGCGCGTGCCGGTGCTGCCGCCTTCGCTGGACACGATGACCGTGGGCGAGCTGGCCGAGCTGGTCGCGAGCAGGCCACCCGTGGAGGAGACCACCGACGCGGTGGACGGCGTGCGCCCGTGGGTGCGTTCGTTCGAGCACCGGTGGGAGCCGTGGACTCCGACGGCGCCCGATGGCGACGTGCGGTGGACCGTGTCGGCCGCAGCGCCCCGATGGCTGCACGATGCCGCGCGGAGGTCCGGGACCGAGGGCGCGGACCGCAACGGACTGGTCGTGTGGCTCGGTGACGACACGGGCGTCACGGCGGTCGCGGACGTGTTGCGGACCATCAGCGCGCACCGGCCCGACGTGCTCGCCGTGCCGCACCACGGCCACCCCGCCGCCGCTGCCGTGGCGAACAGCGCCGCGGTCGAACTCGCCTCGTGCACAGCGACCTCGATCGAGCTGCCTGTGGGCACCTGCGACGTCGACCTCCGCCTGGCAGGGATCGGCGGACGGCTGCGGGTGGACGCGGCGGGCGGTGTGCGGCGTGAGGTCACGACGGTGCGTCCGGCGGCACCGGGCGGGCCGCTGCCTGTGGGCCCCGGCGACGTCTGTCTGGTCTCTGGCGGTGTCGACGGCATCACGGCGCGCTGCGCGGAAGCGCTGGCCCTGGTCACGGGTTGCACGCTGGTCTTCCTCGGGCGGTCACCTCGGGAGGCGCCGCGGGTGGCGGCCGGCCTGGCCTCGCTCGACCGGCGGATCACCGCCCACTACGTCGAGTGCGACATCACCGATCCGGAGCCGCTGCGGACGGCGGTCGCGGCGGCCGAGGCGCATGGGCCGGTGCGCGCCGTCCTGCACGGCGCCGGCGTCAACGAGCCGCGCCCGCTGGCCTCGGTCACCGGGACGACGCTCGCCGCGACCCTCGCCCCGAAGGTGACCGGGCTGCGCAACCTGCTGGCCGCCCTGGCGGAACCGCCCGTGCTGCTGGTCGGCTTCGGGTCGATCATCGGACGGCGAGGCTTGCCGGGGCAGGCGGAGTACTGCGTCGCCAACGACTGGCTGCGCGCGGACCTGGAGCGGTGGGCCGCCGCGAACCCGGCGTGCCGCACCAGGGTGCTGGAGTGGTCGGTCTGGTCCGACGTCGGCATGGGCGCGCGCATGGGCGTGCTGGATTCGTTGCGCGACCGGGGTATCACGCCGATCGACCCGGACGCGGGAGTGGCCGTGATGCTGGCCGCGCTCGCCGACGAGGGCGCCCCGGTGACCCAGCTGGTCGCCGGGAGGTTCCCGGACGGTCCGACGCTGTCGGTGGCGGGGCCGCCGCTCGCACCGTTGCGCTTCTCCGCCGCCCCTCTCGTGCGCGTCGCGGGGGTGGAGGCGGTCCTCGCACCGGTGGTCTCCACCGGCAGCGACCCCTACCTGGACGACCACCGCGTGGACGGTGTCCCGGTGCTGCCCGCCGTCGTCGGGCTGGAAGCGATGGCGCAGGCCGCGGCGGCGGTGGTGGGCGAGCGGAAGAGCTGGGAGTTCACCGACGTCGAACTGTCCGCGCCCGTGATGGTGAACCCGCACGAGCCGCGGGCGCTGCGCGTGGCGGCGCTCGCCCGCGACGAGGTCGGGTCCGGGGTGGACGTGGTGCTGCGCGACGGTTCCGACGGCTTCGCCACCGATCGCCTCCGCGCCGTGGTCCGGTGCGCACCGCCCGCGCCGCACGGCACCGCCGCGACGACCGCACCGCCACGACGTGACGGGCCGCACGAGTTCTACGGGCCACTGCTGTTCCACACCGGACGGATGCGCCGCCTGGTCGACTACGAGCACCTGTCGGCCTACCGGGTCCGGGCGTGGGTCCAGTCTGGACCGGAGCGCTGGTTCTCCGAGCACCACGCGTCACGGTTGTTGTTGGGTGACCCGGGCGTGCACGACGCCGGGATCCACGTGCTGCTGGCGTGCCTGCCGCACCGCCGGGCGCTGCCCGTCGCGGCCGAGCGGCTGGTGGTGTGGCGGCACCCCACCGGCCTGGTGCTGGTCACCGCCGAGGAGCGGTCGCACGACGGCGACGACTACGTCTACGACCTGTGTCTGTCCGATGAGGACGGTGCGCCGGTCGCGCGGTGGGACGGCCTGCGGCTGCGCGCGTTCGGCGATCGACCGTGGGCCGAACCCGTACCCGCCCGACTGATCGGTCCGCTGCTGAGCCGGCGGCTGTCCGAACTGGGCCTCGCCGACCGCCTGGAACTGGTGAGCACCGAGGACGGCGTGGTCGCCCGCGGTGACGCGCCCGTGGGCGTCGGCTGGGCTGGTGACCGCCGGACGGCTGCCGCGCAGGCACTGCTGGACCTGGGACTGCCCGGTGAGGCCGAGGTCGAGCGGACCACCGACGACGGGATCGTGGTCGGCGGGACCGCCGCGGCGCGGGTCGTCACCTTCACCGGTGCGCGGTCCGTCGCGGTCGCCCTGCCCCGGAGGTGTGAACGAGGTGCGTGAGTACCACTGGCGGCACGTGGTGACCTTCGACGAGACCAACCTCGTCGGCAACGTTTACTTCGCGCAGTTCCTGCACTGGCAGGGGCACTGCCGCGAGATGTTCCTGGCCCGGCACGCGCCCGGGGTGCTCAAGGAGCTGAGCACGGGTGCTCTCGTGCTCGCCACCACGTCGTGCTCGATGGAGTACTTCGGGGAGTGCTTCGCCTTCGACGAGATCGACATCGCGATGACCCTGCGCGAGCGGTGGGACAGCGGGCTGCGGATGGCCTTCGACTTCCGTCGCGACGACCGGCTGGTGGCGCGCGGCGAGCAGACCGTCGCCTCGTTGCGCCGGGTCGGATCAGGCGTCGAGCCCGTCGCCGTCCCCGACGAGCTGGTCATTGCCCTGGCGCCGTACGAACTCGCGCGCAGGACCCCGTGAAGGCGCGTCGTCCCGGTGCTCCTGCCCGGTCTCGGGGAGCGGGCGCCCGGCCGCGGCCAGCGCCGCCAGGTACGACACCTCGTCGTGCAGCGGCGCCATGTCACCCTCCCGGGTTGCTATCGGAAAATCAACCATCAACGACGGTAGCGCGACGACGCCGTGGTGTGCCGCCACGATCGGGTCGACTTCGGACACTCCGGAGCGATCGTGGGATCGACGTTGTGTATCCGCTTAACGCCACCGGATTACCCGACACACGCCTGTGTTGTGAAGCCGGGGGCGGCCACCGCGCTGGTCGGGGACCATCACCAGCGGAAGTATAGCTTTTCGTAGCTTGTAGACCCGCCTCGTTCGCGTTCGCGGACGGGACAGACGCTGGAGGTAGTGCAGTGAGCAGCACCCGGGAGACCTACGAGTCGCTGAACCTCGAACCGAAACCCATCCGACCGCACATCCTCGCCGCGGCGACCGTCGTGTTCGGCGAGGACTACTACGCGGGCCGGCGGGAGACCATCAACCTGTCCGGCTTCGTCCAGCTGAACAAGTGGCCCATGCCGGGGTTCGAGCACCGGGTGGACGAGAAGGGGTACGCGGAGTTCGAGACTGAGCTCATCAGCGCGCCCGAGGTCGGCATCAAGGGCTTCAGCTACGAGCTCGACGACCGCATCCAGGTCCTGTCCAACCCGTTCCTGCCCAACACGGGCCACGTGCGGCAGATCGTGCCGGGTAAGAACTTCCCGGCCGAGTTCTACATCCGCCGCTTCGGCATCCTCGAGACCAGCACGCTGCGTCTCGCGCACCGCAACGTCATCGACATCTACGGCGTGGTCGACCACGTGCCGCCGTTCAAGAAGCCGCTCACCGGCCCGTACCTGGGCAACCCGCGCGGTGACGGCCCGTTCGAGGTCGTGCAGGCGCCGAATGTGGCCCGCGGCACGACGTTGCCCGAGGCGTGGTACCCGGCCGACGACGAGAACCAGCCGATCGGCATCACGCCGACGGTGTTCTTCGCCCCGAGCGCGGGCCCCTGCATGTCGATGCTGGTCGACCCGTCGATGATCATGCAGGTGTCGCTGGAGGGCCGGGTCGAGGTCGAGGTCAACGGCAAGACCGTGCAGGTCGACCTGGCGGGCGACCACCGCAAGGCCGCCGGCACGGAGATCCTGCTGTTCGGCCCGGAGAAGCACGCCGAAGGCGTCGGCGTGCTGGCGCAGATGGCGCGGCTGGCCGTCGTGGGCCACTGCCCCGAGCTGGGTGGTCGGGTCATGCTGCGGGCGAGCTGGCCGCGGGTGTCGGGCGGCACGCTGGGCGAGGGTTCCGAGGAGAGCCTCAGCCGCGTCAAGTTCCCGGGCGCGCTGCACCTCGACGCCGAGTTCGAACTCGTGACGCCGGAGGCCACCCTTTATGCGGCGAACTCGGTGCACGTCAGCGGTAACCTCACCGACATGGGTGCGACCGGCACCGAGCTGTCGATGAGCGGCGTGGACGCACCGCTGGTCACCACCGACGACGAGGTGAGGGCGCGGCTCACGGGCGTGCAACTGGTCATGCGCGACGCGTTCGTCGGCGAGCACGCCGCGGTCAACGTCTGACCGCGCACCGACAGGTTTTCCCGGACACACTCGTCGTTGCGCCGGACGGCCGTCCGGCGCAACGCCCTCCCAGGAAGGCGCCCATGGACCAGCGGCTCCTAGTCATGCACCAGGTGATGCTCGCGGACCGTCCTCGATTGAGCGCCTACGACCGGGCCCTGGCGTCGGCGATCACGGCAGGTGACGTGGTCGCCGACGTCGGCGCGGGCACGCTGGTGCTGTCGATGCTGGCCCTGCGGCACGGAGCCGGGCACGTCTACGCCATCGAGGCCGACCCGACCATGGCCGCGGTGGCCGAGCGGATCATCGCGGACAACGACCTCGGCGACCGGGTGACCCTCGTCCAAGGGGACGCGCGAGCGGTCAGGTTGCCGCGCCGCGCCGACGTGATCGTCTCCGAGATGATGGGCAACCTCGGCCCGGAGGAGCAGATGGTCGAGATCCTCGACGCGGTGGCCAGGCGCAACCTGCGCCCCGGCGGTTCGGTCGTGCCGCGTCGCCTCACCACCGAGCTGGTCGCCATCGAGTTCGACGGCGAGGGCTGGGGCACCTGGGGCGACGTCCTGCCCGGCTACCGCTTCCACGCCGTGCAGGAGTTCGTCGAGCCGCACGCCCAACTGCACTTCTTTCAGCGCGAGCCGCGGTTCCTCAGCGCGCCCGCCCGGCTCGGTGACGACGTGATCGGGCAGGGCACGACGGGCAGGCCGCCGCGCGCCCTGCGCCTGCCGGTGCACCGCGACGGCCGCCTCCACGCCGTCATGGGGTACTTCACCGCCGAGCTGGCCGACGGAGAGCTGCTGTCGAACTACCCGTCCTACCCGGGCTGCAACTGGGCGGTCTGGGTGTGGCCCCTGCGGCACACCGACGTGTGCGCGGGCGACGAGGTCCACGTGACCGTGGTGCCGCCGCGCGGGCGCGGGCAGGAGCGCGACGCCACGGCCTGGAGGCTGGACTGCCGCATCGTCCGGGCGGGGAGGCGGTGATGCCGTTCGCGGCGGGCACCGTCCGCGACATCCCGGTGCACGGCTTGAAGCTGTGCGGCCTGACGTGGACCGGGGAGTTCCTGATGTTCTCCGAGGCGGTGTCCAACCAGATCATGGCGCTGGACCCGTACAGCGGCGAGGTGGAGCGCCGCATCCCGTGCCCCGAGGTGCGCACCGACCTGACCACCGTGGGCGGCAACCTCGTGCAGGTCGTCGGTGACCGGCGGGCCCTGCGGGTGATGGACCCCGCCACGGGCGACGAGGTCGGGGAGATACCCAACCCGAGGCCGGGCAACGTGCTGTGCGGCCTGGAGGCCACCCGCCACGGCATCTGGCTGGGCTACGAGGACCTGCGGCGCATCGACCTGCGCGGCTACGGCGACCTGGAGCTGCTGGACACCTTCGCGGTCTCCGGGAGGCCCGCGGGCGTGACCGTGTCGGACAACTACCTCGCCTACGCCGACCACGCCGCGTCGACCATCACCATGGTGGACATCGACGAGCGGCGGGAGGTGGCGTCGTTCTCGGTGGCGGGCAACCCGACCGGGCTCACCTGGGACGGCACCCGCATCTGGTACTGCGACTACACGACCTTGCAGCTGCGGGCCATCGAGGTACCGGGTGTCGACAAGGGGTGAGCGGGACGGGGACGAGCCGCCCGGGGCGCTCGCGCTCGCGCGGCGACTGGGCGGGATCCTCCTCGTCGCCGCGGTGACGCTGGTCCCCGTCCTGGTCACGGCCCCGGTCGTGGCGCTGGCGCGCGGGGGAGAGGCGGCCCGGCGGCACGCGTGGTCGCGGCTGACCACCCTGCTGACGCGGCTGGGTCCCGCGTTCGTCAAGGCCGGGCAGGTCCTGGGCACCCGGCGCGACGTGCTCCCGCCCGCGCTGTGCGACGAGCTGGCGACGTTGCGGGACGCGGTCGCGCCGCTGCCCGCGTGGCGGGCCCGGGCGGCGTTGGTCGAGGTCTACGGCGACGAGTTCGACACCCTCTTCGCCGAGGTGGACTACGCGGCGGTCGCCAGCGGCAGCATCGCGGGCGTGCACCGCGCGCGGTTGGCGTCCGGCCGCGAGGTGGCGCTGAAGCTGCGCAGGCCCGACGTCGACCGGGTGATGCGGCTCGACCTGCACCTGGTGCGTCGCGTGGCCGGACTGGTGGCCGGGCAGCCACCGTTGCGCGGTGTCCCGGTGATCGAGGTCGTGGACGCCATGTGCGCCGCGGTGCTCGGCCAGCTGGACTTCGAACGCGAGGCGGCGAGCCTGGCCCGGCTGCGCGCGGAGCTGGCCGCGGTGCCCAGGGTGTGGGTGCCGCGAGTGGTGCCCGAGGCGTGCCGACCGCGGTGCATCGCCATGGAGTTCATCCCCGACCTCGACATCGACGCGGCGGCGCGCTGCTCGCCCGCCGCCCGCCGCAAGTTCGCCGCGTCCGGGCTCACCGCCATCTACGAGATGCTGTTCGTGAACGGCTTCGTGCACTGCGACCTGCACCCCGGAAACCTGTACTTCACCGAGTCCGCCCAGGTGGTCGTGCTCGACGCGGGGTTCAGCGTCCAGTTGAGCGAGCGGCTGCGGCTGCTGTTCGCCGACTTCTTCCTCAACATGGCCATCGGTGACGGCGACAAGTGCGCCGCGATCGTCGTGGAGAGCTCCGCCGAGGTGCGCCCGGACGCCGACCTGCCCGGCTTCCTCGACCGGATGGCCGACCTGGTGCGGCGCAGCCACAAGCTGTCCGCCCGCGAGTTCAGCCTCATGGCGTTCGCCACGGAGATGTTCGACCTCCAGCGCAGACACGGCATCCACGCCGCACCGGAGCTGATCTTCCCCCTGCTCTCGCTGCTCGTCATCGAGCCGACCATCCGCGAGCTCGACCCCCGGGCGGACTTCCAGGAACTCGCCCGTCCCGTGCTGATGAAAGGCCGGTTCAGCTCCCGCTGACCGGGGCCGGCGAGAGCACGTCGGTCAGTGCAGCACGTCGTCGAGCCTGATCGCCTTGAGCCGGCGGGCCCGGAAGTCGCAGTACCACAGGCTGTAGCCGTCCCAGGCCATCCCGGTCGGCGCGCCCTCGACCCGGGCCGTGCCCACGATCCGCCCGGCCCGGGTGTCCACGGCCCGCACCAGCCCGGTCTCGAAGTCCGCGTACACCACCGTGTGGTTGACCACGGTCAGCCCGGACGGCGAACCTTCCACCGGGATCTCCCGCTGCACGCCCATCGTCTCGAAGTCCCGCAACTGCACCACCGCGGGCTCGCGCAAGCACATCCACAGGCCGTCCGCGGACGTCTCCGTGCCGCACAACCGGCCGCTGGGCGGGTTCACGGCCGTCGTGCCGACGACCTCACCCGTCCGCGGGTCGACCCGCACGATCCGCTTGGGCCGGTCGCCCACCTGCCACAGCACCCCGTCGTGGTCGGTGAGGTCGGCGCGGACGCGGTCGCACCGCAGCTCGCGCACCACCTCGCCGAAACCCGGCTCGATCGCCCAGATCCGCCCGGCGTCCTGGTCCGACTGCCACAGCAGGCCGTCCAACCAGGTGAGCCCGCACAGGTAGCTTCCCGGTGACGGCAGCGAGCGCACCACCGGGATGGTCGTCGGCGCGGTCACCGCGCCGGCTCCAGCCACAGGTTGGACAGGTCGAACCAGCGGTCGATGGTCGGCATCGCGATGGCGTTGCGCACCCGCTTGCCCTTGAGGTGCGGGATGGTCGGCGCGTGCTCCAGGATCGGCACGATCGCCGCGTCCCGCATCACGAGCTCGTCCACCCGGTGCCAGATCGCGTGCGCCCGGTCCTCGTCCACGGTGGCGAGCGCCTGGTCGATCAGCCGGTCCACCTCGGGGTTGCTGTAGCAGCCGTAGTTGCTGGTGCCCCTGGCGCGGTTGGTCTGGAACATCGGCTGCAGGAACGCGCGGCCGTTGGTGCCGAACCAGTCGGGGGTCCACGACGGCGAGGTCAGGTCCCACGCGCCCGCCTCGGCGTTGGCCGGGTCCTGGAGGTAGGCGTAGTAGTCGGCGTGCCCCATCGGCAGCAGGTCGACGGTGATCCCGGCCCGTTCCAGGTCCGCGGCGCAGGACTTGGCCACCTCAGGATTGGCGTCCACGTCGCGGTGCAGGTACGTCAGGGTCAACCCGTCCGGGTACCCGGCCTCGGCCAGCAGCGCACGGCACCGGTCCGGATCGCCCCGGTCGCCCGGCGTCGGGTACAGGTCGAACGGCTCGTACCCCGCGTTGCCCGCCGGGATCGCCGAGCGGGCCGGCCTCATCACCGTCCCCGCGGCGAGCCGGTCGTAGATGTCGAGCACCGCCATCTTGTCGAACGCCCACGCCAGCGCCCGGCGCACCTCCGGCTTGCCCAGCGCGCCGCCGTTGTTCGGGCTCACCGCGTTGAACACCAGGTACGGGTTGAGCGCGTAGCCCAGCTCGTTGCCGGGGTCGGTGGGGTTGGCCTCGTACGGCTCGGTGACCGGCGAGGCCCACGACAGGTCCGCCGCACCGGAGTTGATCTTCCGGCCCACCTCCACCGGGTCGGCCCGCTCCATGACCACCTCGACGGCGTCGACGTGCTGGTTGCGCACGTCGTCGGTGCCCTTGTCCCACACGGGGTTGCGCTGCAGCCGCAGGTACCGGCCGTGGTCGTAGTCGATCACCCGGTAGGGGCCGTTGGAGCGGACCTCGCGCCGGAACCGGTCGCTGTCGGGGACGAGCGCGTCGTACTCGACCGGCGCGGCGGAGGCGAACGGCATCGCCAGGACGTGCAGGAAGTCCGCGGCCGGGCGGGCCAGCTCGAACACCAGCGTCCAGTCGTCCAGCACACGGATACCGCTGATCTCGTGGCTGTTCTGGAAGTCCGCGAGTTCGGCCGCGGACGCGTCGGCGTGCGGCACGGTGGCCGCGTACGCCGCGGCGAACTCGGCCATGCCCCGGATGGTGCTGGTGAAGTAGCCGATCGCACCGGCGCCGCACACCGGGTTGCACATCCGCTTGAAGCCGCGGACGAAGTCGTGCGCCGTGACCTCGCGCGGCGGCGCGGTGTCCCACTGCACGCCGCGGCGCAGGCGGACGGTGTAGGTCAGGTGGTTCACGCTCAGCCCGGCGTTGTACGTCGTCGGCACCTCCGCCGCGACGTCGGGCACCGGGGTGATCGCGCGCCAGTCCCGCAGGTCCGCGACCGCCGGGTAGGTGAACAGCTGCCGGGCGAACAGCCGGGTGATCTGGTGGCCGAGCGCGTAGTAGGCCGACGCCGGGTCCAGGTGGTCCATGCTCCCCGGCCCGTAGAGCCGGAGGGTGCCCCCGCGCCGCGGTTCGCTGCTGCTCATTGCTGGTGACCTCCGGGTCAGGACATCTCGTCCGCGAGCCGGGCCATGACCTTGAGCGCCCGGTCGATCTCGTCGTGGTTGTTGAACAGGTGGGTGCAGACGCGCGCCGCGTAGTGCATGTGCGGTGAACCGGGCACCTCGAACTCGACCCACCTGATCCAGATCCGGTGCTCGGACTCCAGTCGGTCGACGAACCTCATGATCTTGTTGATGTTCCAGGCGTCCTCGGGAGCGCGGAACGGCTTGAACGCGACCAGCGGCGCGTGCAGCCGCTGGTCGTGCAGCGGGGAGTACAGCGCGGGCTCCCCGAACAGCTCCACCACCCGCCGCTTGGCGTACCAGCCGAGTTCCAGGGCGCGTTCCTCGATGCGCCGCCTGCCGATCCGGTTCCAGATCTCGCACGCCTTGGCCAGCGCGGCGGCGCGGCCGATGCTCGCGCTGCCCGCGCTCTGGAGGTAGTCGCCCATGTTGCACGTCTCGACGGACGTGGTGGTGCGCTTGGGCATGTCGCCCATCAGCGGGTACCAGGTGGAGATCACCGGCCAGAACCGGGGCAGCGGCAGCGGGTTGTGCTCGGGGAACACCTTGTTGCGCACGTACAGCAGGCCGGTCCCGAGCGGGCCGCACTGGAACTTCGAGCCCGAGCCCGCCAGGAAGTCCAGGCCGAGTTCGCGCAGGTTCACGTCCAGCACGCCCGGCAGCAGCGCACCGTCGGCGATGGTGATCACGCCGTGCCGTTGGGCGAGGTCGCACAGCGCCCGGATCGGCATGCGGGTGCCGGTGAACAGCGTGGTCGCCGCGAAGGCCATCACCTTCGTGCGCGGGGTGAGCGCGGCCTCGAAGGTGGCGACGACCTGCTCGGCGGTGATGTCCGGGCCGGACGGCAGGGTGACCAGGTCGACCCGCACCCCGAAGCGGTGGTGCGCGAGGTTGAAGTTCGACAGCACCGAGAAGCACTCGTGCGAGGTGGTCAGCACGGCGTCGTCCGGGCCGAGGTCGAGGCCCGCGATGATCCGCGAGATGCCCTCGGTGGCGTTGTGGCAGATGACCAACTCGTCCTGGTCGACACCGAAGTCCGGGGCGATCCGCGCCCGGTAGTCGGGGTAGAGGCTGGGCGGGTAGATGTTGGCCAGGCCGCCCGCCCACTGTCTGGTGACCCGCTCGTAGGTCTCGGCGACCTCGTGCGGGATCGCGCCGACGGTGCCCGTGTTCAGGTGCGTCGTCGCCGGGTCGAGCGCGAAGATGTCCCGGATCCTCTCCCACGACGCGGTGGCGAGGTCGGTGTCGACGTCGAAGTCGATGCTCAAGGCCACGGTCCGTCCCCTTCGTGCGACCGTTCGGACACCAGCGCGGACTGCCCGGGCGTCACGCGGAGGACGACTCGGCCATCCGGTTGCCCGCCTCCGCGGGGATGTAGTCGTTGCTCGCGTACCACTCGCCGCGGCCGGACGGGAGCAGGTCGAGCACGTTCCAGACCGGGCTGAGCAGGTCGATGCCGCGTTCGGTGCCGTCGTAGTGGTTCGCGGGCAGCGAGTAGAAGTGGCGCACCACGCCACCTTCGTCCCGCAGCACGCTCACCATCGGCCGCTGCTCACCGTTGGGCCGCTCGGCGTTCAGGTCGGCGTTGAAGGTGGTGCCGTGGCTGGACAGCAGGCGCAACCCGGTCCAGCCCCGTCGACCGGCCCAGTCCCGGAGCTTGTCCAGCGGTGCCTTGGCGATCACCGCGAACGCCGTGTGCTGGGCGAGGTGCGCGGTCACACCGCGCAGGCCGTCCACCCACATCGAGCACATCGGGCACGCCGCGTCGTGGTCGGGGTGGAACATCAGGTGGTAGATGAACAGGGTGTCGTGCCCGTCGAACAGGTCGCGCAGCGGCGTGCGGACCGGACCCCCGGGACCGTCCTCGGCCAGCTCGTAATCGCGCAGCACCGGTCCGGGTGGCATCGCCCGACGCGCCGCGGCGACGGCCTCGACCTGGTCGCGCAGCGCACGTTCGGCCCTGGCCAGTTCCATGCGGGCGGCCTGGTACTCCGGGCTCGCGCCCGTCGGCCAGATCGGCAGGACGGGTTGATCCCGGGTGTCGCTCATCTCGCCCCTCTCACATCGGCGGTGATCCGTCCGCAGTGGACGTCACGGTGGTGGCCTCGCGCACCGGAATCCGAGCACCGCGAACAAAGCGTTGCCCATCGGCGGTGCGCGGCACAACCACCGAGCCTTGCCCGATGGGGTGATTCGGCACCGCCGCACCGCGCAGCTCGTCGGGCAGCACGGGCTCGTCCAACAGGTGGTGGAACCGGTCCGCGGCGGTTTCTCCCTCGCTACGGGCGTCGAGCCATTCGGAGACCAGACGCCTGCCCTCCACGTAGGTGGTCGTGTAGGCGCGCCAGAGGGGATCGGTCAGGAAGCGCACCATGTGCCGCGCTCGCGGCTCGGGCAGCAGGAGCCACCGCACCAGGTGGTCCACGACGTCCTCGGCCGACGCGCCGCGGTCGTGCAGCATGATCGCGGCGTCCTGGCGCACGCCCATCAACCTCCACCACGAGCGCATCACCGCCTCCAGCCGCTCGCCGTCGACCCGCAGGCCCTGCTCGGCCAGGATCGCGGCCGTCCACGCGCCCCAGCCGTCGCCGATGGACCCGGCCAGTGCCATCTCGGCCACGCCCTCGGCGAGCAGGCACTGCGGGGTGTTGACCACGACGAGGGTGTGTTCGCCCTCGCCACGCCGCTCGACCAGCCCCGCTTCCTTCAGGCAGTGCTCGCTGTGGTGGCCCGGGTAGGACTCGTGCGTGGCCAGCAGCGGCAGGGCGGCGAGGTTGCGGCCCGCTCCCGAGTCGAGCATGACCAGCGAGCGGTAGCCGCCGAGGTAGCGGTTGAAGGCGTTCCAGGGCTTGTCCCGCACCACTTCGTACCGGACGTGCTCGCCCTCCGGCAGCCCGTACCGGGCGCGCACGAGCGGGCGCAGCGCGTCGGAGACCGACTGCACGGCGCGCTGGAGGTGCTCGGGGCCGACGGAGTTGGCGTCGTGGAACCGCTCCAGCCGGGCACGCAGGTCGTCCGTGCCCGGCAGCAGGGCGCTGATCTCGTCGTGGGCTTCGCGGTAGCGGTCCTGGTCACCCGTCTCGATCTCGACGCCGAAGCAGTCCAGGACCTCGGCGCGGAACGGCACCGGCCCGCCGGACAGCCGCAGGGCGGAGCACCGCATCGCGGCCAGGTGCGCGTCCAGGAAGCGCTTGCGCCGGTCGGGCAGGGCGCTGTCCGCCACCAGGGCCATGACCTCGGTGGCCTGCGCGGCCAGCTCCGCGGCCGTCGGCAGGGGTTCGTCGCGCACCTGCCCGGCCAACACCGGGTCGCCGAACCAGCAGTCCACGAAGCCGTCGACCATCCTGCCCAGGAGCAGGCCGATCCTCAGGTACGCGCGAACTTCCGGCTCGTACATGAATCCTCCCGGACCGGCGATGACCGGAACGTAACCGGTGGGTGCGGTGTCGGCAATCCGGAAGCGGTCCGGACTCACACCGCCGGTGAGCGACCGTCCACTCGATCAGGTGCCTTTAGGAACATATAGCAGCTGATACAGTCGAAGGCGTTCGGCAACCCGGCCCCTCGGGAGGTTGTCCTGTTGTTCGAGTCTATTGTGGACCGGATACGCGCCGACGTGCCGGCCCTCCGCTGGGACAAGGGCTTCTGCCTCGAGGTCGCCGACGTCTACGACCGCGCGCCGACGTGGGCACTGGACCGCGAACTCGCCCGCAGCTACCAGGCGCTGCAACGGGTGAGCCTGCGGCAGTTCGAGCTCGTCGTGGCCGGCGGTATCCGCGTCGAGCCGTGGCGCGGCGCCGGCCTCCCGTACCGCGATTCCGCCGAACTGCGCGGGCAGGTGCGCCGGACGCGGGTGCTGAAGCTGCACCTGACCGCCGACGGGCACGGCTCCGTTCCCGGACCGGAGGACCACCCGATGCGCGCCGACTCGGGCGTCGAGGTCGACGGTGTGCCGTTGTGCCACAACGACGTGTTCCGCGTGGTGCACGACGTGTTCGGGCACGCGGCGTTCGACCAGGGCTTCGGCCCGCGCGGCGAGTTCACCGCGACCTACCTGCACGCGCGGATGTACCCGGTGTCCGCGCGGCCGGCGCTGTTCACCGAGCAGATCGGGCAGGTCTGCTGGTTCTTCTTCGGCCCACACCTCAGGGACCGCTCCGGCGTGCCGCGCTCGCCCGGTGACGAGGGGTACGTGCCCGCCCGGAACCGGCCGTACCCGCAGCAGAAGGTGTTCGCCTTCGACCGGCGCTACCTGGACCGGTTCGGCTCGCTGTTCACCACGGAGGAGACGCGATGAGCCAGCTGCACCCGGGCGTGCTGCCCGCGACCGTGCGGGCCGACTTCCCGATGCTGCGCGGCGAGGACGCGCCGGTCTACCTCGACAACGCCGCCACCACCCAGAAACCCCAGGTGGTGCTCGACGCCGTGGTGGACTACTACCGCACGGCGAACAGCAACGTCGGCCGCGGCCACCACCGGCTCGCGCTCGCCGCGACCGACCGCTACGAGAACGCGAGGGCCGTGGTCGGGTGCTTCCTCGGCGCGCGGCACCCCGAGGAGGTCGTGTTCACCGCCAACACCACCGACTCCACCAACCTCCTCGCGGAAGTGGTCGGCAGGCGGGTCGTCGGCCGCGGTGACCAGGTGGTCGTCAGCGGCATGGAGCACAACAGCAACCTGCTGCCGTGGCGGCGGCTGTGCGACCAGGTCGGTGCGCGGCTGGTGGTGGCTCCCACCGATCCGGCCGGACGGGTCGACCTGCCCGCCTTCACCGCGCTGATGGGGCCGCGGGTGCGCATCGTCGCGGTGGCCCACGTGTCCAACGTGCTGGGCACCGTCAACCCCGTCCGGGAGATGGCCGACGTGGCGCACCGGCACGGTGCCCTGGTGGCCGTGGACGGCGCGCAGGCCGTCGCGCACCTGGCCGTGGACGTCGGTGAGCTGGACGCGGACTTCTACTGCTTCTCCGGCCACAAGGTGTACGGGCCGATGGGCATCGGCGTGCTGTACGGCAAGCACGAGCTGCTGGCGGACCTGCCGCCGTTCCGGGTGGGCGGTGGCACGGTCAAGGGCGTCCGCCACGACGAGCCGGTGCGCTACGTCCCGGCACCGGCGCGGTTCGAGGCGGGCACGCCCAACGTGGCGGGCGCGGTCGGGATGGCGGCCGGGCTGGAGTACCTGCTCGGCCTCGGCGGACCCGCCGTCCGCGCCCACCACGAGAGCCTGGTCGCGGCGGTGCTCGAGGCCGTCGCGGACCTGGAGGACGTGGACGTGGTCGGCGACCCGGGTGCCGTGCCGTGCGGCATCGTGTCGCTGTCCGTGCGCGGCGTCCACCCCTACGACGTCGGCGGCCACCTGGACGCCAACGGCATCGCCGTGCGCTGCGGCGTGCACTGCGCGAGCACCTTCCTCGACAGCCTCGGCCTGGTGGGCACCGTGCGGCTGTCGTTCGCGGTCTACAACACGCTGGAGGAGATCGAGTACCTCCGGTCCGTGCTGAAGACCGTGCGGCCCGGCACGTGGACCGCCGAGCACCCCACCGAGCGCTTCCTCTGACCGCACCGACACCCGCGAGAGGGCCCATGGTCACCACACAGCTCGACCACATCCGGTTCAAAGAGGGCCAGCGGGTCCACTGGGACGCCATCAGCACCGGCTGGCTGTCCGTGCTCGACACGTTCGAGCGCGGCGCCGCGGTGGTGACCGCACGGCTGCTGGAGCTGGGCGGGGTGGGGCCGGGCAGCTCCGTCCTCGACGTCGGCACCGGTGTGGGTGAGCCCGCGCTCGCCGCCGCCGTCGCCGCGGGCCCGGCCGGTCGGGTGGTCGGCGTGGACCTCTCGCCCGCCATGGTCGACCTGGCACGACGGCGCAGCGGCGGGATCGGCAACGTGGAGTTCCTGGTCGGCGACGTGGAGTCGCTGGACCTGCCTGCGGGCGGCTTCGACGTGGTGCTCGCCCGGTGGAGCCTGATGTTCGTACCCGATCTGCCGGCGGCGTTGCGCTCGATCGCCAGGGTGCTCAAGCCGGGCGGGGTGCTCGCCGCGTCGACCTGGGGACCGCCCGAGACCGTGCCGATGCTCTCGCTCGGCTTCCGCGTGCTCGCGGGGCGGCTGGACCTGCCGGCGGGGAAGACCGGTGAACCCGGTCCGTTCAGCATGTCCGACCCCGAGGCGGTGGCGCGGCAGTTGGCCGAGGCGGGGTTCACCGACGTGACGATCACCGAGGTGGAGGTGCCGTTCGAACTGGGCTCCCCGGAGTCCTACGCCCGGTTCACCGAGGCCGTCACCCCCGCGCGCCTCCGGGAGCTGGCGCGTGAGCGGCTGGGTGCCGACGAGCGGAGCCTGTGGGCCGAGGTCGCCGCCGCGGCCGCCGAACGCCGCCGCCCGGACGGCCCGGTCCCGTTGCCGAGCACGGCCCTGTGCCTGCGCGCGACCGCCCCGACCGGATGAGCCGCCCGATGCGGTTCGACACGAAACTGGTCCACGAAGGACAGCGGACGCGGCCCGGTGCCGGCGACGTGGTCCCGCCGATCCACGTCTCGGTGACCTTCGACCAGTTCGCCCAGGACCCGGCGCGGTACTACTACGCGCGCGGGGAGAGCCCGACCAGGGAAGACCTGGAAGCCTGCCTGGCGGCGCTGGAGGACGTCCGGTTCGCCGCGGTGTTCTCGTCCGGCCAGGCGGCCGCGTCGGCGGTGCTGTCCCTGCTGGAGCCCGGTAGCCGCGTGATCGCGTCGGACGACGTCTACGGGGGCACCTACGCGCTGTTCGAGCTGTGCCGCCGCCGCGGGGTGGACGTCCGGCAGGTCGACCTGTCCGACGTGGGCGCGGCAGCGGCGGCGCTGTCCGGCGAGGTCGACCTGGTGTGGGTGGAGACGCCGACGAACCCGCTGATGAAGATCGCGGACATCGCCGCGATCAGCGCCGCCGCCCACCGCGCCGGTGCCATCGTGGTGGTGGACAACACCTTCGCCAGCCCAGCGCTGCAACAGCCGCTCGCCGCGGGTGCGGACGTGAGCCTGCACAGCACCACCAAGTTCATCGCGGGCCACTCCGACGTGCTCGGCGGCGCGCTGGTCCTGGACGACCCGGCCCTGCACCGACGGCTGGTCGAACACCGGACGGTCGTCGGCGGCGTGCCCGGGGCGCTCGACTGCTACCTGGTGCACCGGGGATTGAAGACGCTGTCGCTGCGGGTCGCGCGGCAGGTGGCCAACGCGCGGGCGGCGGTCGAGGCGTTGACCGCGTCACCGTTCGCCGGCGCCGTGCACTACCCGGGGCTGCCGGACCACCCGCAGTGCGAGCTGGCCGCGCGCCAGATGTCGGCGCCCGGGTCGATGGTCGGCTTCGAGTACCTCGGTGACGTGCGGGAACTGCTGCGCCGCACGGAGCTGTTCGCGCCGGCGGTGAGCCTGGGCGGTGTCCGGTCGCTCATCGAGGTCCCCGCCTCGATGAGCCACCGGCCGGTGCCACCCGAGGTCCGGGCGCGGGCCGGGATCGTGGACAACCTCGTGCGGCTGTCGTTCGGCATCGAGGACCCCGTGGACCTGGTGGAGGACCTGACCGCCGCGATGGCGGTGGCCTCGCGCGTGGAGAGGATCGGTGCGCGATGACTGTGTTGCTGGACGGCGGGCTGGCGACGGAGCTGCAGCGCGCCGGACTGCCGGTGCGTCGCCCGTGGTGGACGACGAGGGCGTTGCTGACCGACGCCAACCGGGCGGTGCTGCGCGAGGTGCACGAGCGGTACCTGCGGTCGGGTGCGCGGGTGATCACGGCAGCCACGTTCCGCTGCAACGAGCGGGCGTTGCGCGCCAACGGGTTGCAGGCGGCCGGGCTGGGCTGGATGGTGCACGCCGCGGTCGGCGTCGCGCAGGCCGCACGTCGCTCGGCCGAGGTGCCGGACGCACTGGTCGGCGCGTCGATGGCGCCGGTCGAGGACTGCTACCGCCCCGACCTGGTGCCACCGGACGACGAGCTGCGGCGCGAGCACGCCTGGCTGGCGACGGAGCTGGTGCGGGCACGGGTGGACCTGGTGCTCATCGAAACCATGAACACCCTGCGCGAGGCGCGGATCGCACTCGAAGCCGTCCGGTCGGTCGGCGCCCGCGCCTGGGTGAGCTTCGCGTGCGTGGACGGCGCCACGCTGCTGTCGGGGGAGGACCTGGGCCGGGCGGCCCGCGTGGTCGAGGAGGAAGGCGCGGAGGTCGTGCTGGTCAACTGCACGCCGTTCACGCGGACCGAGCGCTGCCTGGAAGCGCTGCGGGCGAACTGCGCCGGCGCGATCGGCGCCTACCCGAACCTGGAACAGCGCTCGGGGGAGCACTCCGACGACCTGCTGCCCACGGCCGTGGGCCCCGAGGAGTTCGCGGCCGAGCTTAGCCGGTGGCGGACGGACTACGGCGCCGCCGTGCTGGGTGGCTGTTGCGGCAGCACCCCGGCGCACATCGACGCGCTGCGCGTGGCGCTCGGGGATCGCCCGCCGTCACACCGCGCCGCTGACGGCCGACAGGGTGAAGTCCTCGATCCGCAGGGCGGGCATGGCGGTCCGGTACTCCCGGTCGCCCCACTCCCTGGGTAGCGTCGGCTCCGGGCGGCCGACCTCGGTGACGCGGGCCAGCAGGTCGACCGGGCACTCGTCGAACCTGAAGTCGTGCGCCGTTCCGACGACCTCGCCGCCCTTCACCACGTGCACGCCGTCCCGCGTCACGCCGGTGAGCAGCAGCCGTGACGGGTCCACCTCCCGCAGGTACCACAGCGAGGTCACCAGCAGGCCGTGGTCGGTGCTCGCCACCAGTTCGTCCAGCGTGCGATCGGTGGCGGGGCCGGACAGCACCAGGTTCCCGATCCGCGGCGTGAACGGCAGACCGGTCGTCCGCGCCGCGTGCCGCGTGGTGACCAGGTTGGCCAACGTCCCGTCGCTGATCCACTCGGTGCGCCGCAGCGGCGTGCCGTTGTCGAAGCAGGACGCACCCGGTCCCGGTGCGCGGACGACGGTGAAGGGCAGGCAGCCCAGACCGGGCGCGGCGGGGTCGCTCGCCAGGGTCAGGTGCGCCTCGGTGAGCCGCTCGCCGAGGCGGGTGCCGCCGTCCGGTCCGCTGAACACCGTGCCCCCGGCCAGCGACTCCTGGAGGTCGGCGGCTCCGTGGAGGTGGATCATGAGGTCGGCGACGCAGGACGGCGCCAGGATGACCTCGTAGCGACCGGGGGACAGGTCGACGTGGTGGCGTGACGGGTCCAACCGGGCGGCGATGCCGGTGTAGCCCGCGAGCAGGTCCGCCTGCGCCGGGTCGGCCAGGTCCGTGCCCACCCATCCGGAGGCGGTGTCGTCGGCCCGGTGCACGGTCAGGTCCAGCACGCCGTCCGGTTGCGCGTGGCGCAGCCGCAGCCCGGAGGACGACGCGAGGTAGGTCGTGCGGAGCTGGTGCTCGGCGTAGCCGGAGGCGGACTCGCCCCGCGCCCGCGCCTGGTCGAAGACCTCCACCAGCTGCCCCACGACCCCGGCCAACGCTGCCGAGGACGTCCCGGCCGGGGGCCGCGACCAGTCCCGTTCCGCGGCGGTGGGCAGGGGATGGGCGTCCGGTGGGGGTGCGGCCCGGCGCGCGGTGGCCCTCGCCTCCGCCACCGCCGCACGCACCGCGTCCCGGTCCAGCGCGCCCTCCCGGGAGACCACGCCGATCCCCGCCCCGGGCACCGACTCGATCACGGTGAGGGTGCGGCTGTGCACGACACCGTTGCCGGTCACCGCGTTCCCCGCCCACCGCAGGTGCGCGGTCGACGTCTCGTCCACGATCGCGATTCGGTCGCCCGGTCCGGTCAGCGCCGACTCCGCGATCTCCTGGGGTGTCATCACGAGCCCGCCGTGTTCCGCACCCGCACGCCCTGGAAGACCGCGGTCGGGCAGCCGTGGCTCACCGCGGCCGTCTGCACCGGCTGACCCTTCCCGCACAGGTCGGCCCCGAACACCTGGTAGGTCCCCGCACCGCCGATCGCCGACAGCGCACCCCAGAACGCCCGGGTGTCCGACTGGTAGGCGACGCCGCTGAGCTGACCGGCCAGCTCGCCGCGGTGGACGCGGTGCGCCTGCTGGGCGGTGAACTGGAAGTTGCCCCGCCGCGCGTCGATCGACCAGCTGTCGGACCCGACGAGGTAGATGCCGTCGTCCACGGCCGAGATCAGCTCCTCGGTGGTGGGACCGCCGGGGGCGGGCGCGAGGGAGACGTTGGGCATCCGCGTGATCGCGGGCCTCAACGCCGACTCGGCGAACGCGCAGCCCACCGAGCGCGTCGCACCGGCGACGCGGGCGGTGCGGCGGTCGTACTGCGAGCCGACCAGCACGCCGTCACGCACGAGGTCCCAGGACTGCGCGGCCACTCCCTGGTCGTCGTAGGCGACGGTGGCCAGGCCGTGCGGGGTGGTCCGGTCGGCGGTGACCGTCATCAGCGGCGTCCCGTAGCGCAGCCCGCCCACATCGCCCGGACGGACGAAGCTGGTGCCCGCGTAGGAGGCCTCGTGGCCGAGCACCCGGTCCAGCTCCGTGGCATGACCGACCGACTCGTGGATGGTCAGCCACAACTGCGACGGGTCGATCACCAGGTCGTACGTGCCGGGGACCACCGGCCGCGCGTGCTGCTTGGCGCGCAGCAGACCCGGCAGGGCGGCCAGTTCGGCGTCCCAGTCCCACCCCTCGCCGAGCAGGTACTCCCACCCCCGTCCGGTGGGCGGCCCCACCGTGCGCAGCGTGGTCGACCCACCGGCAACCACCACCTGCGGGTGCACACGCACCCGTCGCTGCACGGTGGACGTGCCCGCGAGGTCGGCGAAGAACTTGTCCTCCTGCACCGCGACGACCTTGGCTCGCACGTGCTCGACGCCCGGCGCGGCGAGCAGGCGCGCGCTCCACGCCGCCAGCAGCTCGGCGCGTTCGGCTTCGGGCACGGAGAACGGGTTGATCCGGAAGCCCGACGACCAGGTGCCGTCGTGGACGGGCTCGGGAACGGGTTCCTCCTCCCGGCCGAGCGCCGAGCAGAACCTCGCCTGGTCGACCGCACGACCGGCGGTGTCACGCGCCGACCGCGCCGTCACCTCACCCGATGCGGCGAACCCCCAGACCCCGTCGTGCCACACCTGCACCGAGAGACCGGTGACCGCGGAATCGTGCGCGGTGTGGACGGATCCGTCGAACAGCACCAGCTGCCCGGTCCGCACGCGGTCGAGCCGGAACGACGCGTGCCTCGCGCCGAGCCGGCGGGCACCGTCCAACGCGGCCTCGGCGAGCAGGCGGGCGGTCGCGGTCGTGCGGGACCCGGTCGGGGATGACCGCGGCCGCCGGGCACACCCGGCGGCCGCGTCGCGAACCCGCTCACCCACTTCGACGGCTCACAGGCTGCCCGCCAGTTCGGTGCCGGCGGAGCTCGGGTCGTCGCTGAGGTAGAACTCCTTGGTGGCGGCGGCGAACTCCTTCCGGGTCACGAAGCCGTCGCCATCGGCGTCCAGCTTGTCGAACACCGACCGCGACTCGCTCTCGGACATGCCGCCCTGGGACTGCGCCGCGATCATCTCCTCCAGGGTGATCTTGCCGTCGCTGTCGGAGTCGGCCGCGTCGAAGGCGGCCAGGGAGAAGGGCACGGCGACGTTGTCCACGAAGCCCGGGTCCTCGGCGGCGGCGGCCCACTCCTCCTTGCTGATCGCCTGGTCGCTGTCCTTGTCGGTGTGCCGCTGGATCCCCATCCACATGTCGGAGGCCAGTTTGGCGAGCCTGGTCCCTTCGGGCGAGGCCGCGGTCACCCCGAGCGCCTTGCGCCACTTGTCGGCCAACGCCGTGATGTCGCTCTGGTCGATCCGACCGTCGTGGTCGGCGTCGAACCGCTCGAAGACCTTGTCGTACTTGCGTTGCTTGAGGTCGCTGGTCATCTGTTGTCTCCTTCACTCGACACACCGCCGGTGGCCCGTTCGCTCCTGGGCGGTGCGCGGCACAGTCCGGTCAAGCCGGGTGATCCACCAGTGGTCACCGGCCGATCGTGGCCCGCGTGGTGCCGGGCGGAGGTGCTTCACCGGTGGCCGTCACGGTGTGCTCACCGGCTGCGCCGCCGCGTCCGGGACGGCGAGGCCGGCGCGGGCGACCACCTTGGTGATCCGGCCGCGCACCAGCACCTCGCCGAGTTCCTCGCTGCGCAGCGCGATCGCATCGGCGTAGGCCTCGCCCAGGTACCGCGCCGCGATGCGCCGGGCCCAGGTGCGCACTTGCTCTCGCTCGCCTTCCACCCGCGCTTCACCTTCGAGGAGGACGAACGCGAAGGGCGGCCGTTCGTCGTCCACGCAGAGGGCGAAGTGCGGGTGGTGTCGCAGCGCCCTGCCCTTGACGGTGGCCGGACCCGTGAAGAACAGCACCTCCGAGCCGTCCACGACGAACGAGACGGGCGCGACGTGTGGCCGGCCGTCGGCGCGGACGGTGGCCAGCTTGCCGGTGCGCGTCCCGTGGCCGATGAAGGCCCGCCACTCGGCGTCGGACATCTCGCGCATGGCCGCGCTCATGGTCGTCCGGCCTTGGGCGCGAGTTGAGCGGTGATCAGGAGGTACTCCATCCCCGTGGCCACGGCGTCGTCGTAGACGTCCAGCACACGCGCCATGTGCTCGACCGTGTCCGCGCCGTACCGCCGGGACCACTCCTCGGCGTTGCCCTCCAGGGCCTGCCTGGTCAAGTCCGTGGTGCGCGAGGTGCTCGCGGTGATGTCGACGACCTCCAGGACGTCGAACCCCGCCGCACCGAGGAGGGCCAGCAGTTCCGGCCGCGGCAGGGCGGTGATCAGCATCCGCTCGCGGAGATCCCGTTGCTGCCGCTCGCTGAGCGGTCCGCACCGGGCCACGTCGGTCATCGCGAACCACGACCCCGGCCGCAGCACCCGGGCCGTTTCGCCCAGCACCGCGGCGCGGTCCGGCATGTGCGGCATGCTCTCCAAGGCCCACGCGCCGTCGAAGCTTTCGTCCGGGAACGGCAGCGCGGCGGCGTCGGCCAGTTCGAAGGTGACCCGGTGGCGCAGCCCCGCCTCGCGCGCGGCCTCGGTGGCCGCGGCCACCTGGCCCGGTGCGATCGTCACCCCGACGACGTCGGCGCCGGTCTTGCGCGCGAACCGGAGGGCCGGGTGGCCCACGCCGCACCCCACGTCCAGCAGGCGCTGTCCCGTTGCGAGCGGGACCCGCTCGATCATCAGGTCGGTCAGCCGTTCCTGCGCCTGGTCCTTGTCGGTGGTGTCGTCCGGGTCGGTCCAATAGCCGAAGTGCAGGTTGGGACCCCAGATCAGCTCGACGAGCGCGGTGGTCCGCTCGTACATCTGGGCGACCTCGGCGCCCAGCGCGCTGGTGTCAGTCATTCCCCGGCTCCCGGTGGCGGCGGTCACACGAACATCCACAAGCTATCAGTTTTTAAACTGATCAAGCCCGGCGTGTGCGGTGCGCGGGCGGGTGATGACCGCATTTCACTCGCTTGAGGGACAGGTGTTGTCGGTTCACCCGTCCGGCTACAAGCGACAGTTGTCCGCAGGAAGTTGGATGATGTTGTAGTTAGATCGGAGGTGAGGACGTCCGACGCCGCGAGCGGCTCGTGCGCTCGCGAACCGGGAGGAGATCGGGTCGTGTCCAGCCCCACCAGGCAGGAGGCCGACGAGGTCGGCGAGATCTACGACGGGATGAGCGACCTGGTCGACGTTTACCACGGCAACATCCACCTCGGCTACTGGGCCGATGACGAGGACCCGACGCCCTTGCGCGACGCGCTGGAGCGGATGACCGACCTCGTGGTCGACACGCTCGCGCTCACCCCGGGGCAGCACCTGGTGGACGTGGGCTGCGGCGTGGGCGAGCCCGCGATCCGGATCGCGGAGCGGTTCGGCGTCCGGATCACCGGGATCTCCAACAGCGCCTGGCACGTCGCGGAAACCACCCGCCGGGCCGCTGCCGCCGGTGTGGGCGACCTGGTGACCGCGCGCCACGCCGACGCCGGCGCGCTGCCGTTCCCGAACGCCACCTTCGACGCCCTGCTCGCCTTCGACTCGCTGCCCAACGCCGTCGACAGAGAACAGTGGCTGCGGGAGATGAACCGGGTGCTCCGCCCCGGCGGGCGGTTCGCCGTCACCGACTACACCGCCGAGGTGCCGCTGACACCGGCCGACCTGGAGGCGATCGCCACGCACGGGATCTTCGACCCGCCCACCGCGCCGGCGCTGTGCGACCTGGTGGCCGGCGCCGGGCTCGTGGTGGAGCAGCGGCGCGACTGGGGCGCTCGGGCTCGCCGCACGTACGACGAAGTGGCGTCGCTGTTCGACAACCGCCGCGCGGCCCTGGCCGACGCCTACGGAGCCGAGCGGATGCGGGCGTTCGAGGACAGCCTGGCCCCGGTGTTCGAGGTGTGCCGCGCCAAGCTCGGTTACCTGCTGGTGGCCGGGCACAGGCCCGGCTGACCGATCCCGCCCACGTCCCCACGGTCGCACGCCGACGCACGGCCCGGAAGGCAACCCGATGACCACCGAGTACGTTCCCAGCAGCGCCGAGGTCGTGGCGTTCTACGACAACGCCCTGCCGCTCATCGTCAGGCTGGCCGGTGACAACGTCCACTACGGGTACTGGTACTCCCGCGAGGACACCAGCACGCTGCACGAGGCCATGGACAACCTGACCGACGTGATGATCCAGCGCCTGGGCGTCACGGCGGGCCAACGGGTGCTCGACGTCGGGTGCGGGCTCGGCGCGCCCGCTCGGCGGCTGGCCCGGGCGTGCGGCGTGGAGGTCGTGGGTATCTCGACGAGTCCGGTGATGGTCCGCGAGGCGACCGTGCGGGCACGGGCGGCAGGCCTCGACGGGCAGGTGCGCTTCGAAGTCGCCGACGCCGAGGCACTGCCCTTCGAGGACGCCTCGTTCGACGCGGCGTGGGCCATCGAGTCCCTGGTGCACATGGCCGACCGGCCGCGCGTGTTCCGGGAGATCGGCCGGGTGTTGCGGCCGGGAGGACGGTTGGCGCTGACGGACTTCTACGAGCGGATCCCGTTCACCGGTGAGCGGCTGAGGATGATCGAGCAGTACCGCCGGGCCGCGCTGAACACGCCGTTCCACCGGCTGGAGGAGTACCCGCCGATGCTGCGGGACGCGGGCCTGCACCTGACCGAGTACCTCGACATCAGCGAGCAGACCGACCGGCACAACCCGATGCTGCTGGAACGCCTGCGTGCCCACCGCGAGGAGCTGACCGCCGAGTACGGTGCCGAAACGGTCGCCGCGCTGGACGAGGTGTTCACCAACTGCGCCCGCACCGGAGAACCCCACTACATGCTTATGACGGCCTACCGGAGCTGACCTCGGCGCGGCCACGTCGGGCCGGTACGCTCGGTGCATGGTCCGGCTTGTCGGCGTGATGGGTCGCTCGTGATGGTGGTCGTGGCCGGCGTGCTCGCGGTGGTCCTGGTGGCGGGCTGCGGCCTGGTGATCGGGCTGGGCGGCGTCGGTGACCTGGTCGCGCGGATGACGCCGATGGTGAAACTGGCCGCGTTCGGAGGTGTGCTGGTGCTGGTGGCGGCCGCCGCCTGGAGCCTCGGTTCGGCGGTGGGTCCGATCGGCGACCGGCCCTCACCGGCGGTGCCCGAGTCCGGCCACGAAGGCGATGCCGGACACGGCAGGTGATCACCACCGCGGTTCCGGGACGGCCGCGCTCGACGCGTCAGCCGACCTCGGTCGCCTCGTCGTCGCCGGTGGCCCGGAGCAGGTCGCCGCGGGCCCGTGCGACGCGGGAGCGGATGGTGCCCACCGGGCAGCCGGCGATCTCGGCGGCCTCGGCGTAGGACAGGCCGAGAACCTGGGTGAGCACCAGGGCTTCGCGGCGGTCCGGGTCGAGTGCGTCGAGCAGCATGTTCAGCGCGACGGTGTCCTCGAAGCCGGTGTCGGCGGCCTTGCGGTCGGCCTCCTGCGCCCAGTCCGCGCCCGAGGAGAGCCTGGGTCGTGACTGCGCCATGCGGATGTGGTCCACCACGACGCGGCGGGCGATGACCAGCAGCCAGGTCCGGGCCGAGGAACGCCCGGCGAAGCGGTGCAGGCTGGTGAGGGCGCGGGCGTAGGTCTCCTGCGCGAGGTCGTCGGCGAGCCCGACGTCGGACAAGTGGGCGATGAACCGCCACACGTCGCGCTGGGTGGCGCGGACGAACCGCTCAAGGGCGGTCCGGTCGCCGGAGCGCGCGTCGAGTGCCCAGCGCGTTGCCTCGTCGTCGAAGGCTTTCACGATTCGGATGGTAACGACGCGATGTCTGGAACCGGTGAGCCGAATGGAGCGACTATAGGTGTGTGGACTGCCAATCCTGCCGTGAAGCGCTCTCGGCTCGCCTGGACGGCGAGACCGAGCCCGTACCCGCCGCCGAGACGGACGCGCATCTGGCACGGTGCCCCGCCTGCACCCGGTGGCAGGCGAGCGCACAGGCGCTGACCAGGACCATCCGCGTCCGGCCCGTCGAGCCGGAACCGGACCTGGTCGACGCCGTGCTGGCCGCCGCCCCACCACGCCACACCGCGCTGAAACCGCGCCTCGCCCTCGCCGCGGTCGCCATCGTCCAGCTGTGGCTCGGGCTCGCCCAACTGCTCGCCGGTGCCACCGGCGGGCAGTCCGGGCACGGGACCACCCACCTGTTCAACGAGGGCGCCGCGTGGAACCTCGCGCTGGGCATCGGCTTGATGGTCGCCGCGGTGCACGCGCACCGCGCCGCGGGGCTGCTGCCCACCTTGGGCGGTTTCGTCACGGTGCTGGTCGCGTTCTCGGTCAACGACCTGCTCGCCGGCACCGCGACCGCCACCCGCGTCGTCTCGCACCTGCCCCTGGTGGCGGGTCTGGCCCTGCTCTACCTCGTCGCCCGCGCCCACCGGGGACAGCCGACACCGGGAACCCCGGCCGAGCACGACCACGACCGCGATCACCACGACGACTCCGACGGCGACGACCTCACGCCGCAGCCGGGCGGGCGCCGCGGCCGGGGAGGCCACCTGCGACCCACCGCCCACCGACGGGCCGCCTGAACCACGGACACGCCGGGACCGTCCCGACCCGCTGTCCCGGCGTGGGCACGCGCGGCGAACAGCGCGCCGGGGGACGCCGACCGGCCAGTGACCCGGGACGGTCACCGGCGAGTCCAGCAGGACCGCGACGGCGCGAGCCCTCCCGGGCGTGACCACGAGACGGCCGGAGCAGCGATCCGGCCGGGTCCCACAACGCCGGCGACGCGCGGTCACACCGCCGCGTCGACGCGTTCGCCGACCCGGACCACCGGGATGATGCCGCCGGCGGCGGCTTGGGCGCGGTGCAGGGCGAGTTCGGCGGTGGGGCCCTCGGCGAGGACGATGCCGGTGCCGGAGCGCTGGTCGGTCAGGTGCTCCAGGGCGTCGCCGGGGCTCGCGGTGGGGTACCACTCGGGGTTGCCGGGCAGTTCGGGCAGTCGGTCGAGGCCGGTCCAGCCTTCCAGCACGCCGGGTTCGCGCGGGTAGACGACCACGAACCCGGTGGCGGTGCCGGTGTGATCCGGGTGGTCGAGCAGGGCGGGTCGGGTGCCGAGGGCGACTTGGACCATCGCGTCGTAGGCGTTGACGCCCAAGGCGCGGCACAGGGCCTCGCCGACGAGGGCACCGCCGATGCGGGCGTTGACCTCGACGACCTCGGGACCGGTGGCGGTGAGCACGAACTCGGTGTGCGCGAAGCCGCGGTCGTGGCCCGCGGCGTGCAGCACCCGGCTGATCCAGTCGGCGAGTGCGGCGTGGTCGGCGTCCGGGAAGGCGACCGGGAACCCGGAAGCCTCCTCGCGGCGCAGCGGTTCGGGGGACATCACCCGGCTGAGCAGGCCGAGCAACCGCGTCTCACCGTGCCAGGTGATGGTCTCGGCGCTGTAGAGAGGGCCTTCGAAGTACGGTTCCGCGATCAGGCGGCCCTTGAGCGGCGTGGCGGCGGCTTCCAGCATGGCGGCGTCACGTTGGGAGGGCGTGCGTGCCAGCCACACCGCGCGCGACGAAGTGCCCGCGGAATCCTTGAGCACCAACGGGAAAACCTCGGTCGTGGCGGGGTCGAGCGGGCCGCTGCGGCTCAGGCCGTGCTCGTGCAGCCTGGCCCGGACCGCGGCCTTGTCGCGCAGGGTCCGGACGGCGTCGGGGGAGGGACCGGGCAGGCCGAGGCGTTCGGCCAGGTCCGCGCCGGGCAAGGCCCAGGTGTCGGTGGAGCTGATCAGCCCGACCAGGTCCGGCACGTCACGCAACGCCCGCTCGCACGCGGTGACGTCGGTGGTGTCGACGTCCACCACCCGGACCCGGTCGCCGTGGCGGGACAGTTCGTGGCGGTACGTCGAGCGATCTCCGGTGAGCAGGACCAGGTCGTGGCCGTGGGCGCGGGCCGCGTCGGCGAGGCGGCCGAGGCCCAAGGTGAGGGCTTCCAGCAGCACGATGGTCACGGCACGGGGTCCTTCCTGCGTTCGTGAGGACGTTCCTGGGTGGGGACGGCCGGGCGGTGGGTGCGTCGTGCCCAGTCGATCGCCGCCCACGGCGGGGCCAGCCGGTCCAGCGAGTCGATCTCCACGGGGGCCAGCAGCGCGGGGTCGAGGGCTTCGCGGTGGCGGGTGAAGACGCGTCCGGTGTAGCGGTGGCCGGTGTCGGCGCCGATGACCACGTGCGTGCGCAGGGGATCGCGCGCGACTTCCCACGTGGCGACGAGGTGGGCGGCGCCGGTGGACAGGCCGGCGAAGACGGCGTGGTCGCGCAGGAGGCCGACGGTGGCGGCCATGGCGTGCTGGAAGTCCAGCCAGTGGATGCGGTCGTACAGCTCGTGGTGGACGTTGTCGAAGTGGATGGCGCTGCCGATGCCCGCGATGATCGCGTCCGGGTCGGTGAACCGCTCGCTGCCGAACGTGACGCTGCCGAACGGCTGCACGCCCACCAGCCGGGTCAGCGGGTCGTGCTCGCGCAGTGCGCGGGTGAGCCCGCCGGTGGAGGCGCCGGTGCCGACGCTGCCCACCACGGTCAGCGGTTCGCCGGGTAACGCGCGCAGCAGCAAGTCGGCCAGCTCGGTGTAGCCGAGGTGGTGCACGGGGTCGTGGTACTGGCGCATCCAGTGCATGTCGGGCCGCCGGGCCAGCAGTTCCCGCACCCGGGCCACCCGTCGGCTCTGGTCCAGGCGCAGGTCGTCCGACGGCGGCATCTGGTCCACGCTGACACCGAGGATCTCCAGCTGGGCGCGCAGGGTGTCGTCGACCGTGGTGGAGGCGACGATGTGGCAGCGCAGGCCGTAGCGGTGGCAGGCCATCGCCAGCGCGAGGGCGTAGATGCCGCTGGAGCTGTCCACCACCGTCTGCCCCGGCCTGATCACCCCGGTCTCGATCAGGTGGCGCACCGCGCCGAGCGCGGCGTAGACCTTGAGCGTCTCGAAGCGGACCAGCACGGTGTTCGGGGTGAGCCGGACGAGCGCCGGGGTCTTGACGGCGTCGGTGATGTGCTCGTGGACCGGCGGGGCCACGGCGTGGTGGTCGAGCACGGTCCTCACCTTCCGATCGAGCCCGGGCAGCGGAACGTGCCCGGTGTCGTCGTGCGTATCAGGATCATGGTCGAGCCCTCTCGGGTGTGGTCGTGTCCGGTCCTAGTGGTCGTTGGCGAGGCGTCGTCGGTTCCCGTGGCGGTGGAATCGGGCGCCGGGGAACTTCTCCGCGCGGTGGAACGACCACTGCTGTGCCGAGGCGGAACCGCGCACGGGCCGGGAACCGGATAGCGGCGCGGCACGACTTCTGCGGTGGTGGCCGGTTGTACGCCGGAGGGAGGAGCAGGGTTCGCGGTGTCGGGTAGTGGTACGGGTGTCGAGGAGATGACCGACGACGGGATGACGGCCACCGCGCCGAGGAGCCGGCACGGCTTCGGGTACGTGGCCGGGCTGTTCGGGCTGCTGGTCTTGTTGCTGCTGGGCGTCGTCGTGGTGTTGATCGCCCAGGGTTCGATCGCCATCCCGGTCGGGGAGGTGCTGCGGATCCTGACCGGTCAGGACGCCGAGTCCGCGGTGAGCCGCACGATCGTGCTGGACGCGCGGCTGCCGAAGGTGGTGGCCGGGCTGCTGGCCGGTGCGGCGCTGGCGGTCGGTGGCGCGCAGATGCAGACGCTGTTCCGCAACCCGCTGGCCGACCCGTTCGTGCTGGGCGTCAGCTCCGGTGCGATCCTCGGTGCCGCGATCGTCATCCTGGGCACCGGCGGTGTCGGCTGGTTGTCGGGGTTGGGCGTGGTCAGCCAGTTGGGGGTGACCGGTGCGGCGGTCGCCGGGGCCGCCGGGGTGCTGTTGATCGCCCTGGGCATCGCCCGTCGCGTCGGCGATCCGGTGGTGGTGCTGGTGGTGGGCGTGATGTTAGGTTACCTGGCCGGTGCTGTGGTGGACATGCTCGTCTACTACACCGACCCCGACCGGTTGCAGGCGTTGGCCACCTTCACCCGCGGCTCCGTGCGCAACGTGACGTGGCACGAGCTGCAGGTCGTCGCCGTGTCCTGCGCGGTGGTGCTGGTGCTGTCGGTGTTCCTGGCCCAGCCGCTCAACGCCCTGCTGCTGGGCGAGCGGTACGCGGGCAGCCTGGGCATCAACGTCCGCCGCGTCCACTTCCTGTCCCTGGCGAGTGTCGCCGTGCTGTCGGGCGTGATCACCGCCTACTGCGGTGCCATCGGTTTCGTCGGTTTGGCCGCGCCGCACCTGGCGCGAGGGCTGGTGCGCACCAGCGACCACCGGTTGGTGCTGCCGGCGAGCGCGTTGATCGGTGCGGTGATCGTGCTGGTGGCCGAATACGTCGCCGGCGGCAACGGGTTGACCAGGACGTCGCTGCCGTTGAACTCGGTGACCGCGTTCGTCGGCGCGCCGGTGATCCTGTGGGTGCTGCTGTCGGGTCGGGCGAGGAGGCAGGCACGATGACCGGCGAACCCCGTCCGGCGTTGCAGGCGGTCGCGGTGAGCGCGGGCTACCGGCGACGCCGCCGGCACCCGGCCGTCACCGTGTTGCGCGACGTGCACCTGGCCGCCCGGCCGGGGGAGCTGATCACGTTGATCGGCCCCAACGGCGCGGGCAAGTCGACCCTGCTGCGCACTTTGGTGGGCGCCCAGCCGCCGTTGGGCGGTCACGTCCTGCTCGACGGTCGAGACCTGGCGGCACTCTCACCGCGTGAGCGTGCCCGCAGGCTCGCGGTCACGTTGACCGAACCCGTCGACGTGGGGCAGATGAGCGTCGACGCGGTGGTGGCGCTGGGCCGGATCCCCTACCGGTCGTGGCTCGGCCGGGAGAGCGCGCGGGACCGTGCCGCGGTCGACCGGGCACTGCTCGACGCGGGGGTCGCCGACCTGCGCGACCGTCCGTTGACCGACCTGTCCGACGGTGAGCGGCAGCGGGTGATGGTGGCCCGCGCCCTGGCGCAGGAACCCGCGGTGCTGGTGCTGGACGAGCCCACCGCGTTCCTGGACGTGGCCCGCCGCATCGAGTTCGCGGCGATGCTGACCCGGCTGAGCACGACCACCGGCACGGCGATCGTGCTGTCCACCCACGACCTGGCGTTCGCGCTGCGCCGCGCGGACCAGGTGTGGCTGGTCGGCGGTGACGGCACGGTGACCGCCGGCGCGCCCGAGGACCTCGCGTGCGGCGACGCGATCACGCGCGCCTTCACCGGCGAGAACATGTCCTTCGACGACGCGGCCGCCACGATCGTCGTCGCCGACGCCGAGGTGCCCGGCGCGACCGTGCGGGTGGTCGGCGAGGGACGGCTGCGGCAGTGGGCCGAACACGCCGCCCGGCGGGCCGGGTGGACACCCGTCCCGGCCACCGCCGACCACGTCCTGACCGTCGAACCCGGCACACCCTGTCGTTGGTGGGTCGACGGAACCCACGTGCCGGACGCGACCCGCGCACACGGAGTCGGCTTCGACTCCCTCGTCACCCACCTGCGCGGCTGCGCCACACCCCTGCGCGAAGACGCGCGGACCGGATGAGCACCCGCCACCAACCCCTCACGCACGCAGGAGAGCACCACCGTGAACACACTCACCCGCTCGGTCGTCGCGCTGCTCGCGCTACCCCTGGCGCTCGCCGGCTGCGCGAGCCCGGGTTCCGGCGCGTCGGGCAGCCAAGCGGAGGCCGAGGGTTGCGTCACCGACTACGCCGAGGGACGCGACTACTTCCCGGACAAGAGCACGGTCACCGAGTCCGAGCTCTGGCGGATCAGCTACCACAACTCCTACAAGACCATCACGCTCACCGACACCGAGAACGCCGACGGCCCCGAGCTGAAGTACGTGCTCTACCAGTGCGGTACACCGGCACCCGAGGCCACCGGCGACCTCGAAGGCGCGTTGGTCGTCCAGGTACCGGTCACCACCGTGTCGGTCACCTCGTTCAACGCCCTGGCCATGGTCGACCGACTGGGCAAGAACAAGACCATCACCGGGCTGAGCGGCCAGCTGCTGGGCAACGCCGAGAAGGACGAGTGGTACGCCGGGGTGGTCGAGGCCGCGGGCAAGCCGCTGTCGATCGGCGAGTACACCGACCTGGACAAGGAAGCCGTGCTGGGCCTGAAGAACCAGGTCATCCTGATGTCCGGGTTCGGCAAGGGCTTCGACGACATCAGCAACGCGCGTGCCGCCGGGATGCCGGGGGTGAGCGTGTCCAACCGGTTGGAGCGCCACGCCCTGGCCTCCGCGGAGTGGATCAAGATGGTGGCCGCGTTCTACAACGCCGAAGGCGCCGCCAACACCGAGTTCGACCGCATCAAGGCACGTTACGACGAGGTCGTCTCCACCGTCGCAGGCAAGATCGGCGACCGTGAGGTGGGCTACCTCTGCGTCGTGCCGGAGCGCGGCTGCGAGTTCGTCCACGGCCACGGCGCCGAAACCCTCGTCGGCAGGCTGCTCACCCAACTCGGCGTGGCCAACGTCTTCGCGCCCGACAACCCGGCGCCCAACGGCCAACCGTACGACTTCGAGAAGGCCGTGGGCACGGCGGCCGATGCCGACTTCTTCATCGTCTACGACCCGATGAAGACGACCCGCGACACGTTGACCGCCGACCCGCGCACGAACCAGTTCCGGCCGTTGCGGGAGAACAACTTCATCGCCGGTGTGGACGAGAACTTCGAGGAGTGCCGCGCCAAGACCTACCTCGACGTCGACGTGTTCATCCGGGACTTCGCCATCGGTCTGGCACCCGACCTGTTCCCGGGCGCCAAGGGCACCTGCTTCGCCCGCTCGTCCTGATCGACCGTCCGGTCCGCCGGGTGCGCACCCGGCGGACCGTCAGGCGCGGGTACCCCGCACGATCAGCCGCCGGGCGCGGTTGTCGTAGGGGGAGCAGTCGAAGTCGCCGAAGCACTCGACTTCGCCGAACCCCGCCGCCTCGAACAACCCGCGCAGCTCGGCGGCGCTGTAGAGCGTGGAGAACAGCGACGTGCGCCGCACCTCGTCACCGCGCACCCAGGTCCAGTCGCTGCGCACGCGCGTCCAGTCGTCCAGCACGGTGTCGCGCATGAACACCGTGCCACCGGCGACGTCCACCGCCTGCGGACGGCCGACCCACCCGGCGAACACCTCCTTGCCCATCACGTCGACCAGCAGCCGACCGCCGGGTGCCAGGCCGGCGTGGGCGTTGCGCAGCACGGCCAGGTTCTCGCCGGGGTCGGTGAAGTAGCCGAACGACGTGTACATGTTGATCACCAGGTCGTAGGCGCCGGGCTCGACGTGCTCGCGCATGTCCGCACGCACCAACCGCGCCTGGACTCCCGCCGCCTCGCACGCCTCACGGGCTCGTGCCAGCATCGCCTCGCTCAGGTCCACCCCCGTGACCACCGCCCCGCGCCGGGCCAACGGCACCAGGTGCGTCGCCGGGCCGCACGCCAGGTCCAGCACCCGATCGCCCGGCGCGACCTTGAACAGCGGCGAGGTGGCCACCACCCGCTCCGCCTCCGCCGCACGGCGCGGCGGGAACATCACCTCGGCGAAACCCACCCACAGGTCGTCGTCCTCGTACCAGCCCATGCCGCTCCATCCGGGTCGTGATCGCGCGGAATGGCACCGCTCCGTCCCACTGGTCGTCGGTGAGTGCCCTTCGGTTCCCGCGGTGGCCCGAAGCCGTTACCGGACGACGGCCGGCCAGCGGGCGTGGAGGTCGTCGATCCGGTAGGGGTGCGCATGTCGGTGCCACGCGCCGACGGGCACCGCGCCGTGGAGGTGGTCGTGGTCGGAGTCGAGGCCGTGGTGCTCGTGCTCGACCACTTCCGGGTCGTGGGCCGGCCACAGGCGGATCGCGGCCGCGGCGGCGACGGTGGCGACGAGGCCGAGAACCAGCAGGGTCGCGGTCATCGACGTGGTGGTGGCCAGCCACCCGGCCAGGGGGTAGCAGACCAGCCAGCAGGCGTGGGAGAGGGCGAAGTCGGCGGCGAAGACGGCGGAGAGGTCGGGTCGGTGCGCCGACCGGCGCAGGAGCCGTCCGCCGGGGGTCAGCACGAACGATCCGGCGGCACCGAGTGCGGCCCACAGCGCCAGGAGGGCGTACCACCGCAGGTCGCCGAGGAAGGCGGTGGCCGGGACGGCGACGACCAGCAGTGCGGCGAGCGTCACCGTCGCGCGCAGCACGACCGGGCGGTCGGGCCGGCGGTCCAGGACGCGGGGCAGCGCCAGCGCCGCGACCAGCGAACCCGAGCCGTAGGCGGCCAGGGCGATCGCGACGGCGGTCTCGCCGCGCCCGAGCAGGTCGCGGACGTAGACGACGGTGTTGACCAGGACCACGGACCCGGCGGCGGCGACGGCCAGGTGTGCGGCGAGCAGGCCGCGCAGGCGCGGGGTGCCCAGGTAGACGCGGAGGCCACGCGCGGTGGCGGTGATCGAGCGGCCCGCCGCCGGGCGGTGCGACCGGGGCAGTGCCGCCGTCGACACCAGCAGCGCCGAGGCGGCGAACCCGGTCGCGGTGCCGACGAACAGCGAATCGTGGCTGACCACCAGGAGGACGGCGGCGGCGAGCAGCGGGCTGAGCAGGCTTTCCAGGTCGTAGGCCAGGCGGGAGAGGCTCAGGGCGCGGGTGTAGTCGCGTTCCTCGGTGAGGACGTCGGGGATGGTGGCCTGGAAGGTCGGGGTGAACGCCGCCGAGGCCGCTTGGAGCAGGAAGATCAGCAGGTACACCTGCCACACCTCGTCCACCCACGGCAGGGCGGCCGCGACCGCCACGCGCACGAGGTCCAGGCCCACCAGCAAGGGCTTGCGCGGGAAGCGGGCGGCCAGGACCGCCGCGAGGGGGCCGATGCCGACGTAGGCCACCATCTTGATCGCGAAGGCCGTCCCGAGCACCGCGCCCGCGTCCGGTCCGGCCAGGTCGTAGGCCAGCAGGCCCAGGGCGACGGTGGCCAGTCCGGTGCCGGCCAGGGCGACGACCTGGGCGGTGAACAGGCGTCGGTACGTGCGATTCGACAACACCCCGAGCATGGCGCGCACCTCCGGACGGCTGGCCTTCCGCGGAACCGGGTGACACCATACGTGCTCATGTACGCACGCGACGACGTTGCAACAACGCATGACTGGCAACAGCTACCTACTGGCGCGCACGTCGAGGCGGCCGTCGACGGGTTCCGGATGCTGGCCGACGCGACCCGGCTGCGGATGATGTGGCTGCTGTGCGGTGCGGAGTACGACGTCACCACGCTGGCCGCCGCGGTGGGGATCGCCCGGCCCGCGGTGTCCCAGCACCTGGCCAAGCTCAAGCTGGCCGGCCTGGTCTCCGTGCGCCGCGAGGGCCGCCGCGCCGTCTACCGGGTGCGAGGCGGCCACGTGCGACGGCTACTGGCCGAAGCGGTCGAGACCGCCGACCACCACCTCACCGGTCGCCCGGATCACGACTGACGTTGCCGGGTGACCGCGGCGCCGACCAGCGGGCAGGTGCGGCACGTGTGGCCGGTGGGTGTGCGGTAGAAGAGGCAGCAGCTGCGGCGGATGCCGTCGGGGAACAGGGTGCCGCGCAGCTCCGCTGTGGTCAGCAGGCGGTCGCCGAGGTTGCGCAGGTCGGGCAGTGGTCGCAGGGCGCTGCGCAGGGCCGCGGCGGCGTTGCCCCACAGCAGACCCTCCGCGACCTTGGCGACGGTGCGCAACCTCGCGTGGAACGGCTTCAACTGTTCCTCGACCACGGCGCGCAGCAGCAGTGGCGCGGGATCGTCGGTGGTGGTCCAGCCGCCGGGCTCGGGTAGGGCCAGCCGCACGGAGGCGTGCTCGTCGAGGCGGTACCGCAGTCGGTCCAGGTCGGGTACGACTCCGTGGAGGGCCAGCGCGCCGAGGGCCGCCGACCACAGCCCCGCCGCGACGAGGAACTGCAAGGTCGAGGCCGCGGCGCGAGCTTCCGCCATCCCGAACTTCGCGCCGACCTGACCTCGACGTCCGCCGGTCCCGGGCCGGCGATGGCCAGCCCGGCGCGGGTCAGGACCGGACCGAGCACAGGGCTGGGGATCCGGCAGGTCGTGGTGTCGGGCAAGGCTCCCGCGGCGCTGTCGACGGCCGCCTGGTCGACCTCCCGTTCGTGCGGATACGGCCTCACAGATTGCCTCCGGAAGTGGGTGGTGGCGTGGACCGGCGGGTGTACAGGTGGTCGTTCAAGACCTGGGATCGGTTCCCGGACCGAGACGACCGGGTGACACCGGCCACGCGAACCAATCCGATCCGCCTCCGGCGACGAACAAGGGATGGCGGTGTGCTCAGTCGAGGAGGGGTTCATGTTCGGGTCGGTCAACCGGCTGGTCGGCAAGGGGCGCGATGGCAGGGCGTGAGCGCAAGCTCCAGGCCGTGTCCGCCGACACCCGAGAGGGGGACGACGCCACGGCCGACGAGCTGCTGGCCCTCGTCGCGCGCGGTGACGACAAGGCGTTCGCGCGGCTGTACGACGTGGTGGCGGGCCGGGTGTTCAGCCTGGTTCGTCGCGTGGTGCGTGATCACGCGCAGTCGGAGGAGGTCACGCAGGAAGTGCTGGTGGAGGTGTGGCGGACCGCCGGCCGTTATGACCCGGGACGGGGCAGCGCGCTGGCGTGGGTGATGACGATGGCGCACCGCCGGGCCGTGGACCGGGTCCGTTCCGCTCAGGCCGCGACCCGCCGGGAGGACCTCGCCGCCCGCCTCGACGTGGAGACGCCGTTCGACGCGGTCAGCGAGCAGGTCGCGGCACGCGTCGAGCGGCGGCAGGTGCGGCGGTGCCTGTCGATGCTGACCGAGTTGCAGCGGGAGTCGATCCTGCTCGGCTACTTCCAGGGCTACACCTATCCGGAGACGGCTTCGGTGCTCGGCATCCCGCTGGGCACGGTCAAGACCAGGATGCGCGACGGTTTGATCAGACTCCGAGACTGCCTGGGGGTGACCCGATGACCGACGACACCGCGCGCATCGAAGCGCACACGCTGATCGGCGCTTACGTGCTCGACGCCCTCTCCGACGCCGAGCGGCGCCTCTTCGAGGAGCACCTCGCGGGCTGCGCGGGCTGTGCCCAGGAGACCGCCGAACTGCGCGAGACCACCGTCCGGTTGGCCGGCGAGGCCACCGCCGAGCCGCCCGCCCACCTGCGCGACCGGGTGCTGGCCGCCGTCGTCCACACCCGACAGCTGCCACCGCGGACCGCGACCGTCCGAACGGGAACCCGATCGGGGCGGTCGCGCAGGACGGCGGCACTGGCGGCCGCGGCGGGCATCGCGGTCGCCGTGACGCTGGGCATCCAGGCCGTCGACACGAACAACCGGCTCGAACGCGACCTGCGTGCCCTGGAGCAGGTCAACACCCGCAACAGCCAGGTCGCCGAGCTGCTGGCCGCACCGGACGCCAAGCTCGTGCGGGCTGACGTGGCCGGCGGTGGCACGGGCACCGTCGTGGCGTCGTCGGCCAAGGGACAGGTGGTGTTCCTCGCCCACGGGCTGGCGCCGTTGCCGGAGGACCGCACGTACCAGCTGTGGCTGATCGGCGCCGATGGGCCGCGTCCGGCCGGTCTGCTCACGTCCTCCGACGAACAACCGCGTCCCTTGCTGGCGAGCGGTTTCACCGGCCGGGAAGCGGTCGGGCTGACCGTGGAGCCGCGAGGCGGGTCCCCGCGACCCACGACCCCCACCGTGGTGGTCCTCCCGCTGGTCTGAGGAGCACGCCAATCCGCGAGGTCGGCGGCTGCGAAGACCGGGTATGAACGCACCGGAGCCCAGCCAGTCGTCCGATCCCGAGGTGCCGCGGTGGGCAGCGGTCGCGGTGGGCTTGATCGCGGTGGCGGCGGGGTTGGCCACAGGTCACCTCGTGGCCGCGCTGATCGACCCGTTCGCGTCACCGTTCCTGGCCGTGGGCAACACCGCGATCGACCTGACACCGCACCCGGTGAAGGACTTCGCGATCCGCACGTTCGGCGAGCACGACAAGGTCGTCCTGCTGGCGGGCATGGCCTTCGTGATCGCCGCCGCGGCGGTCCTGGCCGGACTGCTGTCCCGCCGCGGTCCACTGCCGGGCACGCTGTCGGCCGTGGCACTGGGCGTGATCGGGATCGCGGCGGTGCTCGCCCGCCCCACGCTGGACCGGATCGCGGTGCTGGCACCGTTGAGCAGCCTGGTCGTGGGTGTGCTGGTCTTCCGGTGGCTGCACAAGGGCGCTCGGCCCGAAGGCACGGTGGACGGTGCCGGGCGACCGGTGCGCTCGCTGGACTGGTCGGTGCCCGGTCTCGGGCGGCGCCGCTTCCTGATCGCCTCCACCGTCGTCGCCACGACCGCCGCGGCGGGGCAGCTCATCGGCGGCCGGGTCGACGTGGAGGCCTCGCGCCGTTTCATCCGGCTCTCGCCCGACGTGGCCGCGCCGCCGATCCCGGCGGGCGCGGACTTCACCGGCGACGGCACACCGACCTTCATCACGTCCAACGCCGACTTCTACCGGGTGGACACCGCGTTGTCCGTGCCCCGACTGCGTGCCCAGGACTGGCGGATGCGCGTGCACGGCCTGGTCGACCGCGAACTCGTGCTCACCTACGACGACCTGCTCGACCGCCCGCTGGTGGAGAGGAGCACCAGCCTCTGCTGCGTGTCCAACGAAGTCGGCGGGCCCTACATCTCCACCACGAACTTCATCGGCGTGTCCCTCCGCGACATCCTCACCGAAGCGGGCGTGCGACCAGGCTCCGACCAGCTCGCCACGCGCAGCGCGGACGGCTGGACCTGTGGCACGCCCGTCGAGGACATCATGAAACCCGACAGCGGCGCCTTGCTGGCCATCGGCATGAACGGCGAACCGCTGCCCGCCGAACACGGCTTCCCCGTGCGGATGGTCGTCCCCGGCTTGTACGGGTTCGTGTCGGCGACCAAGTGGCTGGTCGACGCCGAACTCACCACGTTCGCCGATTTCGACGCCTACTGGGTCAAGCGGAACTGGGCACGACGCGCCCCGATCAAGACCATGTCCCGCATCGACCGGCCCAAACCCTTCGAGCAGGTGCCCGCCGGGACGTTCGTCGCCGCCGGCGTCGCCTGGGCCCAGCACAAAGGCATCGACCGGGTCGAGGTCCGCATTGACGGCGGCCCCTGGCAGACCACGGAGCTCAGCACCGAGGTGAACGTCGACACCTGGCGCATGTGGCGTGCCGAACTCGACCTCCCCGCCGGCTCGCACACCCTCGAAGTCCGGGCCACCGACCGAACCGGCCACACCCAGACCGGCGAACGCGCCGAACCGATCCCGGACGGTGCCACCGGCCGGCACACGATCGTGTTCACCGCCCGGCCCTGACCGGCCCGCGGCGGTGGAAACGGCCCGACTTTCCCCCGGCTTCGACCAATCCGAAGCCGCAGCGGCACCGAATCACTCATGACAAGCCGGGAACACAGTTCCGGCCACCGTCCTCAAAGGAGCGACTCCCATGCGCAGCACCCGGCTCGCGTCCGCGATCGGCG
Source organism: Saccharothrix sp. CB00851 (assembly GCF_001905065.1). Taxonomy (NCBI): domain Bacteria; kingdom Bacillati; phylum Actinomycetota; class Actinomycetes; order Pseudonocardiales; family Pseudonocardiaceae; genus Saccharothrix; species Saccharothrix sp. CB00851. The sequence goes on from NZ_LWLC01000009.1 coordinate 161,066, forward strand.
TCCTCACCGCCGCCCTGCTCTCCGTCGCCGCGTGCGGCAGCGGCGACCAGGCCGCCTCGGACACCACCACCTCGGCCGCCGCCACGACGACCACCACGACCAGCAGCGCGGCGATGAGCGACGGCGTCACCAAGACCGGCGACGTGTTCGGCGCCGCCTGTGCCGGCCTGCCCAAGGACACCGAGGGCTCGCTCGACGGCATGGTGGACGACCCGGTCGCCACCGCCGCGAGCAACAACCCGCTGCTCACCAAACTGGTGACCGCGGTCAAGGCCGCCGGCCTGGTCGACACCCTGAACAAGACCGACGCCGGATACACCGTCTTCGCGCCCTACGACCCCGCCTTCGACGCCCTCGGCGCGGAAACGCTCAACGCCGTGCTCGCCGACAAGACCAAGCTGACCGGCATCCTGACCTACCACGTCGTGCCGCAGCGCTTGGACAAGGACGGCATCCTGTCCTCCGCCACCCTGCCCACCGTCCAGGGCGGCACGCTCAAGGTCGAAGGCTCCGGCGACAACGTGACCGTCAACGGCGCCAAGGTCCTGTGCGGCAACATCCCCACCGCCAACGCCACCGTCTTCGTCATCGACGAGGTCATGATGCCCACCTCCTGACCTCATCGCCGACAGCCTCGCGGGATCGCGGCCGACCTCCAGCCGGCCGCGATCCCGACGGGATGATCCCCGTGCGTCGTGATCAGGTCAGGGCGCGACGTGGAGGACCAACTTGCCGCGGGTGCGTCCTTCCTGGCCGCGGCGGTGGGCCTCGGCGGCCTTCTCCAGGTCGAACACGTCTTCGACCTCGACGGTGACCGCGCCGCTGTCGATGAGCTGCGCGATGCGGGTGAGCGAGTGGCCGTCGGGCTCCACGAGGTAGGAGCCGGCCCGCACGCCGCGTTCCTGTGCCCGCGCCACCAGTTCGGGCGAGGCGCCGGAAGGCACCTCGATGAGCAGGCCACCGGGCCGCAGGACGTCGAGCGAGCGGGTGCTGGTGTGGTCGTGGCCGTCGCCGACGAGGTCGATGACCACGTCCACGTCGTGGACCACGTCCTCGAACCGGGCCTTGGTGTAGTCGACCAGTTCGTCGGCACCGAGCGCGGAGAGCCAGTCGTGCTTCTCCGCGCGGGCCGTGCCGATGACGTGGGCGCCGAGGTGCTTGGCGAACTGCACGGCGAGGTGGCCGACCCCGCCCGCCGCGGCGTGCACGAGCACCCGGTGGCCGGCGGTCACGTGCGCGACGTCGGCCACCATCTGCCACGCGGTCAGCCCGGCCAGCGGCACGGCGGCGGCCTCGTGGTGGCTCAGAGCCCGGGGCTTGCGGGTGAACTGGCGCGCGGGGGCGGTGACGTACTCGGCGTAGGCGCCGGCCTGGCGGGGGAACCACGGCATCCCGTACACCTCGTCGCCCACCTCTAGGGTGTGCACCCCGAAGCCGACCTCTTCCACGACACCGGAGACGTCCCACCCCAGCACGAACGGCGGCTCGCCGAGCGAACCCGCCACCCCGCTGCCCGCTCGGGTCTTCCAGTCGACCGGGTTGATCCCCGCGGCGCGGACCCGCACCAGGACCTCGGTGGGCAGCGGCACGGGCCGCTCGACGGTGACCGGGCGCAGGACTTCCGGGCCGCCGAATCGGTCCTGGCTGATCGCCCTCATGGTCGGTGTGGACATCGTGCTCCTCCTCGATCGTGTCCGGCCCCGGTTCCGGCGGCCCGCGTCGACGCCGCCGAAGCTACCCACGAGGTACTGGTAACCCGCAAGGGGAGCTACTATCCATTGGGAAGCGACACAGGTCAGAGGGGGATCGGCCCACGATGGCGACGAGCTGCACCACGGACCGGCACGACCACCACGACGTCTACGCGGCGATGTGCCCGTGCCGCGACGTGCTCGACCTGCTGGCCAACAAGTGGTCCGCGCTCGCGATCGGCGCGCTCGAAGACGGCCCGCAACGCTTCGGCGCGCTCCAACGGCGCCTGGAGGGCGTGAGCCCGAAGGTGCTGACCACCACCCTGCGCCGCCTTGAGGACGCCGGCTTCATCACCCGGACCGTCTACCCGGCCGTCCCCCTGCACGTCGAGTACGCACTGACCGACCTCGGTTACAGCGTGGCCAAACCACTGGCGCAGCTGCGCGACTGGGTCGAGGACAACCTCGACCGCATCCACCCGAAGGCGACGACCGGGGCCTGACACCGGCGACGCGCCGCGACACCTTCGTCGGGTTGGACCGGCGGACGTTCGGGCCCGCGCTGGTAGTCTTGGCGGTCGTCCTGCTGTTGATCTACGGATTGCCCGCGCTGAACGCGGCGATGCCGTGGCACAACGAGGTCCGGGCGGGTGACGTGCTGGACCTGGGTGACGGGGCGACGGCGGTGCCGCCGGTGGGCCGGCAACTGGAGGACGGCACCCTGGTCGGCGGTGCCGGGACGTCGCCGACCAGCGCGTTCGTCCTGCTGGTCGCGGGCGGCGCGCAGATCGAACTGCGCGGCACCTCGTACCGGGGGAGCGCGTGGGGATTCCTGGACCAGGTGCGCCGGGCCGAGGGCGACGACGCGCCCGCGCTCAGCGGGCCGCGCGCCACGGTGACCACCGATTCCGGACTGGTGGGGGTGGCGGAGACCAGCTCGGGGCCCGGCGGTGACGGGCTGGACGTGGCGTTCAAGATGGCGGTCGGCACGGAGGCGGTCGACTCGGCACCCGCACTGCTCGTCCGGGTGCGCACCGCGCCGGGACAGTTCGAGCACGTCCACGACGAAGTCGCGACGCTGCTGCGCAGCATCACACCGGCGGTGCGGCGATGACCGACGCGATCCTGCCCGGGAACACGACGGCCGAGCCGTCGACGGGCAAGGCGGCGCAGCTGGCCGCGATCCGGGAGTCGGGCTGGGGCCGGCCGTTCCGGCTGTTCCAGCCGCACAACCTCGCCTTCTGGGTGTACGTGCTGGGTGTCGGTGCCGGCACCCTGACCATGCTGCGCTACTTCGGTCCGAAGGCTGCTTTCTACAACACCCGACCACCCGCGTCGTCTCAGTCACCTCGGGCATCGGCATGACCACCGCCTTCGGTCTCGCCCCCACCGTCCTCGACCACTTGGACGACCGCCGGTCCGGCTAATCGAGGCAACGCAACCACACCACGCGCGGCCCGTCGACGCCTTCCCCACCGGCTTGCACGTCCACGATGCCCAGTCGCACGCGGGTCTTCACGGCGGTGTCGGTTCCGACGCAGGTGGGACCGCCTCCGGCATGCCAGGCGTTGTCGCCGTCGGCCCACCACGCGCCCGCGATCTCGTAGCCGTTGCCCTCCCGCGTGTCGTTGCTGTCGTGCAACGAGATCGCGGTCCCCGTCGTGTTGGGCATCGCCCAACCCTCGACCACATCGGGCGTCGCGCTGTGCCGCGTGGTGAACGACCAAACCCCGAACGCGACCGCGGCGACAACACCTGCTGCCACGGGCACCACGAGCCGCCTCACGTCCATGGTCACTTCATACCAGCCGCTTCGGTGTGAGCGGGGCACTGCGTTTCTACGATCTGGTGGTGACCTCGACGCCGTCAGCCCATGCCATCACCCAGTACGCGACCACGACCGGCAATCTGCGCGTCGTCGTCGGTGCCGATGTCCAGCAGTGCGACGCGGCTGATCTAGTTGTTCGCACATGGCGGGCGAGAAGTCGGTCAACGTCAAGGCGAGCCCACATGCGACGTGGTCGACGTGGTTTCACCAGTCCTGCGAATTGGTGCCGTAGGCGTGCAGCGCGATGCGCGCGGTGATGCGCGAGTTCACCAGGGTGCTGTGCGCGGGCGGTCGGGTGGTGATCGCCGTCAACGGGACCGACCACCTCGCCGAACTCGACGCCATCGGGACGGCGATCGGCCGTCCCGACGTGGCGCTGGCCGGCAACCAGAACGACTTCACGGCCGAGACCGCGTCCGCGCGCGTGGCCCGCTACTTCTCCGATGTCGTGGTCGAACGCTACCCGTGCGATCTCGACATCCCCGCCGCCGAGCCGGTCCTCGCCCACCTGGACAGCATCGCCCACGAACCACTCACCCCCGAGCAGCGATCGGCCGCCCGGGACTTCCTCCAGGCGAAGATCGACGCCGACGGCCGTTACCAGGTCGGCAAGCACACCGTGCTGATCACCGCGGTGCGGCCGACCGCCGCGTAAAGATCGCGTCAGGACCGGCGGCTCAGGCTGGACCGGGCTGAACGGAGTTCAATGCTCTGTACATGCGTTCAGCAACCTCCGACCTGACCGCCCGCGCGCGCATCCGTGACGCGGCACTGGCCCGATTCGGTGCCGACGGTGTCGCGGGTGCCTCCATGCGGGCCATCGCCGCCGACGCCGGGGTGTCGCCCGCGCTGGTGGTGCACCACTTCGGCTCGAAGGAAGGGCTGCGGCAGGCGTGTGACGAGTACGTGCTGGCCGCCATGGGTGCCGGTGACGACCTCGACCTCGCCGGCACCACCGGCGCGGCGCTGGCCGCCGGCGTGCCCCAGGTCGTGTGCCCGTTCGTCGCCGATCAACCGCACTGGGCCCAGCGTGCGCATGCGATCGGCGTCGCCCCACCACCACTACGACAACAACGGCTCACCGCCGACACCCTTGCCGACGCCCTCACCACAGCTGTGCACGACCCGGCGTTCCGCCGTCGAGCCGCCGAGATCGGCGCCCTCGTCCGCGCCGAGGACGGTGTCACGCGCGCGGTCGCCGCCCTGGCCGACCGCACTCCGGCCTGAACCGCCCGGACGTCGCGAATCCCGGTGGAGTCCCGCGTTTTGCCTTGAACGCGTTGACGGCCGAAGATGGCCCGGTGGCGCGATCTTCTCCCGGCGGAGCAGCACGGCGGCGCTCGGCGGGCGCGCCGAGCATTCGCGATGTCGCGGCCGCGGCCGGGGTGTCGTACCAGACCGTGTCACGGGTGCTCAACGACTCGCCCCGGGTCCGCCCGGACACCCGCCGGCAGGTGTTGGAAGCCATCGACCGGCTCGGGTACCGGCCGAACCGGGCGGCCCGCGCACTCGGGCTCGGGCGTGCGCACGGGGTCACGGTCGTGACCGCGGACACGACGTTGTACGGGTACGCGTCCACCCTGCGCGGCATCGAGGAAGCCGCCCGCCCCCTGGGGTTGTCGGTGGGCATCCGGGTGGTCGAGTCGGAACGGCCCGACGACGTGCGGCACGCCGTCGAGTACGTCACCGATCCCAGCGCGGGCGGGGTGGTCGTGATCGCGTTCGACGCGGCCGGTGCGGCGGTGCTGCGTGCGCTGCCGGTGGACGTGCCCGCCGTCGCCGCCACGGAGGCGGGCGGCCTGCCGGACGTCACCCGCGAAATGATCTTCCTCGACGAACGCCAGGCCGCCACCGACGCCACCCGTCACCTGCTGTCGCTGGGGCACCGCACCGTGCACCACGTGGCGATCCCCTCGGAGACGGGCGCCAGCGCGCGTCAGGCGGGTTGGCGCGACGCCCTCGAACAGGCGGGCGCGCCGGTGCCCGCCGTCGTGCCGGGAGGCTGGGAACCGCGCTCCGCCTACCAGGCGGGACGTGTCCTGGCGGCGGATCCGCTGGTCACGGCCGTGCTGTGCGGCAACGACACGACGGCAATCGCGGTGCGCCGGGCGCTGTACGACGCGGGGCGCGACGTCCCGGGTGAGGTGAGCGTCGTGGGCTTCGACGACGTGCCGGGCGCGGAGTTCTGGACGCCCGCGCTCACCACCGTGCGGATGGACTTCGCCGCCCTCGGACGCGCGTGCCTGGCGGCTCTGCTGTCTGCTGACGACGCCCGCCCGGCGCAGCTCGACCCGCCGTGCCTGGTGGTGCGCGAGTCGACAGCGCCGCCACCCGCCCGCGCGGACGTGTGACGGTAACAACAAGGTAACGGCCCCTTCTCCTTGGCACGTGTTAGCGCTCACACTTCCCTCGGGCCGGTGATGTGACCGGTCACATGACAGTGATCCGGGCTCGAACCTCGACGTGGAGGTCATGGCGGAGATGAATCCGAAGACAGCGGGTCGCAGCAGGGTCCTGGGCGTGGTCCTGGCGGTGACCGCGGCGATGGTCACGGCGGTGCCGACACGGGCCGCCGCCGCACCGCCCCAACTCCTGGTCGACCTGGCCGCGAACACCGGCGCGTTGCGGTACGGCGCGACCGGGTTCCTGTACGGGCTCGGCGACGAGGGCATCCCCAACCAGACGATGCTCGCCGCGCTGCGCCCGCAGGTCACCGCGCAGAAGGCGCCCGACGGCCTGCAACACCCCAACGGGGACGCGCTGAAGATCGCGCCGATGTTCAAGCGCGCCGGTGGCCGCGAGATCCAGGTCTACATGCAGGACATCTACCGGAACTGGCCGTACGAGAACCTCGGGCTCGCCGACTACCTGTCCAAAGTGGACGTGATGGTGCGCAAGGTGGTCGCGGACCCGCACCGCTCGTCCTACGTGTACGTGCCGTTCAACGAACCCGACGCGATCTGGTACTCCACCGAGCTGCGCGGCCGGTTCCTGGCCGACTGGAAGACCGTGTTCCAGCGCATCCGGTCCATCGACCCCGGCGCCCGGATCGCGGGGCCCAACTTCGCGTCCTACCGGTCGGCCGACCTGCGCGCGTTCCTCACCTTCGCCCGGGACAACGGTGTGCTGCCGGACGTGACTGCGTGGCACGAGCTGGGCGACGACTTCTTCACGTCCTGGCAACAGCACTTCGACGACTACCGCGCCATCGAGCGCGGCCTGGGCATCAGCCCCCGGCAGATCTCGATCAACGAGTACGGGCGGTTCTCGGGCGACCTCGGGGTGCCCGGCAACCTGGTGCAGTTCGTCGCGAAGTTCGAGGCGAGCAAGGTGGACGGCTGCCTGGCGTACTGGAGCACCGCGGGCGGGCTCAACGACCTCGTCACCCGCAACAACCAGGCGACCGGCGCGTGGTGGCTCTACAAGTGGTACGGCGAGCTGACCGGTCATACCGTCGCGGTCACGCCACCGTCGCCGAGCGGTTCGCTGCAGGGCGTCGCGGCGCTGGACGCGGCCAAGCAGCAGGCCCGCGTGGTGTTCGGCGGCAACAACCCGGCGTCGGGCACCTACGGCACGAACGTCGTCGTGCGGGGCCTGGGATCGGCACCCTACCTGGGTTCCACCGTGCACGCGACGGTGTGGGGCGTGGACAGCTCGGGCCTCAACCCTTCGACCGGGCCGTACGTGGTGGCCGAGGGCGACTTCACGAGCAGCGGCGGGCAGGTCACCATCCCGTTGACCGGTCTGAAGGGCACCTCCGCCTACCACGTGATCATCACGCCGAACAGGGACCGCACCGCCGCCGGTCCCTCGTCGCGGTACCAGGCGGAGTACGCGCGAATCGACGGTTCCGCCCGCATCACCCACGGCGGCAACACCGGCTACTCGGGCACCTACTTCGTCGAGGGTTACGGCGCCAGCACGACCGCGAGCACCAAGTTCGTGGTGACCGTGCCCACCGACGGCTACTACAACCTGGGCCTGCGCTACTCGGCCGGCCCGTACAGCGGTGCCCCGGCGGACCGCTCGGTGCGGCTGCGGCTCAACGGCGCCGACCTCACCGACCGGGCGTTGCCGGGCACCCCCGACTGGAACACCTGGAACACCGCCACCACCAAGGTGTTCCTGCCGGCCGGGATCAGCCAGGTCGAGGTGAACGCCTACGCGGGCGACGACCGCGACGCGGTCAACCTCGACTACCTCGACGTCACGCCCACCACCGGCACGGTGACGACCTACGAGGCCGAGGCCGCGGGCAACGCGCTGGGCGGCACGGCGGTGCGGGTGGACGACGCGGCGGCCTCCGGTGGCCGGTACGTCGGCTGGATCGGCGCCGGCGCGGCGAACACCCTGGGCTTCACCGGTGTCACGGTGCCGTCCGCCGGGCGCTACCGGATGGTGGTCGCCTACGCCAACGCCGAAGTCCAAGGCGACCACAGCTACAACAACAACATCGTGGACCGGGGCGCGGACATCAGGGTCAACGGCGGCCCGTCGAAGCGGGTGTACTTCCGCAACACGTTCGGCTGGTCGAACTACCACACGACGGTGGTCGACGTGGACCTCGCGGCCGGGGCGAACACGATCACGTTCGGCAACGCGTCGAGCGGTTACGTCCCGAACATCGACCTGATCCGGATCGCCGCACCCCTCGGCTAGCGGTTCCGTCCCCACGCGCACGACAGGAGCAGCGTTGACTTCGTCGGAAACCGGCACGGGCCTGGTCTGGGGCCACTCGGCACTGGAACTGGTGCTGGACGTGCCAGCGGACGGTCCGGTGGCCGTGCGCACCTTGTCCGGCCGGGGCACCCGCCACCCGGGCCGCGCCGCGCAGCCGTTGGTGGAGTTGCTGGTGGCCGGTGCGGGACGGGCCCGCGCGTCCCACCGGTTCTCGGACACCTCGCTCGGCCGGCGGCTCGTCCACACCGGCGACGCGCGCAGCCGGTTCGGGCCGTGGCACGAGCTGCGGGTCGACCAGCGCGACGAACGCATCGGGCTGACCGCGGAGACCACGTTCCGGTCGGCCGACGGCGTCGGCGCCTGCCAGGTCATCACGCGGGTGACCAATGGGGGCACCGAGCCGGTGCTGCTGCTCGGCGTGACGTCCTTCGCCGCCGGCTTCGGCGGCCACCTCGTGGACGACCTCGACCTGGTGGCCGCCGACAGTGAGTGGCTCGGCGAAGGCCGGTGGACCCGGCGCCCGTTGCGGGACCGCGTGCCCGACCTCGACCTGCGTTCGCACGGCCAGCACGGTCGCGGCCGGGTGGCGGTCGTCAGCACGGGCGCCTGGTCCACCGGCACGCACCTGCCGACCGGTGGGCTCGTCGACCGCGTCGGCGGGCAGACCTGGCTGTGGCAGGTGGAGCACAACGGGCCGTGGCGCTGGGAGGTGGGCGAACGGCTCGACGGTGCGTACGTGGCCCTGCTCGGCCCGACCGACGTCGACCACCAGTGGCGGCGGCCGCTGGCACCGGGGGAGAGCTTCACCACCGTGCCAGTCTCGGTGGCGGTGTCCCACGACGGCCTGGACGGCGCCACGGCGGAGCTGACCCGGCACCGGCGCGCACTGGTGCGACCGCACGGCGACCACACCGCGCTCCCTGTGGTGTTCAACGACTACATGAACACCCTGATGGGCGACCCGACCACCGCCAGGCTGCTGCCGCTGGTCGACGCCGCCGCGGCTGTCGGCGCCGAGGTGTTCTGCATCGACGCCGGTTGGTACGACGACGACGCGAGCTGGTGGGACAGCGTGGGGGAGTGGCAGCCGTCGCAGACCCGCTTCCCGCGCGGCATCGAAGAGGTACTCATCCGCATCCGTGACCACGGCATGGTGCCCGGCCTGTGGTTGGAGCCGGAGGTCGTCGGGGTCCGCAGCCCGATGGCCGACAAGCTGCCGGAGGAGGCGTTCCTGCGGCGCGGCGGGGTGCGGGTGGTCGAGCACGACCGCTACCACCTGGACCTGCGCCATCCGGCGGCGGTCGCGCACCTGGACGAGGTGGTCGACCGGCTGGTCGAGCAGCTCGGCGTCGGCTACTTCAAGCTGGACTACAACATCGACCCCGGCGTGGGTACCGACGTCGATGCCGACAGCGCGGGCGACGGCCTGCTCGGCCACAACCGTGCCCACCAGGCGTGGCTGGACCGGCTGCTGGACCGCCACCCGGACCTGGTGCTGGAGAACTGCGCGTCCGGGGCCATGCGGATGGACTACGCGCTGCTGTCCCGGATGCAGCTGCAGTCCACCAGCGACCAGCAGGACCCGTTGCGCTACCCGCCGATCGCGGTGGCGGCCCCGCTGTCGGTGCTGCCGGAGCAGTCGGCGAGCTGGGCCTACCCGCAGCCCGGCATGTCGGCCGAGGAGGGCGCGTTCACGCTGGTCACCGGGATGCTCGGGCGGCTCTACCTGTCCGGGCACCTGGACCGCATGGACGCCGGACAACTCGATGCCGTGCGCGACGCCGTCCAGGTCCACCAGGACATCCGCGCGGACCTCGCCAGGGCCGTGCCGGTGTGGCCGCTCGGCCTGCCCGGCTGGGACGACCCGTGGCTCAGCCTGGGCCTGCGGACGGGTGACGTCACCTACCTCGCGGTCTGGCGCCGGACCGGCACGACGACGCCCGTCACGCTCCCCCTCTCCCACCTGCGCGGCCGGCAGGTCGAGGTCGAGGTGCTGTACCCCCGGCGACTGCCCGCTTGGACCCGCGCGTGGTCGGCCGACACCGGGGCGCTGACCGTGACCCCGACCGACCGCGAACCGGCCGCCGCACGGCTGTTCCGCATCACCGCCACCGATCTACTCCCCTAGAGGACCGACCACCATGAAGCAATTCGGCATCGGCGTCGTCGTAGCGGCGCTCGCACTGGCGCTGACGGCGTGCAGCGACCCCGGCGCGGACACGTCCGCCGACACCCCCGTCACCTGGGCCGACCCCACCGCGAAGCTCGACGGCGTCGAGCTGACCATCTGGGCCGCGCAGAACAGCAACACCGTGCCCGAGTCGGTCGTCGCGGGCTTCGAGCGGGCGACCGGCGCGTCGGTCGACGTCGTGACCATCCCCGACCCGTACGAGCAGGGCGTGCAGACCAAGGTCGCCACCGGCGACAAGCCGGACCTCGCGTTCTGGCAGCCGACCGCGTCCATGCTCACCGCCATCAACGCCAAGGCCAACCTCCAGTCCCTCGACGGCGCTCCCTGGCTGTCCCGGCTCACACCCGCGCTGCGCGACATCACCGGCATCCTCGACCACACCCGCTATGCCGCGCTGGTGACCAGCCCGGCCGTCGAGGGCGTCTACTACAACAAGGAAGTCTTCGCCGCCAACGGCATCACCTCGACGCCGAAGAACTTCGAGGAGATGGTGGCCCTGGCACGCACCCTCAAGGCCAAGGGCGTCACCCCGTTCCACGAGATGGCAGGCGATCGCTGGGCCACCCAGTGGTGGGTGCAGGTCCAGCTCGCCGACGCGGCGAAGGACGGTCTCTGGGAGAAGATCAACACCGGCGGTGAGACGTTCTCCGGCAAGCCGGTGCTGGACGCGATCACGAAGTACAAGTCCCTGATCGACGAGGGCCTGTTCAACGCCGACATCAAGACCGCGAAGTTCACCGACCAAGGCACCGCCCTGCTCGACGGCGACGCCGCGATGGTCGTGCAGGTCAACTCTTTCTTCGGCCAGCTCCAGGCGAAGGCCGACACCGCGACGCTGGACCGGAAGATCGGCTTCTTCCCGATCTCGCCGTCCGGCAACGTCGGGACGTTCATTCCCGACCAGTCCAACGCGCTGGTCGCGTTCAAGACCGGTGACGCGAAGCGGGAAGGCGCGGCTCGCCAGCTCCTGTCCTACTGGATGGGCCCCGGTTACCCGGACTTCGTCAAGGACCGCGGCACGGTCTCGCTCCAGACCGCGGTGCCGAACCCGCCGGGCGTTCCCCAGGCCCTGCTCGACGTGCACGCGGCGCTGCCGACGGCCGTCGGCTCCATGCAGGTGCTCGCGGTGGCCAACCCCGACCTCTACCTCAACCTCGCCGACATGATCACCGGCACCATGACCCCCGAGCAGGTGGCCGAAGCCACCCAGAACCAGTTCGAACAACTCGCCAAGGCCGCCGGGGTCCCCGGCTTCTGACCGGACGTGCGCCCGGCGCACGTCACCCCTTTCAAGGAGCCCCACCGCGATGTCCACGGTCCAGCAGACACCGGTGCCGGTCCACTCCGGCACGCAGACACGCGCGCCGGTGCCCCGGCGCCCTCCCGGCACCGCGCACCGGCGCACGCACCCGATGTGGTTCATCGCACCGGCGCTCGCGATCCTCGCCGTGTTCTTCTTCCTGCCGACCCTGTTCAACTTCGTCTACGCGTTCACCGACTGGTCCAGCTTCAAGAGCGACATCAACGCGGTCGGCATCGAGAACTTCACCGACCTGGCCGCCGACGGCACCCTGTTCAGCGCCCTGCGGATCACCGTCGGGTACGCGGTCCTGGTCGCGGTGTTCCAGAACGCGTTCGGCTTCGCGCTGGCCGTCCTGCTCGAACGCGACACCCGGCTCAACCGGGTCGTCCGGGTCTTCTTCCTCATCCCGGTGCTGATGTCCGCCCTCGCCGTGGGCTACGTCTTCCAAGCCCTGCTCAAACCGGACGGCGGCCTCAACCAGCTGGTCGAGGCCGTCACCCGACACCCGTTCCAGTACGCCTGGCTGGGTGACACGACGTGGACGATCGTCGTGGTCGCGGTGATCCACGCGTGGAAGTGGATGGGCCTGTCGATGCTGATCTACCTGGCCGGGCTCAAGACGATCCCCGAAGACCTGCTGGAGGCCGCCCACATCGACGGCGCGTCGCGCCGGCGCGCGTTCTGGGCCATCAAGTCACCGCTGCTCGCGCCCGCCGTGACGTTCAACGTCGCCACCGCGCTGCTGGGCTCGATGAACGGCTTCGACATCGTGCAGGCCACCACCGGCGGCGGACCGGCCCGCACCACCGAGATTTTGAACATCTTCATCTACCGGACCTTCGGCCAGGGCCTGTTCGCGCAGGCCACCACCATGAGCCTGGTGCTGTTCCTGCTCGTCGCGCTCATGGCGTTCCCGGTCATCCGCTTCCTGCGCAAGCGCGAGGAGATCCTGTGACGACAGCACCACGCCTCAGCGACGCGCGCGTGTGGACCCGACTCCAGCCGCTCGTGGCGGTACTGCTCGGCGGGACCGTCATCGGCATACCTTTGTGGCTCGTCGTCGTGACGGCGGGCAAATCACAGGGCGAAGCACTGTCCCCGGACCTCGCGCCGCCCTCGCGGTGGCACCTGTGGGAGAACTTCGCGACCGTGTGGACCGACGGCGAGATCCCGGCCGCTTTCCTCGGCAGCCTGCTCGTCGTCGTGCCCACCGTCGTGGGCGTTCTCACCGTCGGGTCGCTCGCCTCCTGGGTGCTGGCCCGGCGCGCCACCCGCCTCACCGCCGTGCTCTACGCCTTGGCCATCAGCGGGATCGTGCTGCCGCCCGCCGTGGTCACCGTGGTCCTCCTGCTGCGCCACCTCGGCCTCGCGGGCACCGCCGTGGGCATGATCGGCGTCTACACGGGCATCTACCTGTCCACGGTGATCTTCTTCGTCACCGGATTCGTCCGCACGATCCCGGTGTCCCTGGAGGAGGCCGCCCAGCTCGACGGCGCCGGCCCGGTCACCGTGTTCCGCCGGGTCGTGCTGCCGATGCTGCGCCCCGTGCTGGCCACCGCCACCATCCTCATCTGCCTTTACGTGTGGAACGACGTCTTCTACGCGTTCTTCGTCGTCGGCGGGAGGCTCGACACCCTGCCGCTCAACCTGTTCCGCGTCGCGAGCGCAGGGCTTTACCTGAACAACTGGCACCTCGTCTTCGCCTACGTGATCCTGATGAGCCTCCCGCTGATCGCCGTGTTCGTCGTGGCCCAACGAAAGATCATCTCCGGTATCACCAGCGGTGCCGTGAAGTAAGCCGACCGCACTCCGGTAGCTTCGGCTTCGAGCTGCACCGACGCGCCGACGGCACCCGTGACGCCGCCACCGGCTACGACCGCGTCCGACAGACGTCGGCCGACGCACCCATGCCACCGGTCGACAACCGCGCCAAGCTTCGGTTACATCATGGCGACCGGCGACCCGCGCACCTTCCCGACCCTCGTCTGGACGATGTCGGCGTGCCGGATGGTGTCGAAGCCGGTGACGATCAGGACGTGGCCGGTGAGGAGGGGTGGAAGTGACCACTGCGTGGGAAGTGCGGATCGAACGGCCTGTTTCGCGGTGGAGCGGGCACGGGCAGCTCAAGTGGCGCACCGGGGCTGAAGGGTGGCCGAAGGTGCTCGGGTTACTTCTTGGTCCGTGCTGTTTTTCCGGTGATGGACTCCTGGTAGGCGTCGGCGTAGGTGCGGGAGTCGCCGATGAGGTCGTCGCAGAAGGCGGCCACGTCGGGGCCGATGAGTTCCAGGACGCCCTTGCCGGCTGCGACGCCCTCCTCGAAGAAGTCGACGATTCCGGAGAGCAGGGTGCCATCGGTCAGATCGACCGGTCCGACTTTGAAGATGTACTTCTGCATCTCCTGGTAGACGATTCGGTAGTCCGGCGGGAGGGCTTTGACGCGGGCGGTGTGGGCGCGCCACTGCTTCTTGCCCTCGATGATGTCCTGGATGCCCACGTCAGCCTCCTAGCTGGGCCAGTTTCCTGGCGACGTTCCGGTTCAGCTGCTCGCGCCACCGGTCGCGGTGGTTGCGGGCGCCTTCTTCGCCGGCCAGTGCGGCGCAGAAGCCTCTGATGTCGTCGCCGAGCACTTCGTGGATTTCTTGACCGTCGGCGGCGGTCTGCTCGAGCAGTCCCAGGGCGCTGTCGAGGATCGGGGTCAGGTTCCGGCCGGTGAAGTCCGAATAGGGGAAGAAGTGGCCTTTGATCTCTTCCCAGGCTGCCCGGTGGTCGGCGGGCAGGGCCTCGGCCCGTGCTTCGAACGCCTTCCACTCCCTGGTGAGATCGCTGCCGGTGATGGTCTCCCAGAAGTTCATCCCCCGCCCTCCTTCAGCTTGGCGATCCGTGATGTGATGTACTCCCATTTAGCCCAGAACGTCGCGAGTTCTTCGCGTCCGGCTTCGTTGAGCGCGTAGAACTTCCGCGGCGGACCCACTTCGGATGGTCGTTTCGTCACCTGGACGAGGCGGTTCTTCTCCAGCCGCAACAGGATCGTGTACACCGTGCCCTCGACGACGTCGGTGAAGCCGAGTTCGTTGAGCCGGCGCGTGATGGCGTACCCGTAGGTCTCCTCGGCGCCGATGATCTCCAGCACGCACCCTTCGAGCGTGCCCTTCAACATCTCCGTCAGGTTGTCGATCACGCGCCTCCGGTACTTGGTGCCACTGGGTACTGCTATACCGTAGCACTAGGTAGCGACCGGCGGGGTCAGTCAGTGGCTGGGGGCGCGCTGCCGGGGGTGCTTTCGGCGAGCATGGGGCGGACGACGCCGTCGTCACCCGTGGAGTCGGCGAAGTACTCCCAGTCCATGGTGGCCAGTGACAGGTTGGTTTCGATCTCCGGGATGGCCGACGGTGCCGCGCGGAAGGTTCGGCCGCGGTAGTCCTCGTCGAGGTCGACGACCTGGACGTGGTGCTCGGCCGATTCCATGGTCGCGGTGTCGGCGACCAGCAGGATCGCCCACTCCGCGTCGGCGGGGACCAGTGTGACGAGTTGTGCGGCGGTCAATCCCGCGTACGCGGCGTCGTCCACGGGTTCCACGTCCGCGGTGAAGATGTCGCCTTCGGAGAAGTGCCGTGGCGAGGCGACTTGAGCGCAGGTGGAGGCCCAGGCGTCGTCGTCGGAGAAGTCGGTGCGCACCAATGGCACCGTCTCGTCGGTGGACGGCAGCCGGGGCGTGCCGGCCGGAACCGCGGACCGGCGGGCGGACTTGCGGGTCGTCTTCACGCGCGGCCGGTTCGAGGACTTCGCGAACTCGGGGTGGTCGTGCTTGTACCCGTTGCGCCACATGACTTCACCGTCGGCGTCCAGCATTTCCAGGTCACCGGTGTCGCGGACCACGAGCTGCTCGGGGTGGAACGGGAACCGAGGTGTGGTGAGGCTGTCCCACGCCTTGCGCAGGCCGCGCACGTCCACGCCGTCGATCTCGTCCTTGCACCACCGCAGGAAAAGTCCGTCCTCTTCCAGCACCAGCCGGGTACCGAAGGAATCCGGGTAGATGTGCGGGACCCGGTAGTACCAGGTGGTGATCTGACCCTGTGGCCCGTACAGGAAGGTGCCGCCGTGCTGGTGGTCGTGCACCAGCACGTACTGGCCGTTGGGGGAGGTGAGGCTCTGGTCGGCGAGGCTCTGCCCGACCAGCACGCGGTCTCCGCGTGCCACGGGGAACGGCGGCGGCGTGACCTCCGCGGTGGCGGTGTCGGTGTGCCACACGACTTCGCCGGCGCCGTCCAGCAGGACTACGTCCCCGTCGTCGCGGACCTCCAGCAGTTCGGCGCCGCTGCCCGCCGTGTCGGTGGACCACAACGGTGTGCCGTCCTCGTCGTGCGCCACGAGGTTGCCGTCCGGCTGCAGCCTGACCTCGCTGACCCCGGTGCCCGAGCGCTTCTGCCGCCAGTCCGCGGGGTGGAAGGCGCTGGACCACCACAGCGGTTCGCGGTCGTGGTTGCGCACCAGGATGAGGTCGTCGAAGCCGAAGTGCTTGAGCGTGAACGCGTCGTTGAGCGAGGTCAGCGATTGCCGTCGCAGGCTCTCCCCAACCCCCAACCTGTGTCCGCCGGCCATCGGAACCTCGTCCTCCCTGAACATCTTCTTCATCCGAGACGAGGCTCGGCACTCACTGATCGTAAACGGGCACTCAGCTTGCCGTTTAAGGTCCCGGTCGGTGACGTGCACCCCGGTTGATCATGGAAGCAGCCCTTGGTTGATCATCACTCTTGCGACAGAAGGATGTTCAACCAAAGGGCTGCGTGATCAGTGTGCACCATCTCGACCGCAAGCG